>SYOX01000323.1 GCA_005804885.1 Pseudomonadota bacterium
GCCGACGAGGTCGGCGCCGACGTCAGCGGCCTTGGTGTAGATGCCGCCGCCGACGCGGGCGAAGAGGGCGATGGAGGAGGCGCCGAGCGAGAAGCCCGCGATGATGTTGATGATCCGGGTGGTGACCTGCATGCCGGTGACGGCGTTGCTCATGTCCACGGGGAAGATGAACTGGAAGGCGATCGTCAGGCCGCCCAGGCCAAGCAGGCCCAAGCCGACGACGCACATGCCCATGACCGCGCCGCCGGAGAAGGCGACCTGGAGGGCCTGGGAGAGGCCCTCGCGCGCCGCGTTCGTCGTGCGCACGTTGGCCACCGTGGCGACCCGCATGCCGAAGAAGCCCGCCAGGCCCGAGCAGATCGAGCCGACGATGAAGGAGACGGCGATCAGGGGGCTGGAGTTGGGGTCATCGAGGTTGATGAAGGCCAGCGCCGCGGCCACGACGACGACGAAGATCGAGAGCACCTTGTACTCGCGCGCCAGGAAGGCCATGGAGCCTTCGCGGATGGCGGCCGCGATCTCGATCATCTTCTCGGTGCCCGGAGGCTGCTTGCCGATCCAGGTGGCCTTCCAGTACGCAAAGATCAGCGCCAGCACGCCCGCCGCTGGCACGGCGTAGATCAAAGTCTGAGTATCCAAGATTATCCCTCCTCAACCACAATCAAATTGCCCGTCAGGGCATGACACGTCCTTTCGTTGACATCTCAGATCACCGCGCCGCGAGGGGTCTCCCCGTGGTAGCGGTTTTGTGTCGCCTTGAGCCCCTCGGCCAATAGCGACTCGAACACGTTGGCGGCGACCTCGAGCATGTCGCCCAGCGAGGCAGCCTCGACCGGGTCGAAGCGCTGCAGGACGTAATCGCTCACGTCGCCGAATTCGGGTCGACCCACCCCCAGTCGAACGCGGAAATAGCCGGGCCCCCCGATGAGCTCATCGAGGCTGCGCAGCCCCTTGTGGCCCCCTGCGCCGCCGCCGAACTTGACCCTCACGGCCCCGAAGGGCAGATCGATGTCGTCGTGGGCGACGATGACGGAGGCCGGCTCCAGGGCAAAGAAGGACAGGGCGTGCCCGACCGACTGCCCGGAGAGGTTCATGAAGGTCTGAGGCTTGAGGCAGATAAGGCGTTTCGCGCCCATCAAGCCCTGGCCGAGCTGCGCCTTGAAGCGCTCGCGCGTGATGTCCACGCCGTGGCGCGCCGCCAGGAGATCCACGAGCATGAAGCCGATGTTATGGCGCGTCTGCTCGTATCGCGGCCCAGGGTTGCCGAGGCCGACCAGCAAGGCCGCGCCGTCGGCGACCTGGTCTATGGACTGCTGCCTGGCCATTACACCCAACCGCCCCCGGCGGAGACAACCCGGCGAGGCGCCTGTCAGGCCTCCCCGCCCCCTTCCTCTTCTTCCGACGCCGTGACGCCGCGCGGCACGAAGACGGTCGCGATGCTGAAGTTGTCGTCAAAGAGCACCTTGACGTTCTCCGGCGGGGCGACCTCGCTGATGCGGTGCATGTGACCGATCCGCAGCTTGCTGATGTCAGCCACCAGCGCCTTCGGGACGTTGGCCGGCTTGGTCAGGATCATGACATCGTAGCGGATCTGACGAAGCACGCCGCCGCGCGTCACGCCCACGGGCTTGCCCTCAAGCTTGAGCGGGACCTTGATCTTGAGGGTCTTATCCTCGTCGATCACCTCGAAGTCCACGTGCTTGATCGTCCGCCTGACCGGATCACGATCGTAGGTCGTGACCCGCACCACCGGAGGCGCCGCGTCGTGGCCCTCGATCTCAAGGCGGAAGAGCGCGTTGCGCCCGTAATCGCCAAGGAGCCGCTCGGCCAGGGCCTCCGGATCCACCGACAAGCTCAAGGCCTCGAAGTTGGGACCGTAGACAACAGCCGGGATCTTGCCCGCCGCGCGCATGCGGCGGCAGGCACCCTTGCCGGTCTCAGTCCGAATCGTCGCCTGCAAAGAATTTGTGTTCTCCATAACGGGACCC
Organism: Pseudomonadota bacterium; assembly: GCA_005804885.1. Lineage (GTDB taxonomy): Bacteria > Myxococcota_A > Bradymonadia > Bradymonadales > SYOX01. The sequence goes on from SYOX01000323.1 coordinate 1,989, forward strand.
TTCAAACAACACTCATCATCAACAGAGTTCTTCGAGACATGGATCGACCGAAGCCGAAGCCTCGCCAGATCCCCTCGAAGAGGGCTTGATCCCCGGTGTCACGATGCCCCTGGTGTGGGGCACCCTCCATCGGGGCGCCACCGTTTAGCACCTATCTCGGGCGCTTGCAAGTACTCAATGTCCTGCCCGACCCACGAGCGCCCTCAAAAACCCTCGTAGATACCGCTCAACATCGCGTCCGTCTCCAAGGGCGCTGCGCGCCTCGACACCCTCAACTCCAACCTCAACCCCCCCCCAGACTCCCCAAGCCGCACCGCCGCCGAGATCTCCGAGCCCTCCGCCGATACACCCACCGCCTCCGCCGGGATCAACCCGTCGATCCCGAAGAAGAGACCCTCCATCGGCCACACCGGCACCTCCATCCCCAGATCAACCCCCGTCAAGCCCTTCCCCCCGACGCCATCCACCCAGACCGGCGCCTGTGTCGACGCCCGCCACGCCGCACCCCCCATCCTCAACCCCCCCGACGACCTCGCCAGCCCGATCCGCGCCCTCGACCGCCCACCTCGCCCCCACACCGACCCCCTGGCCTCCCTCAAGAATCCACCCACCACCGGCGAGACCTCCAGAGCGCCGCTCACCCCCACCGACGACGACGCGCCAGAGCTCACCCCGATCCCCAACCGGATCGCGTCCCGGCCTCCCTCCTCCACGCCGCTGGCCCACACCCCCCCCGCGTCCAGCGACAAGGCCCCAACCCGCTGCCCCACGACGGCTTGCGCCGACACCCCCCCCCGCCGCACCTCGAAGGCCCTCCCAGGGTTGATCGCATCCGCATCCCCGAAGACTCGATCCACCGGCGCGACAAATATCCCCACCGAGGGCCTCACCCGGTGAACCCCCCCCTCCGAGCGCAGCGCCGCATCCGCCGTCAACCCGAACACACCCACCATCCGCTGCCGGATCGCCGCGTCCGTGAACACCGACGCCGTCGGCTCCTCGGAGGGCACCTCGAAGATCTCCGCCTCATGACCAAGCTGCCCACCCAGCCTCAACCTCAGGTAAGGCCCGATGCTCCACGGCACCGCCGCCCCAACCCCCAGCCCCACCCGGTGGAAGACCCCCGCGCCACCCCCGATCACGTCGGCACCCTCCGCAGGCGCGTGCCGCTCCATCGTCAGGTCCATGTCCGCCAGAGCCGCGCCGATCGCCCCACGCAGCCCGTAGCTCGCCCGGGTGACCCACGTCGATCCCGCGCCCTCCTGCTCAAAGAGCGCCCCAGGCGCCCCCAGCGGCTGCCACAGCGACACCTCCGCGTCCAGCGCCGACCCCGACCCCCTCGGCCCCAACACCAACCCCGAGCGCGACGTCTCTCCCAGCCTCATCCCCAGCGGGCCTCGCCCCCTGGCCAGCCCCTCGCGCCGAGTCGCCAGCGCCAGATCGTAGCGCGCAAGCGGCAGGGCGACCGCGTCGATCGCCCCCGACCCCTCCACCAACGCAGATCCCGCCAACCCCGCTCCCCCCATCCCCTCCACCGACAAGCTCGCCACATGCCCCCGATCCAGGCCGTCGACCTGCGCCACCCGCAACGAAAGCTCCCCCCCCAGCAAGCCTTCGCTGGCCCCGAAGCCCCAGGCGGTCGCGTCCGCTGCCGATCCGAGCGGCGCAAAAACCCCCACCTTCCCGAAGATCCCCTCCCCACCCAGCAGCCCGATCTCCGGGACCAGCAACCCCGATCGCCGGTCGTTCAGCGGCCAGGTCCTCCCCGACCAGCCCGCCACCGGCACCCCGCCGACGTGCGCCACCACGCCGCTCCCCTCGATCAAACCCTCCTCGCCGCCAAGCCCCCCCGCGCCGGTCAGCAGGCTCGCCCCCCCGCGTATCCGCAGGTCCTCACCCTCCAGCACCAGGCCGCCGGGGGAGAAGGGCGCCAGCGATCCACCCTTGACCACCAGCGCGCCCTCTCGCGCCGCGAAGCTCGCCCCCCGCAGCACCAGCGGCCGCCCCCGCCCCCCCGGCGCCCTCAACCACAAGCCCACGCCCGAGATCGTCCCCGACGCCAGATCGATCCGCAGCTCGACCGCCTCCAGCTCGACGGCGCCCCGCGACAGGCGCGCCCCCTCCAGCGCCAGCTCCCCCCCGGCCAGCGCCGCGCGCGACGCCTCGATCACCCACCCCCCCGAAGCAGGGCGCAACCTCACGCCGCCGATGGCCTCCCAACCCCCCTCCGAGAGCGCCAGCCTGTCGGCCTCGATCTCGATCCGCTCCCCGGCCACCAGGATCCCCGTCGCTTCCCCTTGCGCACGGACCGAGCCCGGCGACGCGACGAGCGCCGCCGCGATGACCGCCCCGATGAAGCCCAACGCTGCGGATCGCAAAGCCGACAACCCACTCTCCCTCTGCGCGCCCCTCGCGCTCCGGTTATAGACCACCACCGAACCCCGGCTTACCAGTTTTTGAACCCTCGGGGCACCCAGAACGGTGATTGGTTTGACTCCCGTCGTTCGTCGGTCCGACAGAGCCGATGCCGTCGTCGTCGATGCTCGACGGGCCAAAGGCCCGCCTGCGCTCTCCTCCTTGGCGTCTATCTGGCCGACGGCGTCTTCGCTGTCGGCCTCGACGACCTCGGTCCCTCAAACCAATCAACGTTCTCGAAACGCCTTCAAGTTTTTGCCTTCGATGCCGTAGTGACGGGCACAGTTGGGGATAATTAAAGTAGATTGTCTAAAATCTTGCCGAGGGTCGAGGGCGTGTTAAGGTGGAGTCGGCGTGACATACTCAGTGTATAGCACCCTGTTTGTCTCAGCACAGCAAGAGGTCGCCCCATGAGGACTCGTCGTCTGCTTCAGTTCGCCCTGGCTCTGGGCGCGCTCGTGTGCGCTTCGCAGGCCAGCGCCCAGTCGATCAGCGTCGGCCCCGGCGGGGGCGGCGGCCCCTCGGTGCTGCCGGACGCCTCAAGCCAGAGCGCCGTGAGCGCCTCGCCGCAGGGCTCAGGCCAGGGCGCCGGTCAGGGCGCGGGCGAGGGGGCCTTCAGCCGGGACATCATCGCGGGGGTCTACAACTACAGCGACCTCTCGGACCCGAGCGGGATCTTCAGGGGCCTGGCCTTGCCGGCCCAGCGCCTCTACCGCGGCGTCATCCCCGGCCTGCGTGACACGCTGCCCCACATCCGACCGCACCAGCGCGAGGGCCTCAGATCCAGGTCCAGCCGCCTGACCTGGGTGGGCTACCAGCGCATGCAGGACAAGTCGCGCGTCTTCCTTCAGGTCTTCGACACGCCGGCCTTCGAGGTCGTGCGCGGGAACCGCGATGGTCAGCTGATCATCGTCTTGAAGGACACCCGGATCCCCTTGAGCAACTTCCGCAGGGCGCTGGACTCGCGCTGGATCCCGCGCTCTGTCTCTTCGATCAGGGCGCGCACCGTCGGCCGCGACACCCAGGTCCTCATCCAGCTGCGGCGCGCGGTCGAGTTCTCCGTCAGCCTCGACGGCAGCTACCTCAACATCGACTTCGACGACGCCTTCCTCGAAGGAGAAGTCGGCGCCCCCGTGGACCCCAACGACGGCAACATCATCGGCGATCCCGACGCCTGATCCCCGCCTCGTCGCGCCCTCGATCTCCTTCCTCTCCCCCTTCATCGTCCAAGCCTGAGCGCCGCGCGGCCTGTCCTTGCGTCGAGGTCCCTCACTGGCGCGCCCTTGCCTCGTCGCCCTCCCAGGCCGCCCTGGCGGCGCATGATGGCGCCGACGCTTTGTGTGTGCTAGGGAGATCATGGGCCAGATGGCTCGGTGGGGCGCGCGGATCTGGAGCGCGCCTCGTCAAAGCGGATCTCCGGGCAGGGTCGCTGCCCGCGCGTGCCTCGTGGGTTTTCCAATGAAGATCAACAAGTTGTTGGCGCTCTTGGGGGGCGGCGCGCTCTTGCCGCTGGTGGCGCTGGCCGCGTGCGGCGAGGAGGGCGGGCAGGAGGGCGAGGAGCCCGCGCCTGCGGTCGAGCCCTACGACTTTGGCTTGCCGCCGGGCTTCCCGCAGCCGAAGGTGCCGGAGGACAACCCGATGAACGAGGCCAAGATCGAGCTTGGCCGACGCCTCTTCTACGACAAGCGGCTGTCGGGCAACGAGACGCAGGCCTGCGCGTCGTGCCACAAGCAGGAGCTGGCCTTTACGGACGGCGAGGGGCGCTCGGAGGGGTCGACAGGGGAGGAGACGCCGCGCGGCTCGATGACGCTGACGAACGCGGCCTACAGCGCGACCTACGGCTGGGCGAACCACCTGCAGCGGACCCTGGAGAAGCAGGCGCTGGGGCCGATGTTCGGCGAGGATCCGGTGGAGCTGGGGCTGGCCGGGAAGGAGGACGAGCTGGTGGCGCGGATCGCGGCGGACCCGGATTACGTCGAGCGCTTCGCCGAGGCCTTCGCGGGCGAGGAGGCGCCGGTCAACCTGTCGAACATCATCAAGGCGATCTCGGCCTGGGAGCGGACCTTGATCTCGGGGCGGTCGCCCTATGATCGCTTCATTCAGGACGGGGACACGACGGCGATGTCGGTGTCGGCCCAGCGCGGGATGCGGATCTTCCTGTCCGAGACGGTCGAGTGCTTCCACTGCCACGGGGGCTTCAACTTCTCGGACTCGGTCACGCACGAGGGCAAGTTCTTCGAGGAGATCACCTTCCACAACAACGGCCTCTACAACCTGGACGGGCAGGGGGCCTACCCGGTGCCCAACCGCGGGATCTTCGAACTGACGGGCGAGCAGGCGGACATGGGGCGCTTCAAGGCGCCGACGCTGCGCAACATCGCGCTGACGGCGCCCTACATGCACGACGGCAGCCTCGCCACGCTGGAGGAGGTCGTCGAGCACTACGCGGCGGGCGGCAGGCTCATCGAGGAGGGCGATCGGGCCGGCGACGGGCGAGAGAACCCGAACAAGAGCATCTTCGTGTCCGGCTTCTTGCTCAGCGAGCAGAACAAGGCCGATCTGGTCGAGTTCCTCAAAGCCCTGACGGACGAGGAGTTCATCAACGATCCGCGCTTCTCCAACCCCTTCGTCGACGGGCCCAACGCAGATCCTTGAGCGCGACCTCGCCTTCGGTCTGGTGGAGGTCCGTGTCGTGGGGTACACTGTCGCGCGGTGCGTGTTCGCCGCGGTGTGAAAACCCCTGAGCGCAAGGAGGCTCGATGCGCTGGCTCTTTCTGGATCGTATCGACGAGGTGAGCATCGGGGAGCGGATCCTGGGGGTCAAGGCGGTGGGGCTGGCCGAGGACTACTTCGCCGATCACTTCCCCCGCTTCCCGGTCGTCCCGGGCGTCATCGTGACCGAGGCGCTGGCCCAGCTCAGCGGAAAGCTCATCGAGCTGACGGTCTACGAGCAGCGCGGCTTCTGGCCCTTCCCCATCCTGAGCATGGTCGACAAGGCCAAGTTCAGGCGCTTCGTCAAGCCAGGGAGCGTCATCCAGATGCAGTCGACCTTCATCGCGCTGCGCGACGAGTCGGCGCAGATGCGCGTGCAGGCCGTCGTCGACGGGCTCAAGACCACCACGGCGGAGTTGACCTTCGTCTTTGATCCCAAGGGCATCCCGCCGGACGCGGCCGGCGGCGACATCGAGGTCATTGAGCGCGACTTCCTGCGCCAGATCTGGCCCGGCTACGGGGACTTCCTGTCCGCCAGCCGGAAGACGCTCCCGGAGGCCGGCAATGGGTGAGCCAAGGCGGGTCGTCGTCACGGGCGTGGGCGCGGTCACGCCCCTCGGGATGGACGTCCCCTCGATGTGGAGCGGCCTCCTCTCCGGCCGCAGCGCCATCGGTCGCATCCAGGCCTTCGATTCGACGGGCTTCCCCGTGCAGATCGCCGCCGAGGTCCCCGCACGGGAGATCGAGGCCCACTTCCGCCTGCCCAAGCTGCGCAAGTACGCAGATCGCAAGGTATTAATGGCCGTCCGCTCGGCCGAGGAGGCGCTCGCCCACGCCGGCTTCGGCCCCGAGGGTCTCGACCCCGAGGGTCACGGCACCAGGAGGAACATGCCGGACCCTGAGCGCTTTGGCGTCAGCGTCGGCACGGAGTCGGGCCGCCCGCTGCTGGAGGAGGTCGCCAGGACTTATTACGGCTACCGGGATCACCTCGCGGCCGGCGGCACGGCCCTGGATCGGCTTCGGCAGGTCGATCCCCTGGACTTCGTCTCGACGACGCCCCACCTGACCTCGACGCTGCTGGCGATCACGGTCGGCGCCCAGGGGCCGAACTTCACCTGCTCGACGGCCTGCACCAGCTCGGCCCAGGCGCTCGGCGAGGCGGCGCTGGCGATACGGCGGGGGCAGGCCGACGTGATGCTGGCCGGCGGGACCGACGCGCTGGTCGAGGCCTTCATGGTCACCGGCTTCGCGCTGCTCGGCGCGCTGAGCGCCCGCAACGACGAGCCTGAGCGCGCCTCGCGCCCCTTTGATCGCGATCGGGACGGCTTCGTGCTCGGCGAGGGCGCCGGCTTCATGGTGCTCGAAGCGCTGGATCATGCGCTGGAGCGGGGCGCCCCGATCCTCGGCGAGCTGGTCGGCTACGGCTGCTCCTCGAACGCCTATCGCATCACCGACTCCCCGCCTGACGGCCGCGGCGCCTTCCAGTCGATGCGCTGGGCCATCCAGGACGCCGGCCTGACCCCGTCGCACATCGGCTACGTCAACGCCCACGGCACCAGCACCCAGATGAACGACGCCAGCGAGACGGCTGGCATCAAGCTCGCCCTCGGCGAGCACGCCGCGCGCTGCCCCGTCAGCTCGACGAAGTCCGTCATGGGCCACCTCGTGGCCTCCTGCGGCGTCGTCGAGTCGATCATCTGCCTGATGACCATCCGGGAGGGCGTCATCCCTCCGACGATGAACTACGACAACCCCGATCCCCTCTGCGACCTCGATTACGTCCCCAACGTCGCCCGCGCCGCCCACGTGGACTACGCGATGACCAACAGCTTCGGCTTCGGCGGCAGCAACGGCTCGCTGATCTTCGGCCGCTACACCGGCAAGGGGGCGGCGTGAGCTCGCCAGGCCCCAGGGACGCCGTGATCACCGGCGTCGGCCTCGTGACCGCGGTCGGCAGCGGGCGCCGCGCCCATGAGGGTTGCCTCGACCGGCCCCCCGGCGTGCCGACGCCGCTGGCCTCCTTCGACGCCAGCGCCATGCCGGTCCAGGCGGCCTTCCAGGTCACCGATCTTCGCCCCCAGCCCTTCATGCTGCGCCGCAAGGACCTCAAGCTCATGTCGCGCGACGCCTGCCTCGCCTTGCAGGCCGCCGGGCTCGCCCTGACCGACGCCGGGATCGACCCCATGGCCCCGGCCTCCTGGCCCGTCTCCCCCGAGGAGGTCGGCCTCGTCATGGGCGTCGGCCTGGAGCCGGGCGACATCGTCGAGCTCGGGCCGGTGCTGGCCGACTGCGCCAGCGGCGGACGGGTCGACCTCCGCAAGCTCGGGGCCGAGAGCATCGATCTCATCCCCCCGCTCTCCTCCCTCAAGACGCTGCCCAACATGGCCCTGGCCCACGTCTCGATCAACCTCGGCCTGATGGGCATCGCCGAGGCCTTCAGCCCCTGGGGCACCTCCGGGATCCAGGCCCTCGGCGTCGCCGCCGAGGCCATCGAGCGCGGCGAGTGCGACATGGTCCTCGTCGGCGCCGCCGACAGCGACGTCGACCTCGGCGGGATCAGCACCCACTTCCGCGCCGGCCTCCTCGCGCCGCTCCGCGCCGACGGCGCCTCGCGGGCCAGCGCCGACGGCGTCGATCCTTACGCCGACAGCGTCGATCCAAGCGCCGACAGCGCCGATCCCCACGCCTACAGCGTCGGTGGCCTCATCTCGGGGGAGGCCGGGGCCTTCCTCGTCCTGGAATCCAGAGCCCTGGCCCAGCGGCGCGGCGCGACGATCCTCGGCGTCTTCGCCGGGCAGACCGCCTGCGCCACGCCGATCCCGACGATGCCCGGCTTTGACCCGGAGGGCCTGGAGGCCGCCCTCGGCCCGCTGCTGGCCCTCGGCGACGCCCTCGTCAACAGCGCCGCGGGACACAACGCCCGATGGCGGGCCATCGAGGCGGCCGCGTTCGAAAGGCTCGGCGCCGCCCGCCTCGTGCGCCCCTCCGACCATGTCGGCTCCTGCGCCGCGGCCTCGGGGCTCGTCGATCTGGCCGTGATGCTGGCGGCCAGACCGGGCGAGCCCGTCGTGGCGCTCTCATGGGGCCCGTCCGGCGAGTGGGCCGCGGCCCGGATCGAGCCAGGAGAAGGGCGATGAGGCGAGTGGTGATCACGGCCGCGAGCGCCATCGGCCCGACGGCCCGCGGCTACGACGGCTTCTGCGAGGCCCTGCTGGCAGGCTCCAGCGGCGGCGGCCCCGTGACCCTCTTTGACGCCAGCGCCTTCCCGACCCGCGTCGCCGCCGAGGTCAAGGGCTTCGACGAGCGCGAGCCCTTCGAGGCCCTGGCCGGGCTCAGCGTCACCCCCTCCGCGCTCTTTGAGCGAGGTCACCTCGCCGAAGATCGCAAGACGGCCCTCGGGCTCGCTGCCATCTTCGATCTGGTCGAGGCCGCAGGCGTCGACCTCGCCGGGAAGTGCGCGCTGCACCTCGGCACCGGCCTGAGCTCGGCCAGCGTCCTGGAGCTTGAGATCGACCTCGCCCCCTTCCTCGATCCCAGGGGCAACTTCGACGCCCTGGCCTACGGTCGGACGATGGCCTCCACGCCCTCGCCCTCGCCCTGGCGCCACCTGACCTCCGAGGTCAACCGCCTGGCCTGCGCCGCGCTTGGGCTCCGAGGGCCCAGCACGACCAACTTCTCGGCCTGCGCCGCCTCGACCCAGGCCATCGGCCGCGCCTACCGCGACGTCCAGGCCGGCCGCGCCGATCGCGCCATCGCCGGGGGCATGGACTCGATGATCCACCCCTTCGGCATGATCTCCTTCATGCGCCTGGGCGCCCTGACGACCTTGAACGAGGCCCCCCAGAGCGCCTCTCGACCCTTCGACCGCGATCGCGACGGCTTCTTGATCGGCGAGGGCGCCGCGATGCTGCTGCTCGAACCCCTGGAGGCCGCTCAGGCGCGCGGCGCAACGATCCTGGCCGAGATCATCGGCTACGGGACCAGCATGGACGCCCACGCCGCCACCGCCCCCCACCCCGAGGGCCGCGGGGCGGTGCTCGCCATGCAGCGCGCGCTGCGCGACGCCGCCGTCGAGGCCGGGCAGATCGACTACATCAACACCCACGGCACCGGCACCCCGCTCAACGACAGCACCGAGACCGGCGCCGTCAAGACCCTCTGGGCCCTGGCCGGCGCCGAGCCCCCTCCCGTCAGCTCCACCAAGTCCATGACCGGACACCTCATCGCGGCGGCCGGCGCCATCGAGGCCGTGGCCTGCGTCGCCGCCCTTGAGCGCGGCTTCCTGCCGCCGACCATCAACATCGAAAACCAGGACCCTGCCTGCGATCTCGACGTCGTCGACGCCGCCTGCGGCCGCGCGGCCTCGCCGCGGATCGTGATGAACAACAACTTCGGCTTCGGCGGGCAGAACGCCGCGCTGGTCATGCGGCGTTGGGAGGGGCGATGACCAACCCCGGCGCTGACGCCTTCCTCTTTGTCGGCCAGGGCTCCCAGTACGCGGGCATGGGCGCCGACCTGCTCGTCGAGCAGCCCGGCCTCCGCGACCTGCTCGATCGCGCCGACGCGGTCCTCGGCGTCCCGCTCTCCCGCATCATGCTCGAAGGCCCCGACGAGACCCTCACGCTGACCGAGAACACCCAGCCGGCCATCCTGACCCTCTCGCTGATCCATTATAGTCTGGCCCTTCGATCGGGCCGGACCCCCTGTGTCCTGCTCGGCCACAGCCTCGGCGAGTTCTCGGCCTGGGTCGCCGCAGGCAGCCTCGCCTTCGAGGACGCGCTGCGCCTGGTGCGCCTGCGCGGCCAGGCGATGCAGGAGGCCGTCCCGGTGGGCCAGGGCGCCATGGCGGCCGTGATCAGCGCCGATCTTGAGGAGGTCGAGGCCCTCTGCGCCGAGGTCGCCGCCGAGACAGGGCAGGTGGTCGCCGTGTCGGTCATCAACTGCCCGGGCAACACCGTCGTGTCGGGGCATGCCGAGGCCGTCGCCCTTGTCGAGGGCAGGATCAGGGCCTCGGGCCGTGGGACGACCATCCCGCTCAAGGTCAGCGCGCCCTTCCACTGCGGGCTCCTCAAGCCTGCGGCCGAGGCCCTTGAGGCGGCGCTGGCGTTGGTGAGCGTCGAGCCCAGCAGGCTGCCGGTGATCCCCAACGTGACCGGGGAGGTCGCGCCGGCGGGGCTCGACGGCGACGCCGTCCGGCGCCTGCTTGTGCGGCAGGTGGTCGAGCCGGTGCGCTGGGAGGCGTCGCTGCGCGCGGCGATCTCGGCCGGCGCGACGCGCGCGGTGTCGATGGGGCCAGGGTCCGCGCTCAGGTCGCACCTCAAGCGGGTGTCGCGGCGCTTCCCGGTCCTGGTGTTGGACGAGGCCGAGGATCGTCGGTCGTGGGGACTGGATGGGTGAGGGGGGGCGATCGATGGTCAGGCGCGAGGTCTGGGTGACCGGCGTGGGGATGATCTCCAGCCTGGGGATCGGGATGGATGAGGTCTGGGGGGCGCTGGCGGCCGGCCGCACGGGCTGCGCGCCGCTGGGCGGTGAGGCGGCCCTGGCGGTGGGGTGCGTGGCGGGGGCGCCCGTCAAGGGCTTCCGCTCCGCCAGGATGATCCCCAACCGCAAGTCGCTCAAGCTGATGACGCGGCCGGTCCAGTTCGGCGTGGCCGCCGCGGCGCTGGCCTTCGAGGACGCCGGGCTGGAGGTCGGCGCCGTCGATCCCGAGCGCCTGGGCGTCTTCGTCGGCGCGGGCCAGGCCTTCGCCGACAGGGACGAGCTTCAGTTCGCCCTGGACAAGAGCAGGGGGCAGGACGGCCAGATCGACATGGCCCGCTTCGGCGCCGAGGGGATGCCGCTGATACACCCGCTCTGGCTGCTGCGGGGCCTGAGCAACAACGTCCTGGGCTTCGTGAGCCTCGAGTACAACGCCCAGGGCATCAACAACAACTACGCCAACTCAGGCGTCTCCTCGATCCAGGCCATCGCCTCGGCCGCCGACGCGATCGCGGAGGGCAGGGCGGATCTGTCCTTCGCCGGCGGCTACGACGCGGCCACCATGGACGAGTTCATCATCGGCCACGGCCGACTCGGGCTGCTGGCCAGCGGCCCCGGCGATCCGGCGCTGGCACACCGACCCTTCGACCGCGCGCGCTCGGGCCTGGTGCCGGGGGAGGGCGGCTGCTTCCTGATCCTCGAGGCCGCCGAGCACGCCACGGCGCGCGGCAAGCGCGGGATCGCGCGGATCTCGGGCGGCGGGATCACCTCCGACGCCTTCGCAGTGGCCGACGCCAACCCGGACGGGACCAAGCAGCGCAGGGCCGCCAGCGAGGCAATGAGGCAGGCGAAGATCGAGCCCGGCGACGTGGGGGCGATCTTCGCCCACGGCACCGCGACCCAGGGCTACGATCCAGTGGAGATCGGGGCCTACAGGGCGCTCTTTGGCGCGCGCCTCGGGCAGATCCCGCTGACCGCCGACAAGGCCGGCCTGGGGCACACCATGTCGGCCTGCGGGGCCATGTCCGCCGCCGTGGCGGCACGGGCCGTCGACGTCCAGCGCGTCCCGCCCATCGCCTCGCTCCAGGAGGTCGCCCCAGAGTGCGAGGGGCCGGACTTCGTCGCGGGCTCGGACAGGGCCGCGACCTTCGAGCACGCGCTGGTGTCCAGCGCGGGCCTGGGCGGGCAGGCGGCGGCCCTGATCGTCTCCAGAGTCCGCTGAGAGGCGGCCGCCACAGGCTCGATTTCTGGCGTGTAACTGTTCGTAATGGTTTCTGTTTTTGAAAGGTGTCGCGCAGGCCGGCGCGAGGGAGGGGCGATGCAGGATCTCAGGATGGACGGCAAGGTGGCGATCGTCACCGGGGGCGCTCGGGGGATCGGCAGGGCGGTCAGCGTGCGCCTCGCGGCGGCGGGCGCCCACGTCGTGGTCAACTACGGCCAGTCCGAGCCCGAGGCCCTGGACTGCGTCGCGGCGATCGTCGCGGCGGGCGGATCGGCCGAGGCGGCGCAGGCCGACGTGGCCTCGGCCGAGGCGGTCCAGGCGATGGTCGACGCCGCGATCAAGGCGCACAAACGGATCGACGTGCTGGTCAACAACGCCGGGGTCGTGCGCGACAACCTGATGATGACGATGAGCCCGGCCGAATGGGCGCGCGTCATGGAGGTCAACCTCGGCGGGGTCGTCGCCGGCATCCAGGCCGTCAGCCGCCAGATGATGTTCCAGCGCGGCGGCTCGATCGTCAACCTGAGCTCCATCGCGGCCCAGCGCCCCAACCGGGGGCAGGCCAACTACGCCGCCTCCAAGGGGGCCGTCGAGGCCCTGACCCGCGCCGTGGCGGTCGAGCTCGGCCGCAAGGGCGTGCGCGTCAACGCCGTGGCGCCCGGCGTGATCGACACCGACATGAGCGCCCGCGTCCGCGACGCCGCCGGCGACGAGATCAAGGCCCGCGTCGTCCTGCGCCGCTTCGGCACCCCGGAGGAGGTCGCCAGCGTCGTCCACTTCCTGGCCAGCGACGCGGCGGCCTACGTCACCGGGCAGGTCTTCACCGTCGACGGCGGCCTGAGCCTCGGCTGATCGACCAGGGCGCGTGCGTCGGCATAAAGTGGCGCCCCACGGACCTCTTATGCCGTGGGCTCATCCCCCGAAGCCTGGCCAGAGACCTCCTCGCTCAGGAGCACGGCGCCCTCGCTGAGGCGTCGACCCGATTGACACTGACTCAAGCCCCTGGTAGCTCTGCGGGTCGTTCAAAGCCGCCCTGCGTTTGCTTCAATGGCAGGGCCAACCCTTCAATTTCACTGCCCTAGCGAGAGAACATGGCCGACATCAGCATCCGCCGCAGCCACAACCTGGGCCTGGAGCAGGTCAAGACCATCACCCAGAAGGTCATCACCTCCGTCCAGAGCGAGTTCCCCAGCCTCGTCAGCGACATCCAGTGGAACAGCACCCAGACCGAGGCCAAGGTCAAGGGCAAGGGCTTCACCGGGGTCTTCAGCTTCGACGCGACCCAGGTCTCCATCAACGTGGACCTCTCCATGCTCGTGCGGCCCTTCAAGGGCAAGGTCGAGGAGAAGATCAACGGGCGCCTGGATGAGTACCTCAAAGGCTGAGTCAAAGCGGCCTCGCCGCAAGGATTGAAGATTCATCATGATTGAATGGCTGAAGATGGGCGCCGCGATGGCGGCGGTGTCGGTGGTGTGCGCGCTCTCGGGCCTCCCGGCCGAGGCTAAGATCTCCAAGGAGCTCAAGGAGGAGCTGCAGCCCAGAGTCGAGCAGGGCCTCAAGGTCGACGATCCGATCGTCAAGGCCTTCGCCATCCTGGCCGCCGGCCAGCTCGGCGACAAGGGGCTGGACAAGGAGCTGCTGCCCTACCTCGAGAGCGTCAACACCGACGTCCGACGCGCGGCCATCGTCGCGCTGGCCGCGAGCAAGGACAAGAAGGCGCTGGCCGCGCTCGATCTCGAGATCACCAAGGCCGGCAGCGGCGCCGACTTCGTCGCCGCCGAGCTGCTCGTCCGCCTGCCCGAGGGCGTCCAGGCCCAGATCATCAAGGGCTGGCTCTCGAACAAGAAGGCCGACGCCCTCTTGCGGCAGGCCGGCCTGGGCTACGCCGCCCGCTTCGGCCGCGGCGAGGTCTACAAGCTCATGGCCGGGGTCGCGAGCGCCAAGTCCGACGCCGACCGCGAGCTCTACCTCAAGCCGCTGCTCTCCTACCCCCGCAAGGAGGCCGCCGAATTCTCCCGCAAGCTGCTGGCCGACAAGCGCAATGCCGGCGCCCGGCTGGCCGGCCTCAAGCTGGCCATGGCCATCGGCGGCGCCGAGGTCGACCCCATCATCCGGGGCGCCCTGAGCGACGCCGACCCCCGCGTGGCCAGCATCGCCCTGGACTACCTCTCCGAGGCCGGCGACGGCTCCGCCGTCGAGTTCCTCGTCAAGAAGTTCACCACCACCGCCGAGGTCCAGGCCGTCGGCGAGCGCCTGCTGGCCACCGGCCAGAAGATCCCCCTGGACGTCGCCAAGAAGGCCCTCGATCAGGCCAACCCCGACGACATGCCGCTGTCCGAGGTCCTCTACGGCCTCTACGGCGCCAGCCAGGACAAGACCGTCATCGACGCCCTCATCGCCCAGGAGCAGGCCACCCAGATCATCGACCGACGCCTGGCCGTCGCCGGCCTCGGCGCCACCCGATCCCCCGAGGCCGCCAAGGTCCTCGAGCGCACCCTCTTTGACGGACACCGAGAGGTGCGCCTGCTCTCCGCGCGCGGCCTCGGCTCCCTCGGCTTCGACTCCAGCGTCGCCCTGCTCGACAAGGCCTTCCGCGGCGCCAACGAGGACAAGGAGCTCAAGTACCTCATCGTCGAGGCCTTCGGCCACATCAAGTCCGCCTCCTCGGCCCAGAAGCTCTCCTTCCTCATCCGGGACCGCGACCCGAAGATCAAGGACCTCGCCCTCGACGGGATCGCCCGCATCAACGACAAGCAGGCCATCGAGTCTCTGCGCGCCGTTGTCTCCCTGGAGCCCGACCCCGCCATGAAGCTCAAGGCCGCCCTCATCATCCTCGACGTCGACCCCAAGGAGGCCCTGACCCAGTTCGGCGCCATCCTCCACCGGCCGCCGGAAGGCTACATGGACCTCATCACCGCCCTGCCTTCCAGCAAGCGCGACCAGGTCCTCTCCCTCATGCTCAACTTCGAAAAACAGAACGTCCGCCAGGACGCCATCGACGCCCTCCTTGTCCTGGGCGACGCCGGCCTGCCCCTGCTCCGCAAGGCCGCCGCCGGCAATGGCTTCCCCCCCGACGTCCGCACCGCCGCCATCGAAGACCTCGCCCGGCACTCCGATGACGCCGACGTCAACCTCTTCAAGTCCCTCTCCCAATCCGGCTCCGACGACGAGAAGATGCTCGCCATCAACTGGCTCACCCGGAAGGCCGACAGCTCCCTCTCCGGCTTCTTCCGCACCCTCATGAACGGCTCCAAGGACAACGCCTCCCGCCAGATGGCCGCCATCTACGCCCTCCTCAAGGCCGAAGCCTGATCCCCTGGCCGTCTCGCAGCAGCGCCTGCCGCCAGATGGCCGCCACCCACGCCGAAGCCCGATCCCCTCGGCCGCTCTCCCTCCCGCACACCCTCCAATGCCTCCACGCCGACCTCGGGCTGCCCTGCGGTCGCCGATCTTGCCTTGACCTGCGACGCCGCCGACAATAGCCCCCTGGACGAGGCCTGCGCACACCGCCCAGGCCTGCCCCTCAGCGACTCCTCGCCCGTGCCCTTACAAGGAGCCTCGATGACCTCGCTCGCCGCCCTGACCCGCATCGCCTCTGTCGCCCTGATCGGCCTCTCGCTCACGGCTTGCGCTGGCGGCAGCTCCGACCCGGCCGTCCCCGCGCCGGTCCCCGAGCCCGAGCCCACGCCCCAGCCCGATCCCCAGCCCGAACCCGAGCCGATCCCTGAACCCGAGCCGATCCCTGAACCCGAGCCCGACCCGTGCCCCGTGTGCTGCGCCGGCGATCGCCGCTGTCAGGGGCAGGCCGCCTTTGAGGTATGCAACCAGGACGGCACCGGCTTCGCCGCCACCCCTTGCCCCGAAGGAGAGATATGCCAGCAGGGACAGTGCGGCCCGCCGCCCTTCTCCTGCACGCCGGGAGAGGCGACCTGCCTCGATCTGGCCACCCTCCAGACCTGCAATGTGGACGGCCGCAGCTTGACGACCCTCCAGTGCCGCGACGCCGTCTGCATCGGCGGAGCCTGCGCCTCCGGCGCCCTGACCGGGGCGGCCTGCGAGCTGAACGAGGACTGCGCTGGCGGGCGCTGCCTCTGCGCCTCCACCGAGCTCTGCCCCATCACCCTCGATCAGATCATCGGCGACGGCTACTGCACGATGAGCGACTGCTCCGCGACGGGCTGCCCGATGGGGGAGGTGTGCGCGGACTTCGGCCACTTCGGCGGCCTGACCGAGGGCCGCCATTGCGTCAAGAACTGCGTGGACTGCGACAGGGAGGGCTTTGACTGCCGACAGGTGCCGGTCTTTGACCCGCAGGCCGCCGCCGTCTGGCAGGACGCCTGCTTCCCGACCTACCCGCGCGACATGGGCAGCAAGTGCGAGGCCGACGTCGACTGCCTCGGCGGCCTGTGCTGGACCGGCGACCTCGGGCCGAACGACAACCTGGGCTACTGCACCCAGGAGTGCGGCCAGGGCGCCGCGTGCCCGACCGGCTCCAGCTGCGTCCAGTTCCCCGGCCTCGGCTTCTTCTGCGGCCTGCATTGTGGCACCGGCGCCCCCGGCTCCGGCGGCTGCCCCGAGAACCGCGGCCTCTCCACCTTCTGCCAGTCCCTCAGCGAGTTCAGCACCAACGCCGTCAAGTCCGTCTGCGGCCCACGCCGCTGATCCTCCCCTCGCAGGTTCTCCAATTTCTCAGATCCACATTCTCAGATCCACATTCTCAGATCCATATTCTCGGTTTACCACTCTCAGATCCACCCTCTCAGATCCCCACTCTTGGGTTATCTCCGTCTGCTTCTCTCAAAAATCTCATGCGGAACCACGCTCAAACCACTTACCTTTTGGGCTTCCGGGTGGCCCAGGATGTAAGCGGCTTGAGCGTGGTTCCGTATTACATGTTGGGCCATCTTGGATGCCCAAGATGAAAGTGGTTCAAACGTGGTTCCGTATCACGTCGCCCCAGGCACCTTCTTGCCCACGAGCGCCCGCCGATCGGCGCGCTTGCCCCCGTCGACGCCCACGCCCTATGTCGGGTTGAATATTCAGCCCGCGCGGGCGGTCTGAGGCCGGGTGTCGCTCAGGGCGACAGAAGCCAGCCCATCCCCCCCGCGCGGCGACGCGCCAGACTCCCCAGGTGCTTCGGTGACGACGATGAAGGTGAGAGAGATCCTGAGCGCCCAGGGCGCCCTGGCCCTGGCGCTCGTATTGCCAGGTTGCGCGGCGATGACGGGCGGGATGGTCGACGGACGGACCACGACGACGGTCTACAACATCGAGAAGGCCGACGAGGAGCCCAGACCTCCTGCTTCGGACACGAGGACGCGCGGGGCGGCGCTTGAGGCGCCCCTCTGCCCCGCCGGGACGGTCGCGCAGGGCGATCGATGCGTGGCTCGGGTCGACACCTCCTGCCCCGACGGGCTCGTCTTCGAGATGGGCCGCGGGTGCTCCCCCATCGTCGAGTGGCGGTGCCCCGCAGGGACCGCGCTCGACGGGGAAGTCTGCGCTCCGGAGGTCACGAGCCGCTGCCCGCGCGGCGCCCACCTCGAAGGGAGCCTCTGCGTCCCCGATCTGGACACCACCTGCCCGCGCGGCACGAACTACGAGGCGGGCCGGGGTTGCCTGCCCCAGATCGTCCGAAGCTGCCCGCAGGGGATGGACTTCGAAGACGACCGCTGCGTGCCCCAGGTCACCCAGCGCTGTCCCCAGGGGACCCGCGCCGAAGGGCGCCGCTGCGTCTCGGAGGTGGACACGACCTGCGCCGCGGGGCTGACCTTCGAGCGAGGGCGAGGGTGCGTGCCGGAGGTGGTGCGCGATTGCCCTGAGGGGATGCGACTTGAGGGCAACCGCTGCCTCCCCGTCGAGAGCCGCGTGTGCCCCGAGGGGATGCGCTTCGAAGACTGCGTCGGCTGCGTGCCCGAGATCGTCCGCCGTTGTCCTGAGGGCGCCGTCCTTGAAGGCAACAGGTGCGTCCCTCGGCTTGTCCAGAGCTGCCCCGCCGGCACCCAGTACGAGGCGGGCCGGGGCTGCGTCCCCGAGGTGGTGCGGGACTGCCCGGCCGGCACCGAGCGGCGCGGTCACCGCTGCGAGGCCATCGTCACGACGACCTGCCCGCGGAACATGAGCTACGAGCAGGGCAGGGGGTGCGTCTACCCCGTGGACCGAAGCTGCCCCGAGGGCACGATCCGGCGCGGCGATCAGTGCGTGGCCAGGGTCGACACCGCCTGCGAGGGCGGGATGACCTTCGAGGAGGGTCGAGGCTGCGTGGCGCGGGTGGATCGGAGCTGCCCTGGGGGGCTTCACCTCCAGGGTGATCGCTGCGTGGCGCGGGTCGACACCTCCTGCCCGCAGGGCTCGCGCTATGCGGAGGGCCGCGGCTGCGTGCCGGAGATCGTGCGCGACTGCCCGCGCGGGATGCGCTTCGAGGGCGGCCAGTGCCGCCCTGACGTCTCCACCGATCCGATCTGCCCCGAGGGCACCCGCTGGGATGGCCGCCGATGTCTGGTGACCGAGGTGGTGCGGGAGCTTCGCTGCCCGGGAGACATGCGCCTCCAGGGCGAGCATTGCGTCCCGCAGGTGGACCGGAGCTGCCCCTCGGGGACGACCTTCGAGGGCGGCCGCTGCGTCGTCCCGGTCGACAAGCGCTGCCCGGCAGGGATGAGGCTGGATCAAGAGGTCTGTCGCCCCGAGGTGGACACGGGCTGCCCCCAGGGGACGCGCTTTGAGCAGGGGCGCGGCTGCATGGCGGAGATCGTCAAGGAGTGTCCGGGTGGGATGCGCTTCGACAGGGGGCGCTGCCTGCCGGAGATCACCGAGGCTTGCCCCGGCGGCATGACCTTCGAGCGAGGCCGCGGGTGCGCGCCGAAGGTGGACGAGGGCTGCCCGAGGGGGATGAGGCTTGAGCATGGGGTCTGTCGGCCGGAGGTGGACCTGTCGTGCCCGTCAGGGACGGAGTTCATCAAGGGCCAGGGGTGCGCGCCGAGCCGGGCGACCATCGATCCCGAGGGCCTGAAGTTGCCGCGATTCAAACCATAGGCGGCAGGCCCAGCTCGGAGATGGCCCAGGGCAGGGCGGCCGAGAGCTGGCGGCGCTGCACCTCCCGGACGCGGGGCGCCGCCGGGATGATCGGCAGCCCCGCCCGCGAGGCGAAGAAGCCCGCCAGCAGCGCCGCGATCGCCGGCTGGTTGGGCAGGATCTCGGCAGGCGAGGGGCCGCCCTCCTCGTGAAGGCTCGGCAGCCAGGCCGCGGTGTCGAGCACCCCATTGCCGACGCAGGCGAAGTTCCAGTCCACCAGCACGGCCCGGCCCTCGACGAAGCAGATGTTGTCGCTTCGCACGTCGAAGTGCGCCAGCGCGCCCCCGCTGAAGTCCACCAGGGCCTCGGCCTCCAGCAGCGCCGGCAGCGCGGCGTCGAGCCAGCCGCGATCGACCATCCCCAGCGCGAGGAAGGGGGCGGGGTTGAGCGCCACCTTGCCC
Organism: Pseudomonadota bacterium; assembly: GCA_005804885.1. Lineage (GTDB taxonomy): Bacteria > Myxococcota_A > Bradymonadia > Bradymonadales > SYOX01. Next base: position 21,285 of record SYOX01000323.1, read on the forward strand.
CAGGCCGTCAACAGGGGCTGCCAGTTCTCCATCGGCGGCGTGCCCTCGGGGACCGCGACCCCGTGGAGCGCCTCCAGGCTGGCCAGCACCGCGTCGACCCGCGCGGGGGTCCACTCGGCGGTCCACAGCGCGCCGCTGAGATCCTCGATCGCCAGCAGCGGGTGCTCGCCGTCGTCGTCCCAGCCGAGCATCTGGGCCATGAAGTCGCCCCTGAGGCGCGTGTAGACGCGGCACTCGTCGCGCAGCCACATCGCCGTGTCCTTGTTCGTGGCCACCTTGATGAAGGCCCGCTCGCCGTCGGCCAGCTCCACCACCCACCGGGCCGCCGGCGTGTAGCCGCCCTGCGCCGCGCGCCAGGCGACAGGGCGGCTGCCCAGGCAGCCCTCGACGCGATCCATCGTTTCTTGATCCATGCCTCGCTCCTCCCGCTCAGGTCGCCGACCCACTTGGGGGCCGCCCCTGGAGTTTCAACCCACCGGCGAGCCCCGACCTCGCCATTGTTCGACGCGCCCCCTGTTCGGCGGGCGTTCACCCCTCAGGCTCGGGGCCTGGCCGCCTCAACAAGATCAAGATCCCGACCGGCGCGAGCGCCACGAGGCCGAGCGCGATCTCCAGGCCCGCGCGCTGCGCCAACCACCCGAATGCCGCAGGGACCAGCCCGTCCGCGACGCCGAAGATCGCGCAGATGGTCAGCGCCGCGCCGGATCGACCCGGCAACTCCGTGTAGAGCCGGGCCATGGCCACCGAGTACCACCCCGCGCTGACAAAGCCCAGCAGCCCGACGATCACGAGCTTGGCCGGGGCCGCCTCGAAGACCAGCATGCACGGGATCAACACCGCCGCGATAGCCGCCGTCGCCCGCACCACCCGAACCCCCTCGATCCGCGTCAAGAGCCACACCAGGACCACCTCTCCGGCCAGCCCCGCCCCTCGCCAGAGCATCACCGCGCTCGCCGCACCCGATTGAGATAGGTGAACAATATCCACCATATACAGCGCGAGGAGGTCGACCAGAAGCTCCAGCACGAGATCCGCCAGCGCCAGCAGGACCAGCCACCGCAGCACCCTGGCCTCCAGCATCAAGCGCGCCGCCTCGCCGAGCCCCTTCAAGAGCGAGGGCCCGCTGGATCGAGTCACCACGCGCTGAGGCGGCTCAAGGAGGGCTACGGCGAGCGTCAACGCCAGCGAGAGCGCCCCCATGGCCAGCAGCGGCGCCCGCCAGCCCCAGCCCAGCGACCAGGAGGCCGCCAGCGCCGCAGGGCCCAGCACGACCGCGATCCCGCCCGAGACGGTCCACCACACCATCAGCCGCTCGTGGCGCTCAGGATCGGTGTCCATCAAGGCGGCCTGGGACAGGCTCACGAAGGCCCCCGAGGCCGGGGAGAAGAGGCACAGCGCCGCCAGGAGCCACCCGTAGCTCCCCGCGGTCGCCACGAGCGCCACCGACGCCGTAAAGGCCAGCCCCCCGGCCAGGATGATCGTCAGCCGCCTGCGCTGATCGCTCAAGATCCCCAGCGGCAGCTCCAGCGCCGTGCCGATCAGGCCCGGCGCGCTGAGCAGGATCCCGATCTGGGCGTAGCTCAAGCCCAGCTCCGCGCGGATCGACGGCCACGCCGCCCCGAGCAAGCCCGACACGAGCTCGTCCACGAACTCGATCGCCAACAGCGCCGCGATGATCCGCCGCGCCGCGCTGGCATCCAGAAGGCGCTCGCCCTGGGCAGAGCGCTCCAACAATGTCTCTCTCATGAAGTTTTCCCCCCTCGTTGACCTGAACCCTGCGCGATCGACGTGCTCTGGTCGCGCGGGGGGAGGAGGGGGGATGCAGGATCGAGCCGTCAGCCGATGGCGTCGGCGGCTACAGATCCTGGATGTCGTGCTGGATCACCAGGGTGGGTGCATGGCTGGCTTCTGCTCCTGGGGAGAAATCCGTGGGCAGCGCGCCCACCCCGACAACCCCACCAAGGTAGGCGTCGGCGAGGGCGCGTCAAGCCCGCGTCTGCGGGCGGGCCTGCTCAGCCCGCCTCGTCGTTGACCGACGCCCCACGCACGACGATCGACCCACGCACGACGATCGCCCCACGCTCCTCGCACCGCCCCCCCTCCTGGGGGACGGGCTCGTCGGGTGGGGCTTGGATGCGCGGGGTTGGCTGCGCCCTGTCGGTCGCAGGCCAGCGCACGGGCGCCAGAGAACCGCCGGGCCGGATCACCGCGTCGAAGTGGGCCTGTGGATTGGAGTTTTTGCTCCCCATGGAGTCGACCTGGGCCGCCCGCTGGCCTGCGCCCACCGGGCGCAGCCCGCCCCGCGCATCCAAGCCCCACCCGACGAGCCCGTCCCCGCAGGGGGCGGTGCGAGGAGCGTGGGGCGATCGTCGTGCGTGGGGCGATCCTCGTCCGTAGTGAGTCCTTGAACCTGCAATGAATGACCCGACGTGGCCTGCTCAGCCCGCCTCGTCGTTGACCGACGCGGCCCGCTTCGCGCCCCCGAAGCGCGTCATGGCCAGGTGCACCAGGCCGGGGGTGTGCTGGCCCAGGAAGGCGCCCAGCCGGCCGTGGCCCGTGAAGGTGAACTCCCGCTTGCGGCTGTACAGCGCGCGGATCATGACCTGGGCGGCCTTGTCGGCCTCCCACATCAGCTTCTGGGGCCGCTTGTCGATGGCCTCGGGGTTGTAGACCCCCGCGTTGTTGACCTGGGCGATCTCGGTGGACACGAAGCCGGGCTGGAGCGTCGTGCACGACACCCCCGTCCCGTAGAGCTCCATCGAGAGCGTCTGGCCGATGGCCCGCAGCGCGTACTTCGACGCCGTATAGGCCGAGAAGCCAGGGGCCGCCAGCACCCCCGCGACGCTGCCAACCAGCCCCAGGCGGCCTCGCGTCGCCTTCAGGTGCGGCAGCGCGTAGCGCGCCGTCAGCGCCGCGCCCACGACGTTCGTGTCGAGCTGCCGACGCCAGTCATCGCCGCTGAGCCGCTCGACCTTGCCCGCGATGGACACCCCCGCGTTGGCCACAGCCACGTCCAGCTTGCCCAGCCCCGCCACCGCCGCCGCGACCGCCGCCTCGATCTGCCCCTCGTCGCTCACGTCGCAGGGCACCCCCAGGCCCCGCCGCCCGAGCCGCTCGATCTCCGCCACGACCTCGTCCAGCCTGTCCTGGCGCCTGCCCGAGACCGCCACGTTGGCCCCTTGCCTCGCGAACTCCAGCGCCATCTCGCGCCCCAGCCCGCTCGTCGCGCCCGTAATCCAGACCGCGCTGCCCTCAAATCGACCCGCCATCTGCGCCCCCCTTCGGCGACCCGCCGCCGCCCTCCGCGATCCAGGCGCGCCTCGCCTGTCGCCCATCTTATTGAAATTACTCAGTAAATGAATCGTTGGCCTGGTTCGCCTTCATCGGACCACGAGGTCCGCCGTGATGTCCTCGACCCTCGGCGCGCCGGCCAGCGCCATGGCCAGATCCAGCTCCCCCCGCAAGATCTGGAGCGCCCGGCGCGCCCCCTGCTCGCCGGCCACCGCCAGCCCCCACAGCACCGGCCTGCCCACCAGCACCGCGCTGGCCCCCAGCGCCACCGCCTTGAGCACGTCCGTCCCTCGCCGTACCCCCCCGTCCAGCAAGATGAGCGGCCGCTGCCCCGCGCCCACGACCCGATCCGAGAGCGCCTCGACCACCTCCGGCAGCGCGTCGATGGTCGCCACCGAGGTGTCGAGCTGCCTCCCCCCGTGGTTGGACACCACCACGCCCGCGGCCCCGTGATCCACCGCCCGCGCAGCGTCGTCCCCTCGCACGATCCCCTTGACGATTACCGGCAAGCGCGAGATCGACGCGAGCCACTCCAGATCCGCCCACGTCAGCGCCGGATCGAGCAGCTCGGCCACGTAGGCCGCGAGCCCGGACTCCCCCGCGCGCTCCTCCAGCCTCCCCATCCCCGCCGCCGTCATGTTCTCGACCCTCAACCCCTCCGGCAAGTGGAAGCGGTTTCGCACGTCCCGCTCCCGCGTCCCCAGGAGCGGCGCGTCCACCGTCAACACCAGCGCCTCGACCCCCGCCGCCTCCGCCCTCTGGACCAGCGCCCGCGTCGCCGCCCTGTCCCTGTAGATGTAGAGCTGGAACCAGACCGGCCCCGTGGCCGCCTCGACCACCGCCTCGACCGCCGTGTTCGACAGCGTGCTCAAGATCATGATCGACCCCTCGGCGCCCGCCGCCCGCGCCGTCGCCAGCTCCCCCTCCGGGCAGGCCATCCGGTGAAAGGCCGTCGGCGCCACGATCAGCGGCGCCGCGATGGCCGCCCCCAGCGCCCTCGTCGACAGATCGCGCCGGCTGACGTCCACCATCACCCGGTAGCGCAGCTTCAGCCGCCCGAAGGCCGCCGCGTTCTCTCGCAGCGTCAACTCGTCGTGCGACCCGCTCCGGTAATAATCGTAGGCCAGCCTCGGCAGCGCCTCGGCCGCCAGCGCCTCCAGATCCGCAATGTTCAGGGCCCGCTCCAGATCGTCCACGCTCACGACGGCCTCCTTGCTTTCCATGGCGCGGATCGATACCAGATGACCACGGGCCACACAACCCGCCACACCCCGAGGACCCATGGCAGACCCCCCACTCGACCGCTTCTGGGAGCACATCCCCATGGCCGACATGAGCGCCGAGCAATGGGAGTCGCTCTGCGACCGCTGCGGCCGATGCTGCCTCCACCGCCTCGAAGACGACGACGGCACCATCATCGAGACCCGCGTCGCCTGCAAGCTCCTCAACATCAAGACCTGCCGCTGCAGCGACTACCGACGGCGCTTCGATCGCGTCCCCGACTGCGCCTCCCTCCGCCTCCAGCCCATCGGCACCTTCTGGTGGCTGCCCGAGACCTGCGCCTACCGCCGCCTCGACAAGAACCTCCCCCTCGAAGACTGGCACCCCCTGATCAGCGGCGACCCCGACAGCGTCCACCGCGCCGGCATCTCCATCCGGGGCCGCGCCATCTCCGAGCGCGACATCGACCTCGACGACCTCGAACACTTCCTCATGGACGAGGGCGACCCCGACCCCTGACCCTTGCCGCGACCCCCTCCCAACGGTATAAAACCCTCCCCCCCGCTCCCCCCAGGGGCGCCACCCAGGAGGCCAACATGGGCCAGCAAGCCCCGCGCTATCTCTCAGGCATCCAACCCTCCGGACAACTGCACCTCGGCAACTACTTCGGGGCCATCCGGCAGCACATCATCAACCAGGACAACGCCTTCTACTTCCTGGCCAACTACCACGCCCTGACCACCGTTCACGACCCCGCCGCCCTCCGACAGCACACCTTCGAGGCCGCCACCACCTACCTCGCCCTCGGCCTCGATCCCGAGCGCGCGACCCTCTTTCGACAGTCCGACGTCCCCGAGGTCGCCGAGCTGACCTGGCTGCTGTCCACCGTCGCCGGCATGGGCCTGCTCGAGCGCGCCGTCTCCTTCAAGGAGAAGAAGGACAAGGGCATCAACGCCAGCGTCGGCCTCTTCACCTACCCCATCCTCATGGCCGCCGACATCCTCATCTACGACTCCGATGTCGTCCCCGTCGGCTCCGATCAAGTCCAGCACCTCGAGATGACCCGCGACATGGCCCAGGGCTTCAACGCCCTCTACGGCGAGACCTTCAAGCTGCCCACCTACGAGCTCGGCACCCCCGTCCCCGTCCCCGGCATCGACGGCCAGAAGATGTCCAAGAGCTACGGCAACACCATCCCCATCTTCCTGCGCGGCAAGGATCTCAAGAAACGACTCCTCGCCATCGAAACCGACTCCACCCCCCTCGAAGACCCCAAGAACCCCGACGCCTGCAACGTCTTTGCCCTCTACCGCCTCTTCGCAACCCCCGATCAGCAGCTCGACATGCGCGCGAAGTACGCCGCCGGCCACTACGGCTACGGCCACGCCAAGCTCGCGCTCCTCGACCTCATCACCGCCCACTTCTCCAACGCCTGGGATCGCTACGATCACCTCCTCACCCACCCCTCCCAGGTCGAAGACGCCCTCCAACTCGGCGCCTCCCGCGCCCGCCCCATCGCCCGCGCCACCCTCGATCGCGCCCGCACCGCCTGCGGCCTGTAGAGTCATTGGGGAGAGTTGAGAGGGTTTCACGGGGGCTCCGCCCCCGAACCCCCGCCATGGGCCAGAGGCCCCTGGACCCCTTCTTTTCCGGCACAATGCCGGAAAAGAAGGGGTCATCATGTGGGGCGGAGCCCCACGAGAGCGGCCCTCTCATCTCTCCTCAATGTCTCTAGAGGCGGAAGCCGAAGTCGGCGAGGGCGGGGAAATTCCAGCGGTGGTGCTTGGGGATGAGGACGCCGCGGATCTGGATCAGCTCGGGGAAGACGCGGGTGTCGCGGGTGAGGTCGAGGTAGAGGATGCCTGGGGAGCCGCCGGTGCCGGGGCGGGAGCCGATGACGCGCTCGACCATGCGGGCGTGGGCGTTGCGGAAGTGGACGAGGGCCTCTTCGAGCTCGACGAGCTTGTCCAGGAGCATCCGGGGCCAGGTCAGCAGGGGGAGGTCGGGGTACATCTCGATGAAGAGGAGGGCGGCGCGGATGCGCTCGGTCTCCCAGGTGCGGGGGTGGGCGTCGTCGCCGCGGAGGTAGAGGCGCAGGTCGTCGACCTGCTGGGGGGTCCATCCGGCGGCGGCGGCCCGCTGGAGGTAGTCGTCGATGAAGGCGCGGACGGCGCGCTGGTCGAGGTCGAGGGTCTCGTCGTGGTGGGGGTCGTCGGGGCGAGGGGGGCTGGAGGCGCAGATGGGGGTGCGCTGGAGCCAGTCGCCGAGGCTGGCGCGCAGGGTGCCGTTGGCCTCGATGTCCTCCATGGCGCGCTGGATGTGCTGGGCGACCCAGCGGTCGGCGGCGTCGTCGAGGCCAGCGCGGCCCTTGGCCTCGATCTGGGCGGCGATCTGATCCTGGACGGCGCCGAGGGGTTCGAGGATGAAGTCCTCGAAGCGATCGGCGACGGAGGGGTCCGGCAGGGCGTCGCGCAGGCGGCGCAGGACCTCGCGGCGCTCGCTGCTGGGCAGGCCGAGCAGGTGCTCCAGCTCGCGCATCTGGAAGGACTGGGCGCCGCTGGAGGTGCCCAGCTTGTCTCTAAAGGTCAAGAAATCCAAGGGGTTGAGCTGGCCCATGAGGCGAAAGTGGCCCGTGGCGACGCGGAGCGACTCGACGGCGCGGCCCATGTGCTTGACGACCTCGGGCAGGACCTCGTCGGGGACGAAGCTGGAGCCCAGGACGTCGCGGGCGAGCCGGAGCTCCTTGAGCAGGAGCTTGAACATCAGCTCGATGCTCTGGTGGATGACGATGAAGTGCATCTCGTCGACGAGCTTGACGTCGCCGTCCTGCTCGATGCCCTCCTGGAGGGCCAGGAGCCTGTCGAGCCCGATGTACTCCCAGTAGGTGATGGCTGTCTTGTGGGTCATGGCGTCGTCCTCGGTGTCATCCCCCGCACAGGGGGTATAGCAGCTTTGGGGGGCCGAGGGGATCAGGCGTCGATGATGGCGCGCAGGCGCTTGACGCGATCGAGGCTGACGGGCTTGCGCCAGTCGCCCTCCTCCTTGATCCAGGAGCCGACGATGAGGGCGTCGGCCAGCCGGGCGAGCTGCGCGGCGTTCTGGTCGGTGACGCCGGAGCCGATGGCCAGCGGCAGGCCGGCGCGGGCGGCGGCCTCCAGGTCGGCCAGGGCGACGGGGCTGCCGGTGTGGGCGCCGGTGACGATGAGCATGTCGGCGCCGCAGAAGGCCGCCCCCCGGGCGAGGTCCTCCATGGAGAGATCGGCGGTGATGGCGTGGGAGGCGTGCTTCTTCTGGACGTCGGCCCAGATGGCGACGGGGGCGTCGAGGTGGCGGCGGGCGCGCATCAGCTCCCCGGCGCAGGCGTCGATCCAGCCCTCATCGGCGACGTGGGCGTAGGCGAAGCCCTCGACGCGGATGAAGGCCGCGCCGGCGACGGCCGCGACGCCCAGGGCCTGCCGGTTGGCCGCCGCGAGGATCTGAAGGCCGGTGGGGACGCCGAGGGAGACGACCTGCGCCGTGGCGATCGCGATCACGGCGAGCGTCTCCGGGGCGACGGCTCTGGGCAGGTAGGGCAGGTCGCCCATGTTCTCGACGATGATCGCGTCGCAGCCGCCGTCGATGAGGCGCTGGGCGTCGCGCAGCGCGCAGTCGACGATCTCGGCCGTGGAGCTGTTGTAGCCGGGGCTGCCGGGCAAGGGCAGCAGGTGCACCATGCCTACGAGCGCGCAGCCCGCGCGTGATGTTTCAAAGCTCAAGGGCCTCCTCCACGTTCGATGTCGGCTCACCCGGCGCCCAGCCGAGGCCTTCCCCCTCGGCTGGGCTGCTCGATGACCCCTCGGAGCGCTGTCGCCGAGGCGATGCCTGGGATGCGTGAGATCGCCTCGGGCCGCGATCTCACCCAGGAGCGCCTCGACGACGACTATAAACCGAACGTGCCCTGGCTTCCATCATCGGCCGCGGGTGACGCGGCGAGGCGCGGCGAGTATCCTGACCGCCGGGGCGGCTTTGCCCCCAAGGAAACCGAGGCGAGATGGCTCAAGGCTCAACCATTCGACAGTTTGACATCGAGCTCTCCGACGTGGACCGACACGTCTACGAGGCCCTGAGCGTCAAGGCCGCCCAGCACCCCTCCGAGACCGGCGAGTACCTCGTCGCCCGGGTGCTGGCCTATGCCCTGGAGTTCGAGGAGGGCCTGGGCTTCACGGCTGGCCTCGGGGCCAGCGAGGAGCCCGCGCTCCAGAGCCGCGACCTGACCGGCCAGCTTCGGGCCTGGATCGAGGTCGGCACGCCCGACAGCGCGCGGCTCCACCGCGCCAGCAAGGCCGCCGGGCGGGTCGTCGTCTACTGCCACAAGGACCCCGACTCCTGGCTGCGCCTGCTGGCCCGCGACAAGGTCCACGCCTCGGATCAGATCACCCTCATCGGCCTGCCGCCGGCCGACGTCGCCGCGCTGGCCGCTGTCCTTGAGCGCCGCAACACCTGGTCCATCCTGCACATGGAGGACACGCTCACCATCGGCATCGGCGACACCACGTACAAGCTCTCGCTGGCGCGCATCCCCTGGCCCGAGGGCTGAGGTCGCTCGCCTTCTGGAAGTGCGCGTCTTGACTCAGGGATCGTCGGGGGGCGGCGAGCGCCTTGCCCGCGCCCCCAGCTCCCTCATGAGCCGGGAGGGATCGCCGTCGAGCCCTCGAACGACGCGATCAAGCGCCGCGCACGCCCCGGCCACCTCTGCCTCGCACTGGCCCTCCAGCGTCTCCAGCGCCTCCGCTCGCCCGACGTCGTCGGGCTCATGGAGGCTCTGCCATGCGAGCATCTCGACCGGTCGGGGGTGGTCGACGCGCGTCGGCAGGGCGCCCCCGTCGTCGACCCGAACCGAGCGCACCTCCCCATGCGCGCTGAACGCCCAGACGTTATCGCCCGCGCCAGCGCCCTTGACCTCGACCCGGCGCCGCTGCCTCCCCTCGTCCGTCTCAACGGCGAGGTCCAGCGGCAGCGGCCCGCCGGGGCCTGCGCCGTGGACCTCCAGCTCGATCAACACCTGATCCCCTTCGAGGCGGTGGCGCGCCTTGATCGTCGGCAGCGCCGCCGAGGTCACCCAGAGCGCAAAGAAGCCCGAGAGATCCTGAGCGCTGGCCCGCTCCATCGCGGCCTGGAGCGCCCCCGTGGTCGTCGATCTGCCCATGTTCTGGCGCGTAAAGTCCTGTAATCCTTGCCAGAAGGCCGCGTCGCCGATCAGGGCGCGCAGGGCGTGGAGCGCCAACAGGCCCTTGGCGTAATCCAGCGGCCGCCGCGCCTGAGAGGCCTCGACCATCGACGGATCGACCAGCGCCCGGTGGGCTCCCTCCTCGATCAGCCGCCACAGCCGCCGCCGGGACAGGACCACCTCCCGCTCATAGGCGGCCCGGCCCCAGCGCTGCTCCTTGAAGGCCGCCACCATGAAGCTGACCACCCCCTCGTGAAGCCAGAAGTGCGACCAGTCCTGCATCGTGACCGAGTTGCCCCACCACTGATGGGCCAGCTCGTGGGCCACCAGCCAGTCCTCTTGCGGGTCGGCGGCCATCTCGACGATCCAGTCGGCCCCGAGCACCGAGAAGGTCCCCATCTCCTGCGCCGCCTTTCCCGCCACGATGATCATCGTGGTGCGCCCCCCCGGCAGCGGGGCGCCCGCCCGCGCCTCGAAGAAGCGCGCCATCTCCCAGGTCCGCCCCATCACGGGATCGATCAGCCCCTCGAACCCGGACGTCGCCGCGACCTCCAGCGCGAGCCCCTGGTTGAGCTGCGACCTTCGCGTCAAGGGGGCCGCGATGAAGCCGAGCAGGTAGGGGGCCACCGGCGCCTCGGCGCGCCACTTGTGCTCGACCAGCCCGTCCTTCGCCGCCGTGGGCGCGGCGACAGGCAGCCCGGTGGCGATCACGTCGTGGGTGTAGGGGGCGCGCAGGCTGAGCGTCCAGGTCGCTCTGTCCGAGGGGGCGTCGTTGCAGGGCATCCAGGCTCGCGTGTGAAAGAGCGCCTGTATCCTGTCCGACTCAAAGCGCAAGCCCTGGCCTTCGCGGGCGGCATAGCGGATCGACACCGAGCGCACGGGATCGAGGGAGGCGTCGTCAGACCACAGGATGCGCAGCTTGCTGCCGTCGTGGGCAAAGGCCAGCGGCCTCTGCCGATCGTCCTGGACCTTGATGATCTCGATCTGGTCGGCGTCGAGGGTGATGGATCGGCGAGCGGGATCGGCGCCGAGCCGCAAGGTGACGCTGCCCAGCAAGGCGCGGCCTCTGGGATCGAGCGTGGCCTCGACGGCGTAGTCCAGCACGTCGATTGGAGCGCCCGGTTGGGCGTCGGGCCCTGCGGTGGCTTGCGATACGCCGGCTGTTCCGGGCGCGTCGTTCGAGGCCATGAGGGGGGCGGGCGCGTGGGCTGAGGAGCGCTGCGGGGGGTCACCGACAGACATCGCGCATCCTGAGCCTGCTGCGGCCCAGGTGAGGGCCAGGGTCGCGCGCAGGGCGCTGGACAGCCGCGCCCGGGTCAGCCATGAGGTCGAGGTCGGCGCGGGCAAGGTCAGGCTCCCCATCCAGTTCTCATTCTGATCCTCATGATCGCGATCCGTGCCCTCGTGCCTGAGCATGAAGGTGCGCGCGCCCCAGTCGGCCCGGGAGAGGTTCTTGTCGTCGAAGCGAGTCACCAGCGCGAGCGGGTTGCCCTTGAAGTTGCCGAAGTCGTGGACGCCGTGGCGCTTCCTGGCGGTGATCGTGGCCTGGCTGGAGCGCTTGCGGACTTCGGCCGGCTCCTCGCGCGACGGCTGCCCGGAGACCGCCTTGACCTCGTAGTGCGGATATTTGCTCATGTTTCCAGCCGGCCGACGGAGGGTTGGGGACTGCCTCCATTCAAGGACACTTCGAGAGCTTTGTCGATGGGTTCTGCTTCAGCGCCTCTGCGCGAAGGGCGCGTCCAACCTCAGCAAAGAGGCTCCCACATCGCCTGGAGCAACCCGGGCGTCGGGGTCTCTTGAAGGCTCGGCGCTTCTGGGTCAGTCTGGGGCGAGCCGGAGGGTGTCTTGCGTTGGCCTCGCCGGCCGGCGAGGCCGCCATTCCAGGTCCAGCCGGGCGAGCGGTCCATCAGGCCGGCGAGCGAACCAGGGCCGGTGTGGAAGTTGAGGGGGGGGACATGGGGCGTTGGATCGTGGCGTGCGGGTTGGTCCTGGCGGTGATGGCGGCCTCGACGTCAGAGGCCAGGGCAGGGGAGGGCGGCTGCCAGGGGACGGCGCAGGACGTCATGGTGTGGTCCATCGCGGGGCTGGAGGTGGGCTTTGCAGGCTCGCTGGCGCTGAGGCTGACGGAGACGATCAAGGCCGACGAGGGCAACGGGGAGCTGATCCTCCAGCTCATGCCGTGGGCGGCGGGGATCGGGGCGGGCCTGTCGTCGTGGTGCCTGGAGATCTCCCATGAGGGGGCCACGGCCCTGCACGGCGCTCTGTGGACCGGCTTCGACTTCTTCCTCCTGGGCGCCATCCTCGACGGCGTTGACGGCGACAGCGGCAGCCTGGGGGTGGGGACGCTGGTGCTGACCTCGCTCGGGGTGCTCTCCGGGGGGCTCTTCGGGGCGACCCAGATCGGCGACGACGAGGAGGGCCTGGGCCTCTTCCTGGCTGCGGCGCCGCTGGCGGCGGTCGTGGGCCTGGGCGTCGAGATGATCTACGCCGTGGTCGACTTCCTCAGCGGCGCCAACACCTTCAACGAGGGCTTCATCCCGGTGGCCTTCGGCGTCCTGAGCCTGGGCGTCGGCGCGATGACCGTCGGGCCGATGATCATGAAGGACCACGCCGCCCTCGGCCACCCCGACGGCCTGCCCCCCGCGCTGGCCGCCGAGCGCTTTCCCACCCCTCCCATGCTCCAGTTCCAGGGGGTGTGGTAGCTCGGGTTGAGGGGCAAGGTGATCCCGACGGGTCGGCGTCGTTGGATGGACACGTCGATCTCGACGTGTGGGCGTCGTTGGTGGGCACACGGTCCTCTCAGCGACCCCAGGCTCGCGCCTGGGGCTACATACCCAGGCACGCCCCTCCGGGGCTGCCGACAGGGTGTCGTCCTTCGTAAGTCGTGTCCCAGACAACAACCGCCGCACCCAACACGAGGCTTGGAGACGAGGGACACGACGCTGGAAGGTCGTCACCCTGACGAGAGCCTCGAAGAGGCGTCCTTGGACAAATTGTAGCCCCAGGCGCGAGCCTGGGGTCGCCGAGAGGACCGTGTGTCCACGCATCGGAGTCGAACCGTCGGGATCGACGTGCCCGCCGCCGGCCTTTGATTTTCGAGCGGGGCGCTCTCATACTGCCTCCATCCAATGTGGACTGAGCAGGGCGAGGTCGGTGGGCGCGATGAGAAGGTTCCAGGTTGGGTGCGCGATGGTGGTGTGGGTGATCGTCGGCGCGGCGTGCTCGGAGGAGCTGGTCGGCGGCCGGATCTGCGACGACGCGGGGGTGGGCTGCGAGGAGCCGGGCAACAACGGCTTCCTCAACCCCGAGCCCGAGCCCGCCAACAACGGCTTCCTCGACCCCGAGGCCGGCCCTGGTCAGGAGCCGGAGGGCGGCCCCGAGGGTCAGCCCGAGGGCGGCCCGGAAGGCGAGCCGGAGGCCGAGCCCTCGCCGCCGGACCCGGACTCGGAGCCGCCGGTCATCGACGCGCTCAGGGCGGAGCCGGCCTCGATCGGGCCGGCGGATCGCCTCACCTTGACGGCCTCGGTCAGCGATCCGCAGGGCGCCCATACGATCTTCGGGGGTGTGGTCTTCGACGACACGGCAGGCGGCCTTCAGGTGGCGGCCTTCGCGCTGTCCTCTCCCGGCACCTGGGTCGCCCAGCTCGGCTGGCCGGAGCTTGACGCCGCCGCGCCGGTCATCTTTGGCGCTGGCGGCAGCCAGGCGCGCGATCTGCGCGCGGTCTTTACGGATTTGTCGGGCAACGAGGTGGAGGACGTCGCCCAGGTGACGCTGCGCTGCGAGGATCCGCTCGACGCGGCGCGCGAGGGAGGCTGCGCGGCGCCCCAGGGGCCTCAGGTGGTCAGCTTCACGCTCAGCCGGTCCGAGATCCGCCCCGGCGACCGGGTGGACTTCCGCGCGACCGCACGGCAGGACCCGGACTTCCCGCCGGGGCCCTTGACCGCGAGGCTCCGGTTCAGCAGCCTGGAGGACCTCGGGGCGATGCAGGAGGGGCCGGCCAACACCTTTACGGCTTCGATGACCTGGGAGCAGATCAACCAGCGGGCGCCGCTGGAGTACCAGAGCGTCTCGCAGGGGGCGGTGCGCAGCGTCTCGGTCGTCGTGGAGGACGCGCGCGGGCAGACTGGTCGGGGCAGCGCGACCCTGACGGCCCGGTGCGCCGATCCGATCCACTTGAACATCGGCGGCCAGTGTGTCGGGGAGTGCGCTCAAGGCGAGGAGCTTTGCGAGCGGCGTGGGCCTTACGGCGCGAACTGCTACCCGGTGGGAGATCGCTGCTGGTGGCTCAACGACGTGGGGCGGCCGACGCGCAGGACGACCTGCAATGACCTGTGCGCCGCCATCGATCTGCGCTGCGACCCTGAGATCGGCTTCCCCGACGGCTACAACGGCGTCCTTGAGCGGTGTTATGGATCGCCGGGCTGCCTGGGCGGCGACAGGAGGTACCTGTGCGGGACGCCGGCGAACAACGGCGATCCGAGGCTGGCCTGCATCTGCGTGCGCTGACTCAGGTTTATCGGCGCGGGGTCTGGCGACAGGGGTGAGGTTGAGGACGGGCGGATCGAGGCGGGGCAGGGACGGGCGGGATCGAGGCGAGGTCAGGGGCGGCGCTCGAAGCGCAGGCTCTTGATCGCGATGGGCTCGATGGGCTTGTCGCCGGGCGCGCGCGGGACGTTGGCGATGGCCTTGATCACGTCGAGGTTCTGGCACTGGCCGAAGATCGTGTGCTTGCCGTCGAGCCAGGGCGTGGCGGCCTCGGTGATGAAGATCTGCGAGCCGTTGGTCTTGGGCCCCGCGTTGGCCATCGACAGGACGCCGGGCTTGTCGTGGGTCAGGCTCTGGTCGATCTCGTCCTCAAAGGCGTAGCCGGGGTTGTAGGTGCCCTGCGTCTTCGGATCGCCGACCTGGATCATGAAGTTGGGGATGACCCGGTGGAACTTGATCCCGTCGTAGAAGGGGCGCTTGACGGGCAGGCCGGTGTCGGCGTCCTTGAAGGCCTTGAGGCCGCGTCCCAGCCCGACGAAGTTCAGCACGGTCTGAGGGGTCTTGTCCTCGTGGAGCTGGCACTGGATGGCGCCCTTGCTCGTCTCGAAGGTCGCCCACAGGCTGCCCTTGCCCGGGATGCCCTTGAGGAAGGCCGGGTGGTTCTCTCCGAGGGCCAGATCGGGGACGGCCGGCAGGGCGTCGGCGGCCTTCTGGGTCTTGTCCTGGGCCAGGCCGGTCGACAGCCCCGCCGCGATCGACACCAGCGCCAGCGTGGCGCTCAAGATCGTGATCTTCTTCATCATCTTCATCATCGAATCTCCTCCAGGTTGAGAGCACGGGGCCAAACAGGGGCCTTCTGGGCGCTATTCCCTCACGATCGTGGGGTCGACTTCGTTGTCGTTCACGGTGGGATCGGCGGGTCGACTTCGTTGACGGACAAGGAGAGATCGGCGGGTCGACTTCGTTGGTGCGATCTGCACGTTGGCGGTCCACCCGGGCTCGCGCCCGGGCCTACAATTTGTCCAGGGACGCCCCTTCGGGGCTGGCCACTGGGTGTCAGATTGTGTGGGGCGTGTCCCTGGCGTCGAGCCCACAAGAGAAGTTCAAGGGCTTGAAGGCAAACATCACACGATCTTGAGAGGGTCTGTCCCCTGAAGGTTGGCGCCCCCTCGCCAGCCCCGCAGGGGCGTGCCAGGACAAACTGTAGGCCCGGGCGCAAGCCCGGGTGGACCGCCAACGTGCGGATCGCACCAACGAAGTCGACCCGCCGATCTCTCCGTGCCCGTCAACGAAGTCGACTCGCCGATCTCTCCTTGTCCGCCAACGAAGTCGACCCGCCGATCCCGACGTGTCCGACAACGAAGTCGACTCACCGATCTCGACGTGTCCGTCAACGGAGTCGACACGATCACGGCGCCGCGCGGCTGATCGGGAAGTCCTGCCCGAGCCCGCTGGTGACGGGGAACTGCTCGTGATCAAAGCGCTCCTTGGATACGCGGGCGACCTCGTCCTGGATGAAGCGTATCAGCTCGTGGATCGAGACGGCCTTGTCGCTGTCCGCGTCGGCCTTGCCTTCGAGCGCCGCCAGCACGGCCCAGGTGAAGAGGCCGTGGCCCAGGCTCGTGTCTTCGAGCGCGAGCTGCTGGCTGGTCGTGGCCGCGACCATGTACATCCCGGTCGACTGCCCCAGCAGGCTGAGGTTCTTCTTCATCTTGAAGCCCCGCGTGCCGAAGTTCTCGGAGAACTGCCCGGACTTGCACGTGTCCATCAGCACCACGACGCGGCGAGCGGGGATACGCCGGATGAGCTCCCTGAGCGTTTCTTGCGAGATGCCCTGCCTGGCGACCGACTCCACCCCGGAGTAGGTCATCTCCTGCGGGATCAGGTAGTACCTGTCGCCGTCCGTCTCCCCGTGGGCGGCGATGAAGATCACGGCGACGTCGTCGGCGCGGGTGTCGCCGATGAGCCATTCGAAGCCGCCGAGGATGCCCTTGGTGTCGGCGCCCTCGTCGACCACGATCCGCTGATCGCTCCCGCCGGGGAAGAGGCCCCCGCCGCCCTTGATCAGCGCGGCCGACATCGCCTCGGCGTCCTGGCGAGCGCTTCGCAGCTTCAGGGACTCGTCCCGATACTTGTTGATCCCGATGGACAGCACTCTGAGCCGGGCCGGCTGGGCGGCCCGCGCCTGGGTCAGCGCCACCGCGGCCGAGCGCCCCTCGACCTGCTCGGCGCTCAGCGCCGAGGCCCACAAGGTGTTGTCTCCCGGCTTGAGGTGGACGGTGAAGGTCACCGCGCCCTTGACCTCGCCCTGAGCGCCGACGAGCCGCCCCTCGTGGTAGAGGCGCACCTCCCCGATCCCGCCGCCGCCGTCGGCGACCTCGATCGACACCTTGACGGAGGCCTCCTCGATCTGCGCGCCGGAGGCCGGCGACACGATCCGCACCGTCGGCGGCGGGCTCCAGCCCTTGGAGATCGGCGCGACCTCGACGGCCTGGGCCTCGGGCGCCAGCCTGTAGCGCATCAGGTCCGGCACCCGGTAGCGCGCCTGGAGGCGCTCCAGCGGCGCGATCTTGTCTCCCACCTTCCAGGCCACATAGCGGCCCCCGCCGGCCGAGGCGTCAAAGGCCCCGCTGGGCGCCCACGCGATCCACTCCCCGGCGTCGTCCGCGAAGAAGGTCAGCTCCAGCCCCCTTGAGCCCCGGCGCCACATCCTGAGGGTCCCGTCGCCGCCCGATCCCACGAAGAGGTGCCCGGTCGGCGCCGCCGACAGGCGCTCGACCTGGGTTCCGTTCGTGTCGTACTCCCCGACGAGCTTGCCCGAGGGCAACTCCAGGTGTTTGACCTGCCCGGACTTCTCCAGCACGAGCGCCCCGTCGCCCGCCGGGTCGATGACCAGATCCTGGACCTTGAGCCGCTGCCCGAGGGATCGGATCTGATCGCCCTCGGCCAGAAAGAGCTCCTCGCCGCCCTCGGTGAAGATGACCCGGTCGACCTTCGCGGCCTTGTCCATCAACCTGGCCCGGCTCAAGTGCTCGGGCAGCTTGCCCTCGGTGCCGAGGTTGACCTTCAAGACCTGCTGGTCGTTGTAGAACCCGGCGTTGATCACCAGCGTCTGGTCGTCGAAGAAGCGCAGCCTGTTGATCGGCCCCGAAAAAGCCTTCCTCCGATCGATCTTCCCGCTGGCCCCGACCCGGATCACCACCTCGCCGTCCTCATGGCCCGTCACGGCCCAGGCCCCATCCGGGCTGAAGGCGATCGCCGTCACCGGCCTGCCGTAGACCTCCCACCCGCTCGGCCGCTGCCTGCCCTGGTGCATGTCCCACAGCTGCACCTCGCCCTTGCGCGTGCCCACGGCCACCCTGCGGCCGTCCGGCATGAAGCCCATCCCCGAGGCCGTCAGCGCCGTCCCCTTGAGCGCGGACACCGGCCCGACCGGATCAAAGCCCTCCAGCGTCGCGTCCAGGCCCCCCGCCTCCAGCCCCCACAGGAGCGGCCCTTCGCCCACCGGCCCCACCCAACGCCCCTTGCCCGACGTGTAGTCGTGCTTGCCCGTGGACAGGTCGTAGATCCCCCATTTCTTCTTGACCGTGGCCTTGGCCACCGACTTGCCGTCCAGGCTCCACAGCAGCCGCCCCCCGAAGTCGTTCTGGGTCAACATGACCTTGTCGCGCGCCTTGAGATCCCACACCACCAGCTGCGCCCGGGTTTCCACCGCCCATTGATCCGGCGAGGTCGGCGATTGCGACACGGACAAGACCTCGAAGGCCCCCCAGGAGCGCATGTCCACCAGCTCGGCGCCCTTCTTGAGATCGTACCAGTGGACGAAGCCAGACATCGTCCCGAGCGCCAGCGTCGCGCCGTCGCGGCCAAAGCCGCACGCGGTGGGCTTGCGCCGCTCAGGCACCTCCAGATTCGCGATGACCTTCAAGTCCGGCAGCGAGACCAGCAGGCCGTCGAGCACGGCCCGCCGTCCGTCCGCCGAGACGCACGCCGCCTGCGGGTCTGTGACGTAACCCCCCGTGATCTTGACGCTTTCGAGGGAGCCTGTCTCCAGCCCCACCCGCCAGGGGTCGCCGGACTTCGCGAAGACGATCGCCTCCAGGCCGCCCCCGACAGGCAGAGCGCGCGTCGGCAGGCTCGACCCCGGCAGATCGACGCTGCGCAGGAGCTGGCCCGCGTCCGCGTCCCAGATCTTGAGCTTGAGATCCCTGCCGAGGGTCAGCGCCATCCTCCGATCGGCGCCTTCGTAGGCGACCACGTCCACGATGGCGTCGCTGTGGCCGATCTGGAGGACCATCTCGGGCGGCGCCGCCGCGGCTCGGCCGGCGCTCAGAGTCAGGATCATCGACAGCGCCAGGGCGCAGGGGAGCGTCGGCTTCATGGGAGATCCCCCAGGGGCGAGCGGTCGGATCAATGAAAGACGATCAGGGTGTTGTGGGCGATGCTCAGGCGGCAGGCCTCGAAGAGCGAGAACCAGACCAAGCACTCGCGCCAGAGCGGGGTGACGTCGGCCTCGTCGCGATCGATCTGGACCAGCCGGGCGGCCTCCGCGTCGGAGAGGGTGTCGCCGTCGAGGGTGATCCCCAGCGCGGGCGCGACCCGGATGAGCTCGCTCTTCAGCTCCAGCGAGGAGCCGAGGAAGCCGCCGGGGAGGCGATTGTCGCACAAGGGCCAGTTCAGCGGCATCGGGACGTAATAGCCCTCGCAGTCGCTGTGGCTGAGCAGGTGGGAGTCCATGATCGTGACGGTGACGTCCAGGATGAAGGCGTCGTCGGCCTTGGTCACGTCCCCCGTGCGCATCTCGACGCCCTCGACCACGCAACAGTAGGCCCGCCGCAAGTTGTGCAGGAAGCCATAGGGGAATCCCCCCGAGGCCCCTCGCCAGTCCATCTTCGGCAGCGTCACCGGCTCCTCATGGGGCGGCAGCCCATTGTCGGCCAACACGGCGTTGATCTTATTGAATTGCGTCTGGAAATGCTCCAGGCCCTCCTCGTCGCACCGCCGCATCTCATCCAGGTAACCCACGCTGATCGCCAGCCCCATCGTGCACCTCCATGTCCGTAGCTCGGGTTGCAGGCGGATTGTGTACCGCGCGCCCTCAGCTTTCAAGCCGACGCGGTTCTTGTCATGCGCCTTGGGGGCTGCGTAGGATGGGCGCTCGCATGAGGCGGGTGGCCCTTGGCCCCTTGAGGCTCAAGAAAAGCGAGAGGTGTCCATGGCCGAGGTCGATCCGCTCCAGAAGCTCCTGACCGAACTCCAGCACGACCGCAACCCCAGGCTCCTGCGCCACATCGAGGACGCCCGCGCCCTGACCGATCTGGCCGAGCGCGACTTCCCCACGTCGCCCGTGGTCGTCTGCGTCCACCACGAGCTGGTCGAGTCTCAGATGTGGCTCGACGATCTCGGCCACGGCGGCAAGGCCATCGAGATGGCCCAGCGCTTCCTGCCCGATCCCGCGCTCCCGGACGGCTGCCGGGTCTGCCTCCTGAAGTCGCAGTCCGAGGCCGCGCTCGCCAAGGGCGACCCGCGCGAGGCCGACGCGCTGCTGCGCGCGGCCATCTCGGTCTGCCGCAAGATGAAGTCGAAGTTTCGCGCCATCCGCGACGAGGCTTATTGCCTCTGGCGGGTGTCGCTCGTGTCGCTGATCCGCTTCGGCGACGCGCGCGCGCTTGAGGACATCGACGCCCACGATCTGCAACAGCGCAGAGTCATCAACTACGTCGACCAGCTCATCCTTGAGCGCCCTGAGTGGGCCGACGACCCCGGGCTTGCCCACGTCGTCGTCAACGCCAACGAGTCCCTGCGGGAGATCGACATCATCCGGCAGTGCGCCCAGGGCCGCCACGCCGAGGCGCTGGCCAGCATCCGCCGCTACCTCGACGAGCTTGGCGACGGCGGCTCGGGCATGGCGATGGTGATACACACCTTCGCCCGACACCTCGGCAACGCCCAGGACTGGGACACGCTGCTGGACGCCTCACCGCTCCTGGTCGATGAGCTCAAGCGCCGCCAGCGCCAACGCTGGCTCGCCAGCCTCCTGATCGACACCTGCCGCGCGCACATGGCCGCCGGCGACCGCCGCGCCGCCCGCGTCGCCCTCTTCCAGATCGACGAAATTCGCGGCGACCTCGTCCACGACGACCTCGCCGGTCCCGTCGGGGCCCTCGAAGGCGAGCTCTCCCTGCTCTGATCCGCGCCGCAAGATCATGAAGGACGGTGGACGGGCTCTCGACACGCTCCTGGCTTGCTCAAGAGCCCGGACCCCGCGAGCGCGCCGCCCATGTCTTCCATGATGATGCCGAAGTGGCCGTACCTTCTAGGTTATTTGGAATTGCATGCTTCGTAGAAGTCGAGCTTGTTCTTCTCAGCCGCCTGCTTGCACGCGTCGTCGGTGCACGCAGCCATCTCGCGCGCGTAGGTTTCGTCAGTGGTTTCGATGCACTTTTCTTTGTCGCTCTTGCAGGCTGGCAGAACGGTCAACACGAGAACCGAAAATGTGAAGAGGATTCGAAGGTTCATGGTGGGCTCCATCGTGAACGGCCTGTGTCCGACGAGTGGGCGACGAACTTGTCGCGAAAACTCGACTTAAAGTATCGTTTCACATCTGAGTGTCAAGCGGCGGGCCAAAGTGTACCCCCTTGTTGAGTCATACGGAACCACGCTCAAACCACTTACTTTATGGGCTTCCAGGTGGCCCAGGATGTAAGTGGTTTGAGCGTGGTTCCGTCTCAGGCGAGGGGGGTCTCCGCGGGTTGAAGCCGTGTTGTTGAGGAGCCCAGCGCGTCGCTTCTCATCCTGGCGGGGCGGGCCTCGACAGGCCGGCCTTCAAGTGCGGCTCGCCCGAGAACGCCAGGGCGTGGTCGCTGATCGTGGGGGAGTTCTTCGCAGGCGTCGATCTCGTGCCTCGGCGGCCGCCCTGTGTCACCGACCCCGCCGCGAGGCCTCGACGATCTGCGCTCTGGCCTCCTGACCGGAATCTGCGGAGCCCCAGGCCGGCAGCGTGCTGCGGTCGCCCCCGGCGATCTGGAGGCGCGTGGACTGGACATGGTCGCTGATGTGCTGGGCGAGCCAGCGGTTCTCGGCGTCGCTCAGGTGGGCGCCGATGTCGTAGTGCTTGATCCCGACCTCCAACCGCGTGGCGCCGGGGCGCTGGTCCCTGCGGCCTTGTCGCGGCGGTAGGAAGGAGGCGTCCTGGAAGTCGGCGGTCCTACCCTTGAGGCGCCGGTAGGTCTGCCCCAGGAGCTTGTATTCGAGGTGGATCTCCTCGGGGCCGATGGTGAGCGTCTGGCTGCCGACGAGCTGGTTGGCCAGCCGCCAGAACATGAAGAACCCGACGAGCCAGAAGGGGATCGAGAAGAGCGCCATGACGATCGTCAACAGCGCCGCCGCGGTCCAGACGGCCACGAAGCCCAGCCAGAAGGTCGTGAAGACGATCTGGAAGAGCAGCGCAGGGCTCCACTGCGACACCCGCAAGCGCGGCACCTTGATCGTCAGCGTGCCGCCTTCGCGGCTGACCTCCAGCCGGCTGCCCGAGGGCGGATCGTCGCTGGCCGGGGAGCCCCAGGGTCGATGGGCCGCGTGGGCGCCTCGCGATCGGGTCAGGGTGCGCGGCGCGGGATCGGGCAGGGGTCGATCGAGGTCATCGAGGGCGTCCAGCGCAGCCCGCGCGGTGGGGATGCGATCCTCCGGCGCGGGCTCAAGGAGCCGGTCGAGCCAGCCCGCCATGCGCTCCGAGACGCCCGCGTCGGCCCTGAAGTCGATCTTGAGGCGGCGCTGGGGCAGATCGGAGGGGTCGCGGCCCGTGAGCAAGAAGACGAGCGTGGCGCCGAGGGCGTAGAGGTCGCTGGAGGGCTCGGCCTTGCCCTGAAACTGCTCGGGGGCCATGTAGCCGTAGGTGCCCACCACCGTCGAGGCGAAGGAGCCCTCGCGGCGCGCGCCCTCCTTGACGGCGCCGAAGTCCACCAGCGCGATCTCGCCGCTGTCCCTGACGAGCACGTTTTGAGGCTTGATGTCGCGGTGGATCACCGGCGGCGAGAGGCCGTGGAGGTAGATCAGCGTCTCAAGCAGCGCGCGGGCGATCTGGCGCACCTCGACCTCGGTCGAGCGGTGGCCGTCCTTGAGGCGCTCGGCCAGCGAGCGGCCCTCGACGAGCTCCTGAACCAGGAAGAGGTCGCCCTCGTCGAGCTTGATCGCATCAATAAAGCGCGGGATCGAGGGGTGGGAGAGCCCGGCCAGCACCCGCGCCTCTCGCTCGAAGAGATCCAGGCTCTTCCAGTCGCTCATGGCCTTGAGCGACAGGGCCTTGAGCGCGACCCGCTGGCCGGTGTCGAGCGCCTCGGCCTCCCAGGTCGTCCCCATCCCGCCCTGGCCCAGCGCGCGGAGCACCCTGAAGCGATCCGCGATGATGTCCCCCGCTGCTGTCATCTCGCCCCCGAAGACCTGAACCCCCGGCGCGATCATCTTGCCACAGGCCGCCTGCGATGTCCCATCGGGCGCGCCGCCAGCGGCCTCGCCGGCTCGGCGGCCCGATGGACCGGATCGCCCGGCCGCTCGGCGCGTCGTCGATCCTGGCGAGCGAGCCGACGCGGCGAGCGCGTCGAGCGCCCCGCCGCGCCCTCGGCCTCGACACGGCAGCGCGAGGGCGCGACAATGCCTCGGGTGTCGATAAGGGCGGCGCCGCCGGGCGCCTTCGAGGATGAGGCCGCGCGCTCTGGCGCAGCGGCGCCGAGGCTGTCGGGGGGGTGGGCATGAGGCGAGCGGGCGTGTGGTGTCTGGCGCTGGCGCTGGTGTTGTCGGCGCTGGCCTGCGCTTCGGATGGGGATGGCGGCGGCAACGGGCCGCCACCGGAGGGCTTCGTCAACAACCAGGAGCCCGAAGGGCCCGGCCCCGAGGCGCCCGGCCCAGACGATCCCGGCCCTGAAGGCGGCGAACCTGAGGGAGGCGAGCCCGAAGGCGGCGAGCCCGAAGGCGGCGAGCCGGAGGGCGGCGAGCCCGAGCCTGAAGCGGAGGTCTGCTCCCCTCGGCTCTACGCCGAGGCCGAGGGGGTCTTCGTCGGCAACATCACGACCGTGACGCGCGGGCCGAACTTCCCAGAGCAGCAGACCACGTCCGAGGTGACGATCGATCTCGATCCAGACGGCTTCGAGGTCGTCGACAACCCCAACTGCACCTTCGATTACGACGCCTGCTTCATGGAGGTCGGCGCCCGGCTCACCACCGTCTGCAACACCAACGGCATCCTGACTCAATCGATCACGACGACGACGGCCTCCACCGACGAGCCCGATCGCTACAGCCAGTCGACGCGCTCCGAGAGCACGACCTCGCAGGACGGCCGGGTCACCAACACCTCGTCCGTCGAGGCCACCTTCACGCTGACGCTCATCGACCCCGACACCCTCGACTACCTCCAGACCACCCGCACCACCATCGACGCGGGGATCTTCACCTCCGAGACGACCGGCCGCCTCCGCCGCCAGCGTTAGAGCGGCTGGCTCAGCGGTTGAGGGCGGGTCACAGGTTGAGGGTGGCCTGGAGCGCCCTCTGCTGGGCCTGAGCGCGCTGGCTGATGGCCCTGAGGTGGACGATGCAGTCGGCCGGGACGCTCCGGGTCAGGATGACCCCGTTGGGGCTCTCGTAGACCTCCAGGCCGGCCTTCCGCAGGCGCTCGACGGAGACGGCGAGCATCACATGGACGTTGTGCCGCTTGCCCACCGTGCTGTCGAGGCCGCGGGCCAGGTGGACGTGGGTGCGCTGCCCGCTGTGTATCCCCTCGCGGGCGATGCCCTCGATGGCCTCGACGTGGGTGCCGTGCCAGATCCGGTCCTCCCCCTTATAGATGGCCCAGCTCGCCTCCAGGGCCTCGCGCGTGACCGGCATGCCGTCGAGCGAGTGACCCTGGCTCGCGCGGATCCTGTCGCCCTCGACGTCAAAGCGCGCCTTGTTGTTCTGCGACACGATCCCGTCGAGCGCCTCGCGGTCGATGCGCAGCGCGCGCAGCACCTCGCCGATGGGCGCCCAGCCGGCCTCGTCCATCGAGAGGCGCGCCTCCCTGGCGCCGTGGCGCAGCAGCCACGAGATGCGCGTGTTCGATGGGCTCGTCCTGTCTCTCCGGTTCATGGTCTTCCTGGCCTCCTGTCTTGAAGTGGATCACCCTCGCGGTGTCTGGCGCAATATGTGACCTCGTCTATCGAAGAAAACTAGTATGTTGTGATATGTCATCACGTCAGGTGATAGCTCAAGGCGAGCGCGCGTCCAGATCGCCTCAGGCGGGTCGTGGGGCGGGCTCGTCGGAGCTGCGCAGAGGCGCGCAGAAGGGGCGCGAGGGGGTGTGGAGCAGGCTCTGATCATGGGGCGGCAGGAATCCGCCGCCCCAGGCTCGCGCCCGGGGCTACAGAGAAGGGACGCCCCTGCGGGGCTGGCGACAGGGAGGATGCCTTCGCAGTGCCTGTCACAGACCACGACGGACACGATGGGTTCAGGGTCCTGGTGTCCAGGGCCACGGCGCCGCGCAGGTTGACGCCCCGCCGCCAGCCCCGAAAGGGGCGTCCCTGGCCTGTAGCGCCGGGCGCGAGCCCGGGGCGAGCCCGCGTCCAGATCGTCCCAGGCGGGTCGTGGGGTGGGCTCGTCGGGGCTGCCCAGAGGCGCGGTGGAGGGGCGCGAGGTCCGTCACTTTCGATCGACGGCTGTTGCAAGGGAGGGGGCGGGGTGAAGATCAACATGGAGTGGCTGGGGGCCTTCGTGACCTTCGCGGAGCACATGAACCTCACGAAGGCGGCCGAGGCGATGCACCTGTCGCAGCCGGCGCTGCACGCGCAGATCCGGAAGCTCTCCGAGCAGCTTGGGGTGCCCTTGTACGTGCGCCGGGGTCGCCGCCTGGTGTTGACGGCGGAGGGGGAGCGCGCGGCGGCCTTCGGGCGCGAGGTAATGGGGCAGGGCGAGGCCTTCGTGGCGTCGCTGCGGGGCGGCGGGGAGGGGAGGCCCGTGGTGCTGGCGGCGGGGGAGGGCTCCTACCTCTACCTGCTTGGGGGGGCGATAGGCGAGTTTCTGGAGTGCGGGCGTGCGCCGTTGAGGCTCTTGACGATGGGGGGAGAAGAGGCGGCCGAGGCGGTGAGATCGGGGCGGGCTTCGATGGGGGTCGCGGCCTTCGATCTGGTCCCCGAGGGCCTGGATGGTCAGCTGCTTGCCAGCGTCGGGCTCTCTGTGGCGGTGAGGGCGGATCACAGGCTCTCGGGAGAGGGCGAGGTGTCGCTGGGGTCGCTTCAGGGGGAGGCGCTGGTGGTGCCACCGCCGGACAGGCCGCATCGGAGGGCGCTGGAGGTGGCGCTCCGGGAGGCGGGGGTGTCGTGGCGGGTGTCGGTGGAGGCCAGCGGGTGGGCGCTGATGCTGCACTTCGTGGGGCTGGGGCTGGGGGTCGCGGTGGTCAACGCGTTCTGCAGGCCGCCCGAGGGGGTGGTGTTGAGGCCCTTGGAGGGGCTTGCGCGCCAGGAGTATCTGATCTTGACGCGGCGCGGGGGGAGGCTGGACGGGGCTGCGGCGGACCTCAGAGCGCGGATGCTGGCGAGCGCCGCGATCTGGAGGTCTTCGTGAGGGGTCAGGGGGGGTTAGCGCTGTTTGTCGGTGGGGCTGGCGGGGTCGTCTGGCGCGTGGAGGCCGGCGGCGAAGATGAAGAAGGTGGCGATGAGCAGGAGGGCGGGGCCGGCGATCGGCAGCGCGCCGCTGAAGGTGTCGAGCATGTCTTGTCTCCCGTGGCGCCCTCCAGGCCCGTCGAGCGCCTTGTCCATCCATCTGGACGGCCGGAGGTTAACCCGAAGGTCGCGGAGGGGCTAGAAAGTCGCGATCAAGTCCCCTGGTGGTAGAGGGGCCAGCGCCGGCTTGTGCCGCTCAATCGGCGGAGGGGGTGAAGATGGGCTTCAAGAGAGAGAGAGAGGGCGGCGCCGAGCAGCGCGCGTCGGGCTGATGGTTCGTCGCGCCTCGTCCAGCGCAGGGATGGCGAGCGAGGGGGGGCTACTCTTCAGCGGGCTCCTGGCCCTTGCCAAAGTGGGTCAGCGAGAAGGCGGCGGTGGGGGTGCTGGTCGCGGCGCGCAGCTCGGGCATGGCGTCGAGCGAGACGTTGATGAGGATGAAGAGGAGGACGCCGAGGATCGGCAGGCTCATCAGCGCGACGAGGCTGAGCAGGAGCACCGCGAGGGGGGCGTTGTCGATGGGGGAGGCGGGGAGGGGAGGTTGAGCGCGGTTGGTGTCGTGGTTCATCTCGGTCCCCTTGTCACGGTTGTCGGAGTCGTCCTTTGAACGTCTCTCGATCTCGGTGTGGGCGATCAGCGCGCGATCTCTTCCCCCGAAGGGCTGAATCTGTGTGAGCGAAAGCCTCAGCGGAAATTGTAAGACACCCTGGCGGCCTTTCAACGTGTGGTTCGCGCCTTCTTGCAGATCGACGGCCTGCGAACTCTCCTTGAGGGCGCCTCATGACCGGGCAAGGCGGGCGTCGTCCCCTGGATCCTGTCTCGGCCCCGGGAGGTCCCATGTCCCAGCGCCCGCTCGCCTTGATCGTCCTGGCCTCAGCGCTCGCCTGTACGCCCTCGCTGGTGCCCCCGGAGTCGGTCGAGGTGCCCTGTGCGCCCTCGCTGGCGCCCCCGGAGTCGGTCGAGGCGCCCTGTGCGCCCTCGCTGGTGCCCCCGGAGGCGGTCGAGGTGCCAGCGTCGGCCGATCCACGGGAGGTCGCACGGGGGGTCTTGCCTCCTGATCCTGCGCCGGTCGCGCCGCCGCCTGGCGCGATGGGCTTTGATCGGGCCGCCGAGGTGCTCTTCCTCAAGGGCGCCGACGCCGGCGTCCTTGAGGCCTGCCGAGGCGGCGAAGGCGACGCGGTGCGCTGCTTGATCGAGGCTCGCTATGAGGGGGACGGTGCGGCGAGGCGGGAGGCGCTGGCGCTCTACGACGAGACGGGCACTGTGGCCGGGATCGAGCGGCCGCACACGATGGATGGAGGCTATCGAGGGATGATCGAGATCGTGCCGGAGCTGCCCGTGGGGCGGCATCGGCGCTTGTTGACCTGGGTCCTGGCGGCCAACCGGGGCTATCAGACCTTCTTCGACGGGCTCCAGGCCAGGGCCAGCGCCCCGCTGGGCTTTCGGTGGCGTTCGCTGGAGATGCGCTTCTTCCGGTCGGTGGGGCGCACGACGCCCTCGGCCTACGCCATCCGGTGGACGGTGGCCTTCAACGTCTCGGGATCATTGCACCGCTCGGAGGACGCGGTGCGAGAGACGCTCTTCCACGAGGTCTTCCACCTCAACGACGAGGCCCACGGGCGGTGGTCCGACGAGGCGCTGGGGGGCATCTACGAGGGGATCGTCGAGCGGTGCAAGGACGGGCGCGGCAAGCCGGTGACGTCGTGCTTGAGGCCCTTTGCGCCCCACGGGACGATGGTGCGGGGGGGGACCTTCTACGCCTTCCAGCCCGGCAATGACGTGCGGGAGTACGCCGCCGAGCTGGCGATACGCTACTACCGGGAGCACCAGCTCATTCTGGCGGGGCGGCGCCTCGACCGGCCGGCCTTCAAGTGCGGCTCGCCTGAGAACGCCAGGGCGTGGTCGCTGATCGCGGGGGAGTTCTTCGCGGGCGTCGATCTCGTGCCACCCTGTCGAGCGCCCTGAGCGCCCTCCTGATACCAGACCACAGCCGAGAGACTCACTTTGTGGCCGGTCCAGGCGGCGGCCTGAGCCAGGGCCTTCAGTCGGCGGTGCGGTGCACCAGCCTCGCTCAGGCCCAGGCCCAGGCCATCCCCCTGTCCTCGCCCACAAGGCAAGCCCTTCGTCTGTGGTCTGGTATGAGTCGGCATCCCTCCTGTCATCGGGTCCACCTGCTCATCATGGCTGGGCGCGGGGCTGCGCCGCGCGGTCGAGGGGGGCAAGATCAGCCGGCGGCGCGGCTCTGGGGGGCGGCTGTGTCATCGACCGGCGCTGTCCTCGGCGGGGCGCTCGGGGGGCGCGGGGCGATCGTCTGGAGGGTTCGCGCCGGGATCTCCCTCGGCGGAGCGGGTGGCCTCCTTGCCGGAGTGGTTGACCTGGTTGCCGCCGCAGCACCCGCCGGGGCCGGGGCCAGGGGCGACGTCGAGCAGGAGCATGGCGAACATCGTGGTCAAGATGGCGGCTTTCACGGGCGTCCCTCCTTGATGTGGGGTGGTCGTGTCTTAGAGGGAGGCTGCGCCCTGTCCGCCGGGTTGGCAAGGGATGCCGCGCGGAGGCTCATGGGGCCGCGGGGAGGCTGTGATGGTGATCGGGAGATCCGAAGGAGAGGGGAGATCGAGGATGGATCTTGGCATGGCGTTGGAGCGTTTGAGGGGGTTGTGTTACGAGACGCCTTCGCACCGGGTCTGGCTGGACATCTGCGCTCTGATCGACGCTTGCCCCGAGGAGAGCGTCGAGGTGGCGATCGATTACGCGATAGAGCACATGGGGCGCTGGCCGAGGGGGCATCATATCCTGGAGGATCTGAGGCCGGAGGGCTTCGATCCCCGCGTCGCGCCGGAGTCCTGGATCGACGGCGCGTTGGCGGACCCGGGCAAGGCGGGGCGCCTCCGGATGGCGCGCGGGATCACCCTCAACAGCGCCCACATCGCCAACGCGCGCTTCAAGGAGGTGGCGTCAGGCGGGGCGCTCGGCGGCGTGGGGCAGGTGACGCTGGACAGGGTCTCTTCACAGGCGGTCGGCTGGCTGATCGAGACCCTGCCTGTCGAGGTGCCGCTGTCCAAGGTCGACAGGCTCTCGATACGCGGCGAGCCGATATACTACTGGATCGTGGGGGCGCTCGATCGCCTCAGCGCGCGCCTGCCGGCGTTGACGCGCCTGGATCTTGCCTCCTGCGAGGTGAGTGAGACCTCCATGCAGGCGGCCATCAAGAAGCCCTTCGCGGGCCGCCTGATCGGGCTGGATTTGCGCCCCATGTTGCTGGGAGCGGGCTTCGAGGGCTTCTTCGAGGGCGCCCACCCCGAGATGCGCCTTCGCGAGCTCGGGCTGGCCCTGGGGAAGTTCGAGGGCGCCTCCAGGGTGCTCGGGGCCGCGCAGCTTGAGGATCTGGAGGTGCTCCGGGTGCGCGCGACGGACCAGGGATCGGAGGGGATCGCGCGGGCCTTCGGGGTGAGGCCCTGGTTGCGGCTCGCGTGGCTGGATTTGAGCCACTCGGCGTTGGGGGATGAGGGCGGCGCGGCGTTGATCGGGGCGCTGGAGGCGCCGTCGCTCAAGACTCTGGCGATGAAGGGGTGCGGGCTTGGGCATCGGAGCGTCGGGGCGATGGCTGGCGCCGAGGGCCTCGGTGGGCTTGAGGCCTTGTCGCTGGATCACAACGGCGTCGACGACGAGGGCGTTCGGGCGCTCTTGAAGGGGTCCTGGGGGGCGCTGGAGGCGCTGTCGTTGTCATCCAACCCGTTGGGCGACGGCGCGGCCGAGGCCATCGCGCAGGCCGGCGTCCTGCCCTCGCTCGAGCGCCTTGATCTGAGCCGGACGTCGCTGACGGACGAAGGCGCGGCGATCCTGGCGAGGTCTGCGCCGCACTTGTCGAGCCTGACGTCGCTGAACATCGAGCAGACGCGCGTGACGCGGCGAGGGTTGCGGGCGATGATCGGCTCGCCCTACCTGGGCGAGGGGATCAAGGAAGGGCTGTCGTCGAGGTTGATGCTGTCGATCAAGTAGGCGGCGTCGGCGCTTGGCCGGGGGAGTCGTCGAGGCGGTTGGCGGGCGCGTCGCTCAGTTGACCTGTTCGGGCTGGGGGCTCGCCTGGCGGGTCGGGGAGGGCAAGTGGGAGAGGAGGGGTTTTCGGAGGACCCTCATGTCGCGGTCAGGGTGTTGGAGTCGACGAGCTTCGATGAAGGAGAAGGCCTTGTCGACGGATTCAAACTCGCCCAGCAGGGCTTCGGTGCCGTTGGCGTCAGTTTCGAACACCTTGTAGGGCATGCGACCTCTCCTCTTCATTTTCTCTGTTGTCATCGGCGCAGGACAAGTTGATCACCCTGCGGCCTCAGTCAAGGCAGAAAAACACTGAGCGGAGGATCAGTTTCTGGGTCAGGGCTCAGAAGGGGAGGACGACCTGCGAGCCGGCCTTGATGGTGTAGGTGAGGGAGAGCTGCCGGGTGTCCTTGGGGGCGAGCAGGAGGTCGGCGGTCAAGAAGCCGTCCTGGGGGTCGAGGGTCCAGCCGTGGGCCTCGTCGAGGTGGATCTCGACGGCCTCGATCTCGGAGACGGGGATGCGCTCCAGGATGGTCAGGGCGCGGGGCTGGCCGGAGAGGTTGGAGAGCGAGATGGTGACCTCGCGGGTGATCTTCTGGGTGTTGACGATGGCGGTCCTGTCGCGCTCCTCGCGGATCTTTCGGCGCGCGCGGATGGCGTCATCCGGGCCGAAGCCCAGTTCGAAGGGCGCGCCGGCGGCGACGAAGTCCACCCGGCTCAAGCCCACGAGGCTCGATCCGCGCGCGAGGCGCATGGGCCCGGCCAGGAGGGGTTTGTCGCCCTTGAGGGTCAGGGAGGCCTTGTGGTGCGCCACGAGCGCCAGCTCGGGCGTCAGCGTCCTTTTAACGGACGCGGGCAGGCGCACCCGGCAGACCTCCACCCGCAGCGGCTCTCCGGTGGAGGGCAGCGAGATGGCCGCGCTCGGGCTGTAGGTCACCGGCTCTCCGCCGTCGTCGACGCCCGGCATCTCCGAGTCGCGCTGGCCGGTGGCCTCCCCCGAGGTCTGGATCGTCTGATCCCGCGTCTCGACCACGACGTTCTTGCGCTCCTGATCCGTCTTGCGCCTGGACCACACCACGTCATCCTCGACCAGCGGGGCGGCGGCGGCGCTCGCGGGCCTCGCGGTCGAGAAGGAGATGCTGACGTTGTTCCAGTCCTCTCCGGTGATCTGCCAGGCCGTCGCCCAGGTGATGATCTCGACCTCGTGGCCGCCCTCGACGGGGACGAGCCTGGCGAGGTGCTCCGGGCGCCAGAGCGCGCAGGGGACCCGGTAGGTCAGCTCCAGTTCGAAGGCCGTCGAGGGCTCGCCGTCCGCGCCCCCCTTGCGGAGCTCGGCGCCGTCGAGCTGGACGACGACCGTCGCGCCGCAGCGCGGCTCGATCTGCCGGGCCTGATGGAGCCTGCGCTCGGCCAGGGACAGGGCCTCGGTCGCGCGCTGGCTCTGGTGGTTGAGCTCGACGAGCTCGCGAGCGGCCTGCTCGCTGGCCTCTCGCATGGCGGCCCAGGCGCCTGACCAGCCCTCCGCGTCCTGCGACAGATCGGGGATTCGGCTGAGGCTCTCGATCCAGGCCCCCCCGATGGCGTCGAGGTGCTTCTGGCGGGCCGTCGTCCTGTCGCGCGCCCGGGTCAGGCCCAGGAGCGCGCGGTGCGCGCCCAGGCGCCCCTGCTCCAGGGCCTCGACGGCCTCGGCGCCCGCCGCGTCGGGCAGGCTCATGGTGCGCGTGACGCTGGCCGAGAGGACGCGCGGGCCGGGCTCGTCGCCCAGGGCGCGGACCTGGAGGCTGCGGTCGTCGATGAGGGGGGAGATGCCCTCGACGGCGACGGAGAAGACCGCGCCGGGCAGGGAGCCGCCGTCGAGGTCGATCCGGGCGATCCTGACGACCTCGGCGCGGTCTTCAAAGAGGGTGACGCGCTCGGCGCGGCCAGAGAAGGTCGGTGTGCTACTCACGGCGGTTTCCTCCGACGAGCTCGCGTTTGGAAGGCAGGCTGATGGCGACTTCGTATTCGATGGTGCGCTTTGCGCCGGCGGGGAGCTGGACGGTCCACTCCTGGCCGCCGCGGATCGGGTGGCCGAGGTCGGCTTGATCGAAGGGCATGGCGACGGGATCGCTGGAGCGCAGCGCGATCTCCACCTCCTTGTCGTCGGTGACGGGGATCCTGTCGCGGACGACGACGAGCGCCGGGGTGCTCAGGGACGAGGACAGCTCGACGCGGACGCGGTGGTCGATCTCGATGGTGCCGCCGAGCAGCCCGCGCGAGGTCTCGTTGACCCTGACATTGCGGGCGACCCGCAGCCGCTCCTCGACGCCGAGGCCGACGCGCAGGACGCCGCCGCGATCGACGGCCTCGATCTGGGAGGTGCGCAGCAGCGCCCCGTCGACGAAGACGTCCGCAGGCCCCGGCAGCAGCGGGGCCTCGAAGGGGTTGTCCAGCTCGACCTCCCGGAAGACCTCCGGGGTGACGCGCGGCGTGGTCCTGAAGACGGAGCGGCAGGGCGCCTCGGCGCTCAACAGGGGCACGCGCGCCGGGAGCCCGGTCGAGGCCAGGTCCAGCCGGCCCTCGGCGTCGAAGCGGTGGTCAAAGAGCCCTCTGGACGCGAGCGGATCGGAGGCTCCGCGCGGCGCCTCCAGCGTATCGATCGACGCGGCAACCCACTCGGCCCTCCCCAGCGCGGGCGTCGGCCGTCGCTCCAGGCGACCTCGCCGTGGGTTGTGGGCGGGATCGAGCAGGACGAGCATTTCGAAGTTGAGCCACACGGCGGCCAGCTCAAGGGGCGCCGGCTCGGGTGGCGCCTGCTCGCGGCGGCCCCCTGGGCCTCCGCCGCCAGCGCCGCTCTCCTGGAGCGTCCTTGTGACCGGCGAGGCGGCGGCGGGCATGCCGCTGCCCTCGGACGCGCCGAAGGCCGCGTCGAACGCGCCGCCCATGGCGCTCAGGAGCCCGCCGCCGCGCTTGGCCAGCGGCGCGGCCGAGGGAAAGGCCATCATCTGAGGCGGGTAGGGGGCGCCCAGATCCGACTCCTCGTCAGCCCGAGCGTAGCCCCCGACGAGGGTGGGCGCGTTCTTGGATCTCTCATGTGCGGGTTGCGGTGCGCCGTCTGGGAAGGCGCTCTTTTCCTGCTTGTCCCGGGGGGTCCGCGCGTCGTCGACGGCGCCCTTGGGCGGCGGTGGCGCGCCGTCGTAGCCCTTGAAGAGGAGATCGAGGTCGCCGGGCGGGGGCCTGTAGCCGGTGGCGCGGGGCGCCTGCTTGCGCCCCAGCCGCAGCGAGGGCAGCTCCGGCAGCCTCACGTCCCGGATCATGTCCGCCGTGCACAGGCCCAGCTCGACCCCCTCCCAGTCCTCGCCGGTGGCCTGGGCGACGAAGGCCTCGATCGCCAGGGAGGCCCGCGTCGAGCCCTCCGACAGCCGCACCGTGTAGGCCGGCCACCACCTCGCCGCGCTCACGTTGTAGGACACCTCGAGCTTGTCGAGGCGGCCCTTCCCCGCGCTGATCTGGACGGACATGTCTCGCCTGGGCTCCGACCCGCGGCCTGATTGCTCGGCGTTGGCCTGCGCCAGCGCCACGCGGGCGGCCTCCAGCGCTCGGCGGCGCTCGTGGAGCTGCAGCTCAAGCTGCTCGACGCGGTCGTCCTCCTGACCCACCAGCGCGTCGAGCAGCGACGAGGCGGCCAGCGCGTCGCGCGTCCGCGCCTCGGGGGCCTTGCGCATCTTGCGGCGGGGGCGCGTCTCCAGGGCGCAGCCGCGCAGGCGGTGGTTGTGGGCGTGGGCGGAGGTCCGCAGCGCCTCCAGCATGTCGATATCACGCTGTATGGCGTCGAGCTTGTCGCGGAGCGCCCCAGGATCCTGGACGATCTCGGGGTGGACGAGCCTGCTGTCGAGGCCGAGCAGCTCGCGATCCCCTTCGATCGTGGCTCTGAGGCTGCCGGCGTCGGCCAGCGGGCTGATGTTGGAGATGACGAGGCTCAAGGGGCCATCGGGGATGGCCCCGGGCAGCGCCACGCGCCGCGTGACGACGGCGCCGCGGGCGTAGACGACCACCCCTGCGATCTGGCTTGAGCACCTGATTACGGACACGTCCACCCTTGACCTCCCTCGGGCGCGCAGGCCCGGAGCCGATTGTGCGATGGGGCGAGGGAAGCACGACGGGGCGCCCCAATGCAATCGATTCCATTAGGGTTGGCTCAAGGTGCGTGTCGCGTCTGGTGGGATGGGTGGTGTCGGGCGGAGGGCTCAGTGGGCGCTGGTGCCCCAGATGCGCTCGATGAAGGCGTCGCGGCCGGATCCGCGTCGGTAGCCGTTATAGCGCGGCGGGTTCTTCAGGTAGAAGTCCTGGTGGTAGTCCTCGGCGATCCAGAAGTCGCCGGCCTCCTCGACGGGCACGATGACGGGCTTGTCGAAGCGGCCGCTCTTGATCAGGGCGGCCTTGGAGGCCTCGGCGCTGGCCCGCTGGGCCTTGCCGTGGGCGAAGATGGCGGGGCGGTACTGCGGCCCGCGATCGACGAACTGCCCCCCGGCGTCGGTGGGGTCCATGCTGCGCCAGAAGATGTCGAGGAGCTTGTCGTAGCTGACGAGGGCGGGGTCGAAGAGGATCTGGACGGCCTCGGTGTGGCCGGTCGCGCCGGATCCGACCTGGTGGTAGGTCGGGGCGCGCTCCTTGCCGCCGATGTAGCCCGACAGGACGCTCTTGACCCCGTTGATCTTCTCGAAGGGGGTCTCCATGCACCAGAAGCACCCGCCGGCGAAGGTGGCGACCTCCAGCCCCTTGGGGGGCGGATCGGCCTTGAGGGTCCCGTCGGGCTTCGAGGGGGCCGAGGCGGGGGCGCTTCGGGGCGGGTCGGCCTGGCCGCTGGCTGGCGCGGAGCAGGCCATGATCATCGCCAGGAGGATCAGCAGCGTCAGAGGGGGCGTCGAGGTCGTGCGTGTCATGGTGGGCTTCCTGTTGCGGTGGCGGGTCGCCGTCTCAGGGGTCGGGTACGCGCCAGCGGGCGGAGCGGTCACACACTATTTTTTGAGCGCCTCTGTTCGATGAGCTCCTCGATGGCGGTGATGAGCGAGAGGTCGGTGAAGGGCTTCTGAAGGGAGCGGTCGATGCGGGGATCGAGGTTGACCTCTGACAGGAGGGCGTCGGTGTAGCCGGACATGAAGATGACGGGCAGGTCGGGGTGAGCCTTGCGGGCCTCGCGGGCGACCTCGACGCCGGCCATGCCGGGCATGAGCATGTCGGTCAGGAGGAGATCGAAGGGGGCGGCCCGGCCCTTCATCAGGGCGAGGGCCTCGATCCCGTTGGAGGCCAGCTCGACGGCGTAGCCCTCGGCCTTGAGGACGCGGGCGAGGGCGCGGCGGATGCCTTCTTCGTCGTCGACGAGGAGGATGTCGGCGTGGGAGCGCAGGGAGGCCGCGGCGCGCTCCTGTTCGGGGAGGGGGTCTGGTTCGACCTCGAGCAGGTAGATGTCGAAGGTCGAGCCCTGGTTGTTCGAGCGGACGTCGATGAGGCCGCCGGCGCCGACGGCGACGCTGAAGGCGGTGGCGAGGCCCAGGCCGGCGCTGCGGGCCTTGTCCTTCGTGGTGGTGAAGGGTTCGAAGAGGTGTTCGAGCAGCTCTTCCTTGATGCCCACGCCGGTGTCGACGACCGAGATGAGGACGAAGCGGCCAGCAGGAAGCGCCCCGTAGCGCAGCGACGTGGGCTGCTGGAGGTCGGCCAGCGCGACGCTCAGGGTCAGCGTGCCGCCCTGGGGCATGGCGTCGAAGGCGTTGGCAGCCAGGGTCATCAGGGCTTGAGACAGCAGGGTCTTGTCGACGCGGACGAAGTGGGGCCTGGGGGTCTGGGCGAGGTCGAGGAGGATGTCGTCGCGCTTGACGCGCGAGAGGAGCTCGGCGGCGTCGCGCAGCAGCGCGTTGACGTCGACGGTCTCGGGGCTGCCGAGTTCGTGGCGGCTGAAGGCGAGCAGCTTGCGGGCCATCTCGGCGCCTCGCTGGGCGGCCTCCTCGATCTGCTGAAGATCCTCGGCGCGGGGGTCGCCCTTGGGCAGTTCGAAGCGCAAGAGCCGGGCGTAGGTCAGCACGACGGTCAAGACGTTGTTGAAGCCGTGGGCGACGCCGCCGGCCAGCCGCCCGATGCTTTCGAAGCGCCGGACGCGCTCCAGGCGCCGCTCCAGGGCCTCCTTCTGGGCCTCGACGTGGCGGCTGGAGCGGTGGTAGCCGATGGAGAGGATCAGGAGGAAGGCTTGCAGGCAGAGGAGGTTGACCAGGCCGTTGCGGGACTCGGGGGCGAGCGGCGCGGGGGTCAGGCCCTGGGATTGGCACCAGAAGAGGGCCGCTGCGCTGGCGCTGTTGACCACGCTCCAGAAGATCACCTCCCTGGCGAAGCGATCGTGAGCCAGGATGGAGGGGATGGCGATGATCCAAATCAGGATGTGGAGGACGAAGCCGCCCTGGAGCCAGGACAGCGCGAAGACCGAAGCGGAGAGCGACCCCAGCAACCAGTGAACGACCAGGCTGATGGAAGGGCGCAGGTGCAAGGTGACCAGGGTAGCCAGGAGCGAGGAGGTGGCGAACAGGAGGACCGCGGTCTGGGAGTTGTCCGAGAAGCTGATCCTGTTGTTGACCAGCAATATCGAGAGGATGGGGACGGCGCCGAGGGACGCCAGCGCAAGGCGGCGCCCCTGCCGGGCCTGTTCCGGGCCGAGCCCGAGCACGGCGCGGGGGATGAGCCTGTCGATGAAAGGGCTGTCCCTCATGGGTGCCTCGGTGGTGTCTCCGAAGGTCAGCGCGGTCGCTGGCGTCCGTCCATCTCCAGTGGATGAGATTCCAAGAGCCGATTCTGGGCCGCCGTGTCAAGGTTGGAGTGCGCCGATGGAGGTGTTATCCTCAGCGGCCTCCGAGAAGTGGAGCATCGAGCCAGGGGGGATCATGGGTGAGCATCAAGGGGGAGGCGGCGGCCAGACGCGCCGCGAGTTCATCTCCAACAGCGTGGCTGGCGCGGCGGCGATCGCGCTGCCTTTGTGGCTCTCAGGCTGCGCGGGGCCTTCGGCGTCAGGGATCGGGGCCGCGCCGTCGAACCCGACGCTGGCGGCCACGCGCTACTTCGACGAGGGCTTCGGCCTGAGCCAGGAGGCGCTGCGCAAGATCCTCGCCGAGGCGCTGTCGAGCGGCGGCGCCTGGGCCGACGTCTACGCCCAGCACCGGATCAGCTCGACGGTGGGCTTCGAGGACAATCTGGTCAACGAGGCCTCGCGCTCGGTGGATCTGGGCGTCGGGATCCGCGTCGTGCGCGGGGATCAGACCGGCTACGCCTTCACCGAGGACCTGAGCCTGCCGAGCCTGCTGGCGGCGGCTCGGACGGCGGCCTCCATCGCCTCGGGGGGCGCCGGCAAGGCGCCCGCGACCTTCACCCAACGGACCCTGCCGGCCTATTACGACACCGCCTACGACTGGCAGCGGGTCGGCGTCGACCAGATCGTCCCGGTGCTCACCCGGCTCAACGCCGAAGCCCGAGCGGACGCGCTGGTCGAGAAGGTCTCGGTGACCCTGAGCACGGAGCAGAACCGGATCCTGATCGTCGACTCCGAGGGCAGGGCCTCCTTCGACAGCCAGCCGCTGACGCGGCTTCGCATGTCCGTGACGATGAACAAGGACGGCGAGCGCCAATCCAACAGCTACAACATCTCGGCGCGCGTGGGGCTGGAGTATTACGACGAGGCCCGGATCAAGAGCTTCGTCAAGGAGAACCTCGACCGCACCCGGATCCTCTTCGAGGCCACCCAGCCCCAGGCCGGCGAGATGCCGGTCGTGCTCGGCGCCGGCTCGTCGGGGATCCTGCTGCACGAGGCCATCGGGCACGGGATGGAGGCGGACTTCAACCGCAAGGGGATCTCGATCTTCTCGGACAAGATCGGCAAGAAGGTCGCCAGCGAGCACGTCACGATCGTCGACAGCGGCGTCGACCCGCGCTTCCAGGGCTCGATCAACGTCGACGACGAGGGCAACCTGCCCCAGGTCACCGAGCTTGTGCGCGACGGCGTGATGACCAGCTACATGCACGACCGCATCAGCGCCGCGCACTACGGCGTCGAGCCCACCGGCAGCGGCCGCCGCCAGTCCTTCCGCCACGCGCCCATGCCCCGGATGCGCAACACCTACATGAAGCCCGGGCCCCACACGCGCGACGCGATCATCGCCTCGGTCAAGCGGGGCATCTTCGCCCAGACCTTCACCAACGGCCAGGTCAAGATCGGCGAGGGCGACTACACCTTCTTCGTCAAGAACGGCTTCTTGATCGAGGACGGGCGGCTGACGGCGCCGATCAAGAACGTCAACATCATCGGCAACGGCCCCGAGTCGCTGTCGAGGATCACGATGGTCGCCGACGACTTCGCCATGGACGAGGTGGGCTGGAACTGCGGCAAGGACGGCCAGAGCGTGCCGGTGTCGCTGGGCCTGCCGACGGTCCTGGTGTCGAGCATCACGGTAGGAGGTCGCTGATGGAGGAGGACAAGAGCGATCTGGAGCTTCAGGCGATACGGATCATCGAGCTGGCCATGGCCCAGGGCGCCCAGCAATGCGCCGCCGTCGTGCGCAAGAACCGCTTCATCCAGCTCACCCAGCGCAAGGGCACCCTGGAGAGCGTCCGCGAGGCTTCGAGCGCCGGGCTGACCCTCGATCTCTACGTCGACGGCCGCTACTCGTCGAACTCGACCTCGGACATGCGCTGGCCCGCGATCGAGGACTTCGTCAAGGCCGCCGTCCCGATGACCCGGCTCCTGAGCGTCGATCCGCACCGCGGCCTGGCCGATCCCGCCCTCTACAAGGGCGCGCAGGCCGTCGACGCGGGCGCCCTGGGCATCCTCGACGCCGACTATGGGCGCGTCACGGTCGCGGATCGCCGCGCCCGCGTCGCCGAGGTCGAGGCGCTGGCCGCCGCCCTCGATCCCCGGATCATCTCCGTCGAGGGCGGCTACTCCGACTCGATGACCGAGGCGGCCCGCGTCCACTCCAACGGCTTCTCGGGCCTCCACCGCGCCACCTCGTACTGGACGGGGGCCGACGTCTCCGTCAACGATCCCCAGGGCAGGAAGCCCTCCGAGTCCCACTGGGAAGGCGCCCGCGCCTTCGACAAGCTCCCCACGCCGCGCCACATCGCCGAGCAGGCCAGCCGCCGCGCCCTCGGCCGCATCGGGCAGACCAAGCTCGCCAGCGGCCCGATGACCGTCGTGGTCGAGAACAAGGCCGTCGGCGGGCTGCTCGGGCAGCTCATCGGCGCCATGACCGGCGACAAGCTCCAGCAGAACCGATCCTTCCTCAAGGACAAGCGCGACCAGCTCGTCGCCAGCCCCCTGCTGACCCTCATCGACGACCCGCTGCTGCCCGGCGGCTTCGGGACGGCCGCCTTTGACTCGGACGGCATCGCCGCCCGGCGGCGCGCGCTCATCGACAAGGGGGTCCTGCGCGAGCTGCTCGTGGATGTCTATTACGGCCGCAAGATGGGCGTGCAGCCCACCGGGGGCGGCACGTCGAACCTCGTCATCGCCCCCGGAGCGCGCACCCAGAGCGCGATCATCGCCTCGGTCAAGGAGGGCCTCTTCATCACGGGCTTCCTGGGCGGCAACAGCGACTCGACCTCCGGCGACTTCTCGCGCGGCCTGGCCGGCTACCGGATCAAGGACGGCGCGCTGGCCGAGCCCATCGGCGAGATGAACATCACCGGAAACCACCAGACCCTCTGGGCGAACCTCGTCGAGGTCGGCGCCGATCCCTGGCTGTCGAGCACGAACCGCACCCCCACGCTCGTCTTCAAGGACGTCGCCGTCAGCGGCACCTGAGCGCTCCCCCGGCCCGCGAGGTCGCCGCCCCCCTCACTGGTAGGTGAAGGTGACCTCGTGCTCGCACAGGTGGAAGACGTCGCCCTCCTCGATGGCGCGAGACGCGATGAGCTCGTCGCGGAAGTGGACCCCGTTGGTCGAGCCCAGATCCTCGATGTAGTAGACGCCGTCGCGCTTGTTGACGGCGGCGTGCTGCGACGAGATGTTGCTGTCGCGGATCGTGAAGTCGCTCTTGGAGGCGGCCCGGCCGATGACGAAGCTGTCCTTGTCCACGACGATCCGCTGGTTGAGGTAGATCAAGGTCAGGCGCTGCGGCGCCTGGACAGGCGGCGGCTGGCGCTGGGGGGCGCTGGAGAGGGTGCGCGGCGCCGACATCTGAGGCGGCGGCGGGGGCGGCGCGTAGGCCGGCGGCTGGGGCTGCTGAGGGTAGGCCGGCGCCTGGGCCGGGATCTGCGCGTAGGACGGAGCGGCGTAGGCGGGCGCCGAGGCGGGCATCGAGGACATCGAAGGGGGCTGGCGCCGTGGGGCAGCCAGCAGCGGGGCCTGCTTGCCCCCGAGGTAGTCGGCGGCGCCAGCCTGCGCCGAGGCCATGTCGGGGGCCGCCAGCGCCGCGGCCTTGACCGAGCGGCCCTGCGCCAGGATCCCCGCGCAGCACGCGAAGGCGGCCTCGCAGAAGGCCACCGCCTCGCCCTCGTCGTGGATCGTGACGGCGGCCTTGTCGTCCCAGGTCAGCATCGACATGGGGTAGTAGGCCAGAGAGGCGTTGAGCTGAAGGCCCAGGTGGTTGCGCTGGGCCTCCCCCGACAGCGAGAAGCGCATCCCGCTGCCCTGCGGGTACTCGAAGCCCTGGCTGATGCGGCGCCGCGTCTCCTCGTCGATCTTCTTCATCAGCGGCGAGCGATCCTCGTCCCGGGTCGTGAGCCAGCGGCAGAAGGCGCCGTGGCGCTCGCGCAACCAGCCGCCGATGACGCCGTTGGTGCCAAACCAGAAGTTGTAGAAGGCCTTGATCGTCTCGGCGTCCTGCGCGCTCAAGGGCGCGCCGGAGGAGGCCTGGAAGAGCAGCGTCGTGGCGCGCTCGCCGAGCCCCTGGACCTTGATCTCCTCCTGGTTGAGCGGGCGGATGCCCTGCGTGCCCAGCTCGTCCGGCTCGGCGTTGATCGTCTCGCTCTCCTCCCAACCCCCGACGTGGCGCCGCAGCCGCGTGGCCGGGGCCATGATGTAGACCCCGTCGGTCAACCCCGGCTGACCGCCGCTGTAAGCGTACTGGTAGCTCAAGAACATCCCGCCGCCGTCCAGCGGCCACGTCTCAGGGAAGAAGGGCGTCGCAGCCCCGATCCAGGTGCGCGGCGGCGGCCTCGGCGGCGGCGGCGGCTGGTAGGCCGGCTGCTGGTAGGTCGGCTGCTGCGGCTTGTAGGCCTGCTGCTGCGGCGCCGGAGCGAAGGACTGCTGCTGCTGTTGCTGCGGCGGCGGCATCGGCGGCGCCGAGGTGAAGGCCGGCGGCTCCGGGTGCGCGTCGGCGAAGAAGCGCAGGACCACCTCCCCGCAGCTGACCTCGTCGCCGTCCTTGAGGGTGCGCGGCCCCTGGATCTGCTCTCCGTTGACGTAGGTGCCGTTCGAGCTGCCCAGATCCTGCACCGTGAAGCGACCGCCCGCCGCCGTGAACTGGGCGTGGTTGCGACTCACTGACGTGCGGGCCACGCAGATGTCGCAGCGGCGATCCCGCCCCAGCGTGCTGGGCGGCATCCCCATGATCAGCTGCTGAGTCTGCTCAAGGCCGTTGTCATCCTGATAGATCAGCCTCGCCATTGTCCTTCGTTCCCCTCTCCGAGATCCGCTTGGCGGGTCGTCATCCCCACCCCTTCAACCTTAAAAGAGGCCACGGCTTTGGAGCCGAGTCAATCATTCAATCGATACAAACCGGCCCAGGTAGAGGATCGTCCTGTACGCGAAGGTCACCCGACCCCCCCGCTGGTGCCCCTCGAAGATCTCCCCAAGGCCCCGCATGAAGCCCTCGTGCCGGGGATCGCCTGCCTGCGGCGTGTACGACGACGAAAGCGCCCGCCCCTCGAAGCCGGCCCTGTCGAAGTGCTGCGCGTTGGCCGCCTCATGCACCTCGACCTCACCCCCCCCGAAGAACCTCCCAATCGCCGCCTCGTCAGTCCGCGTGTGCGCAGCCTCGGTGTAATCCGCGCCCAGCCCCAGCAGCAGCGCCTCGTAATCCCGCAAGAAGGGCGACCCCTCACTGTCGCGATCGTTCCAGACGAGCGCCACCGCCCCCCCCGGCCTCAAGATCCGCCCAAACTCCACCCTGGCCGCCTCGGGCTCAAACCAGTGAAAGGCCTGCGCGGCCGTGACCACCTCGACGCTGCTCGACGCCAGCCCCGTCGCCCCCGCCTCGCCCGACACGCTCTCAAACCCCTCCCGGCCGCCCAGCTGCGCCTCGGCCGCCGCCCGCATGTCCGCGTTGGGCTCGACCGCCCACACCCGCCACCCCCGATCCAGCATCGCGGCCGTCAAGATCCCCGTCCCCGAGCCGACGTCCGCCACCGGCGACCCCACCCCCAGCCCGCAGCGCGCCGCCAGCCAGTCCAGCGTCGCCTCCGGATAGCCCGGCCTGGTCTTGACGTAATCCTTCACGCGAGAGGAGAAGCGGGTCGTGGCGTCGCGGATCATGGCCTTCACCCCGGAGGGCGCCCCCTACTTGAAGCGGTAGCGCAGGCCCTCGACGGTGACCTCCGGCGGCCTGCCCTTGTCCTCGAACCAGTCGTAACCTTCCTTGAGGTTGGTCCAGAAGTCCACCCACCTGGAGCCCTCGTGCTCCTTCATCTTCGCCGCCGTCATCCGGAAGGGGAAGATGTGGACCCTGAAGTAGCGCTGCCCGGCCTTGTGGGCCGCGTCGGCCATCGCGTAGATCGCCTCGATGCGCTTGTCCGTCATCGCGAAGCACCCGATCGACACGCAGCTGCCGTGAACCATGATGTAGCTGCCCGTCCGGCCATGCGCCTTGTCGTAGGCGTTCGGGAAGCCGACGTTGAAGGCCAGGTGGTAGTCGCTGTTGGGGTTCATCATCTCCGGCGGCACGAAGTAGAAGCCCTCGGGGCTCTGGCCGTCGCCCTCGGCCAGCTTCGGACCCAGATCCCCGGACCACGTGCAGATGTCGTAGGTGCTCAAGAGCTCAAAGCGGCCCTTGCGCTCGACCCAGAGCTCCAGCTCCTTCTCCTCCTTGAAGATCCGCACGAAGATCGGCAACCCCAGCGGCAGGCCCTCGGTCTTGTTCGCGGTCGTCGACGGCTCCCCGGCGCCCTGCGCCAGGGCCCGGCTCTCGTCCGAGGCTCTGCAAGACCCGACAAACCCGGTCAAGATGCTCAAGGCTATCGCGATCCATCTCATGGTGCTCTCATCTGCGCGGGCGACGCTCGATCCTGTCAAGCGCTCGACCGGCCGACTTTCATCCCGCCGATCGCCCCACGCTCCTCGCACCCCTGCGGGGGCTCGTCGGGTGGGGCTGGAATTTCAGGGTGGGCTGCGCCCTGACGGTCGCAGGCCCGCGCGCGAGCGAAGTCGACACCAGGGCAGCGTCTCTGAGAACAAGGCCCCAATCCAATCCAAAGCCCCTCAACAACGCGGTGATCCGGCCCTGCGATCCGCTGTCGGCCCTCCGCTGGCCTGCGCCCACCGGGCGCAGCCCACCCCGCGCTTCCAGCCCCACCCGACGAGCCCCCGCAGGGGTGCGAGGAGCGTGGGGCGATCGTCGAGCGTGGGGAGGTGCGAGGAGCGTGGGGCGGTGCCGTCGCGAGCATCCCCGAAGGTGTTGTCCGCGTTGCGCCGCTGTTGGTAGAATGGAAGCGATTTCGATGGTTTACGGAGGCGCGCCGTGTCAAACCCCAGATCGGCCAACGAGCACATGACGGACCTGCGCGACTTGCTGCACGGCCCGGCCAGCGAAGAGGCGTGGGGGCGGCTGTGCCGCGCGCTGGAGTCGATCAAGGAGCCCGGACTCCTCGAAGTGGCGCTCGATCTCAGCTGCGACGCGCTCGGGCGCCGTCGAGTGGATTGGCATCGTCCCGCCCAGCTCGTCCCGGCGGCCTGGCTCGGAGCCCAGGCCCGCGGCGAGCGCGAACCTCGCGTGAGCCTGCTTGAAGCGCTGGGTATCGAGCGGGCCAGCTTCGCCCTCATCCCCGCTGGTCGCTTCGTGATGGGCTCGCCAGAAGGAGAAGTGGGGCATATTGATAACGAGCGACAGTGTGAGGTGGTGTTGAGTCGGGACTTTGCGATGGGCGTCTTCCCCGTCACACAAGGCCTCTGGACCCAGGTCATCGACACCAACCCCTCTGTTTTCCAGGCAGGAGAGAGCGCGCAAGCGGACCAGCGGCCCGTGGACAGCATCACCTGGTTCGAGGCCGTGGCCTTCTGCAATGGGCTCTCGGCCCAGTGGGGGCTTGAGCCCTTCTACCGCCGAGGCGAAGGAGGGGACTACACGAGCCAAGACGCGGCAGCGAAGACCGTGCCTGAGGTGGCGGGTTGGGAAGGGACAGGCTGGCGGCTGCCGACGGAGGCGGAGTGGGAGTATGGGTGCCGCGGTGGTGATGCTCGGGCAACGTACAACGGCGAGCTTCAAAGCGGCATGGAGAGCAAGGATGAAACGCTGGAGCCCATTGCCTGGTACAACCAGAACAGCGGCAAGCAGACTCGTGAGGTGGGTTTGCTCAAGGCCAACGCCTTGGGTCTGCACGACGTGCTTGGAAACGTGAATGAGTGGTGCTGGGACTGGTACGATTACTCGTTCAGGGATCCCATCGACGGCCCCAACGTTGATCCCACTGGCCCAAGGGACGGCCAACTCCGCGTCTGCCGGGGCGGGAGCTGGTACTACGGCGCCCGCAGGGTCCGCGCCGCCTCCCGCGACAACGCTGCGCCTTTCGTGAGGCTCGACAGAGCCAGCCTCCGGCTTGTGAGGTCAAGTCCTTGGCGCTTGGACCCTTGAGCCCTGGGTCAACGCCGTGCAACTCGACGAAGGGATGCAAGCGCGCCGCCTGTGGGCTCAGTGGAGCGTGGAGGTTGTGTCCTCCCCATGGTTGCCCTCGTGGCGTTGTTGTCGTTAGAATGGAAGCGATTTTCATGGTTTACGGAGGTGTACTGTGTTGGACCCCAGATCGGCCAACGAGCACCTGACGAGCTTGCGGGCCTTGCTGCACGGCCCGGCCA
Source organism: Pseudomonadota bacterium (assembly GCA_005804885.1). GTDB lineage: Bacteria > Myxococcota_A > Bradymonadia > Bradymonadales > SYOX01. Next base: position 66,223 of record SYOX01000323.1, read on the forward strand.
GCGACCAAGCCTGGGGGCGGCTGTGCCGCGCGCTGGAGGCGATCAAGGAGCCCGGACTCCTCGAAGTGGCCCTCGATCTCAGCCGCGACGCGCTCGTGCGCCGTCGCGTCGACTGGCATCGTCCCGCCCAGGTCGTCCCGGCGGCCTGGCTCGGAGCCCAGGCACGCGGCGAGCGTGAACCTCGCCTGAGCCTCCTTGAGGCGCTGGGTATCGAGCGGCCCATCTACGCGCTCATCCCCGCTGGTCGCTTCCTGATGGGCTCACCAGAAGGGGAAGTGGGGCGGTATGATGATCGGGAGCGACAGCACGAGGTGGTGTTGAGCAGGGACTATGCGATGGGCGTCTTCCCCGTCACCCAAGGCCTCTGGACCCTGGTCATGGGCACGAACCCTTCTCGCTTCCAAGGCGGCGAGAGGGGGCAAGCGGACCTGTGGCC
>SYOX01000324.1 GCA_005804885.1 Pseudomonadota bacterium
GACCGCGCCCCCGCGACCCCCAAGGCCGCCCGCCGCGTCGCAGGAGCTTGTGCCGCCCACGCCTCCCGCGCCGCCGCAGTCGCCCCCGCGCCCGCCCGCGCCGCCGCTCTCCCCTGGCTCCCCATCCACCCCCTCGACCCCGTCGCCGCCAGCGCCGACGCGGATCGTGACCCCGCGCAGCCTCAAGCCCGGCGACCCCAGGGCGTAGACCCCGTAGACCGAACCCCCAGGCGAGGGGTGGGAGCCGACCTCGATCGTGACGCGCTCGACGAGGGTCGGCGCCGAGATCCCCGCCGCACGAACCCCGATCAGCGCCTGCCCCTCGATGGCCGCGCTGCGGATCAGCACCTCCCCGCCCTGGCCGCGCGCCCAGGCCCGGTCGTAGCCGCCGAAGATCGACACCCCGCTGACCAGCTCCACGCGCCCCTCGTAGACCCCCTCGCTGACGGCGACGGCCCCGCCCGGCGTGAAGGCCGCGCGGCCCAGCGCCTCGGCGATGGTCGCCACCGGGGCCTCCGGCGTCCCCGCCGCCTCGTCGTCGCCGTCCTCGGCTACGAAGACCATCGCCCCGGCGTCGCCGTCGATCCCGTCGCAGTTGGTGTCCGCGAAGGCCGCGTCCGGGGCGTCGGCCGCCCCGTCGTGGATCGCCGCATCCCCGTCGTCGCAGTCCCCGTCGTTGTCCGCCAGCCCTGGCCCCGCCTCGCACTGGCCCGAGGCGCCGCGCTCCCCGAAGCCGTCGCCGTCCCCATCGGGGTAATGAAGGACGGGGCACTCCTCCTCGACCACATCCGGCGACGCGTCGATGACCTCGGGCTCGGTCGACGCGTCCTCGCCGCCCGCGTCAGGATCGATCGTCCCCTCGTTGGCTGCGGGCGCCGGGTCGTCGCTGCACCCCGGCCCAAGGGCGAGCCCGAGGAGCCCGATCATCAGCTTGCAAGCATTGAGAATTGTTGATGTCTTCACAGATCCACTCCGCAAGCGCCCGACTCGGCCGCGTCGCTCAAGGTGCCATCCGGGCAGGTCGTCCGACCCCAGGTGACGTCCAGCAGGACGGCCTCCGTCAAGTTGGCCCCCGTCAAGTCGGCCTCCCTCAGATCCGCGCCCGTCAGGTCCGATCCAAAGAGGGAGGCATCGATCAAGGTCGCCCCGACCAGGGTGGCCCCGCGCAATGTGGCGTCGAAGATCTGGGCATCGGAGAGATCCGCGCCGTCGAGCGCCGCGCCGTCGAGGTTGGCGCCCGACAGATCCGCCCCGCGCAGGTTCGCGCCCGCGCACATCGCGCCCGGCTTCACGTCGCAGGCCCTCGACAGGTCCGTCAGGTGGCCGCCGCAGGTCTGGCCCGCGTCGTCGCTGCCCACCCCGTCCGGGCACGTCGTCCCCGACCAGATCGCGGCGCTCAGGTTCGCCCCGAGGAGATCGGCCCCGGTCATATCCGCCCGGGTCAGGTTTGCGCCCTCGCAGTCGGCGCGCTTGAGGATCGCGCCCGTCAGGTCCGCGCCCGTCAGATCCGCGCCACGCAGGCTCGCCTCCGTCAGCACCGCGCCCGACAGGTCCGCGTCCGTCAGATCGGCCCTGGCCAGATCCGCGCCCGTCAGATCCGCGCCCGCCAGCACCGCGCCGACCAGCGTCGCCTCCTTGAGGGTCGCGCCGGTCAGATCCGCGCCCGTCAGCACCGCGCCGCTCAAGTCGGCCCGCGTCAGATTCGCGCCCGACAGATCCGCCCTCGCCAGCTCGGCCTGGCTCAGATCCGCGAAGCTCAGGTCCGCCCCCGACAGATCCACCCCGGCCAGCGAGGCCCCCGACAGATCCGCGCCCTTGAGATCCTCGCCGGCACATTGCCCGCCCGGCTTGAGCTCGCACTCCAGGGGCGGCGCCACCTCGGGCTCCTGCGGCTCGCCGCCCTCACCGCACCCGAGGGCCGCCGCCAGCCCGGCGCCCAGCACCACCCACCGCGCTCTCCACATCAACCCACCCCCGCGCCTTCACCCACCCCAGATCGCATCGACTCGCCAACCCCTTCGAGGCAGCGGGCCAGATCGCCGACTCGGCTCCGACGCAGGATACACCAGAAAGGCCCGCTCGGCGCGCCGACGCCGAGCTACTCGACCCAGCAGACCCGCCCCTCCTCGCTGACCACGCAGGCGCCGCCCTCCCCGATCACAGGCCCGAGCAGGCGACCGCCGCCGATCGCGCACCGCCACAGCGGCTGCCCCGCCTCGGGATCGAGCGCCCACAGCGATCCCTTGTCCGTTGTTCCCAGCACGATCCCCGAGGCGTCGATCGCCAGCCCCAGGCACCTGCCGTCCAGCGCCCGCGCCCAGCGCCGCCCACCACTCGCCGGATCGAGCGCCACGATCTCGGCCTCCGTGGCCACGACCAGCCCGCTTGCGCCGCCGAGCGCCATCGCCAGCGCAGGCTCCCAGCCCAGCCGGGCGCTCCAGCGCACGCCCCCACCAGCGCCCACGCCCTCCAGCGCGCACACGACGCCGTCCGCCCTCGCCACCAGGATCGTCCCCTCCGGCCCGGCCACGGGCGCCAGCGCCGCCCGGTCCTCCAGCCCGACGCTCCACAAGCGCACGCCCTGGCCGTCGACCGCGTGCAGCTGGCCGTCCGTCGTCCCGACCACGATCCGATCCCCGACCACCATCACCGGCGCCTGCACCGAGGCGCCCAGATCCAGCGACCACCGCACCCTCTCCTCCCACAGCGACGTCAGCCGCCCGTCCTCCCCCCCGACGAGGACCGCGCCGAGTTGATCGCAGGCCAGCGCCGCCCTCAAGGGCCTGCCCAGCGCCGCCGCCCCCAGGAGGCGCCCCGAGGCCCCCTCGAAGATCCGCACCGCGCCGCCGAGCCCTGCCACCGCGAGCTGCCCGCCCTGACACAGCGTCGGCGCGCAAGGCGCGCTCAGCTCCGGCAGCTCCACCGACCACCGGATCCTGCCCTGCGCCACGGCGCACACTCGCCCTTGCGCGCCCGCGACGTAGATCTCCCCGCCAGCGCCGATCACCGGCGCCGCGCGCACCGGCATCCCCAGCTCCGCCCGCCACGCCACCGCGCCGACCGCCGGCCCCGCCTGCGGCGAGCATCCCCTCCGGTGGCCTTCGCCGCCCTGCATGGGCCACTGTGCCAGGCGCACGGCGACGGTCGGCGCCAGCCCCGGTGAGGCGACAGGGGCGGGACGCGAGGCCGCCTCCAGGGCCTCCAGCATGGCGCCCGCGTCGGGATGGCGGGCGGCGGGGTCCCGCGCCAGCGCGCGCTCCAGCACGCCGCGCAATGGACCCTGGATCTCCTCCGGGAGCGCGACGTCGGCCATCTTCCAGCGCACGATGAGCTGCGGGCTCCTGGTCTCCAGCAAGGGCCTGTCGAGCAACATCTCCACCAGCGTCATCGCCACCGCGTAGACGTCCACCCCCGGGCCCTGCTCGCCGCCCATGAGCTGCTCCGGGGCCATGAAGCGCCACGTCCCGAAGACCTTGCCCTGCTGCGTCAGCGCCGCCGCGTCCTGGGCCACCTCCCGCGCCAGCCCGAAGTCCATCAGCTTGATCTGCCGCCTGCGGCGCAAGCCCTCGCACAGCCACACCTTCGAGGGCTTGATGTTCCGGTGGATGATCCCCTGCTGGTGGGCCACGCCGAGCGCGTCGAGCACCTGCGCCGCGATCTCGATCGCCTCGGCCTGCCCCATCGGCGACTGCCCGCGCCCCGTCAGGCGCGTGTCCAGGCTCGCCCCAGGCAGCCGCTCGGTCACGATCCAGGGGATCCCCTTGTCCAGCGTCACCCCCGCGTCGATGACGCACGCCAGCCCAGGGTGCTGGAGCCGGGGCGCCACCGAGGCCTCGCGCTCGAAGCGGCGCTCGGAGCGCAGCCCCGGATCGACGCCCTCGCGCATGAGCTTGACCCAGACCGGGCGGCCGAGCACCGCGTCGTGGCCCTCGAAGATCCGCGACCAGTCGTTCTCGGCATGCACCTGATCGAGCCTGTATCGGCCCCCCACCAGCGTCTCGCGCTCTTGCCCCTTGTCCGCAGCCCCCGCCCCCGTGTCCGTCACGACGGTCGGGCTGCGCGCCACCTTGAGCGCGCGCAGCATCTCGGCCGCGCTGCCGTAGCGCGCCTCCGGATCTTTGGCGATCGCCCGGGCGATCACACGGGCCAGATCCACGGGCAGATCCGAGGGCAGCTCGTGGGGCGGCGACGCCATGTGCTGCCGGATCATGTCGACGGGGTTCTCGCGCCAGGCCACCACGGGCTTCCCCGTGAGCGCCTCGGCCATCACCAGCCCCAGCGCGTACAGATCCGCCCGCGGGCCGATCTCCCCCTTGATGCGCTCCGGCGCGATATACTGCGGCGATCCCATCACCTGACCGGCCGCCGTCATCACGTTCTCCCCGGCCAGCGGCTTGGCGATCCCGAAGTCGATCAGCCGCACCTCCGAAGGCTCTCCGCCCGACTCCACCAGCATGATGTTGGCCGGCTTGATGTCACGGTGGATGAAGCGCGCCTCGTGGGCCGCCTGAAGCGCCTCCAGCGTCTGCCGCGCCATCCGCCGCACCTCCCCCGGCTCCAAGGCCCCGCCGACGTCGATCCTCGCCTCCAGCGACCGCCCCTCGATCAGCTCCATCACGATCAGGTCGCCGTACAACGCGTCCTCGATCACGTCGTAGACCCGGACGATCCCGGGGTGGCGCAGCAGGCGCAGGATCGTCGCCTCCAGGTGAAAGCGCTCGACCATCCCCGCGTCCTGCCGCGCCTGCGGCAGCAGCGCCTTGAGCGCCACGCACCCGCCCTGCGGCCCCCTGGCCCGACACACCACCCCGAAGCCCCCAGACCCCAGCACCGCCTCGATCGCGTAGCCCCCCACAGACTCCCCGACCTCAGGATAACCCGCCGCCCTGCCCATCGACCCCCTCCTCCCTCAACCCTTGAAGGGCCAGCCCAGGCGGCGCAAGCCCTGCCCAAAGTCCTCCTCGAACTCTCGAAAGCTCGACAGCCCCCTCAACACCGGCAGCGCGATCTCCTCGGCGATCTGAGACATGTAGGCCCCCGCGCCCGACCCGCGTCGACCACGGCGTCCCCCGAGGCAAGCCCGGATGCACCCATCGAGGAGCCCTTTGGTGTTGGGGAGGCCTTCTACGCTCCCGCCTCCGGTCAGCTCCTCAGGCCAGGACACGCCGAACTCCTCGACGCCCACAGCCCGGGCGATGGCCCCGCGATCACACAGGAGCCACGCCTCCAGGTTCCTGACAGGGATGATCGGGACCCAACGCTCCCCGCCCGACCTCGCCTCCAGAGGCTCAAAGAGCCTGGCCCGGATCTGGCTCGTGTTCCGGTGGTCGGCGTCCCTGTGCAAGAGCACCAGGCTCCAGTCCTGAGCGTGGGTGTCGAGGAAGGCCGCGTATTGATCGACCGAACTGCCCAGCCGAGGGGCCTCGATGGGCGAGATGTAGGACTCCAGGGGGATGACCTGATCCTGGGCGATGAGATCGTCAAGCAGCCGGCGCACGATGTCAGGCAGCGTCCTGTCATCGGTTGTTCCTTCGGAGAAGATCCCTACGGACAGGTAGTTCATCGCGCCCTCACCGCCACGCGCTGTCTTCGACAGCGCCGAGGAAGTCCAGGACCGTCTGCCTGGAGGCCGTCGTCGGCGAATCGTCGTCTTCGGTCACCCGCAGCAGCCGTGTGACCATCGACGTCCCCTCGTGGGTCGTCACCCTCGTGAGTCGCGCAAGGACCATCTCCCGCGGGTTGACCTCGCCGACAAGGACCGGCGAGTGCGAATTGACCAGGAGCTGCCTCAAGGGGCTGAAGGGATCGGGCGAGGGCTCGGGCTCTGAGCTGAAGACGTCGGCACCAAGAGCTCTCAGCAGCTTCACGAGGTTCTTGATGCGGCCTGGGTGGATCCCGTTCTCGGGCTCTTCCAGACACAGGACGCTGCCTGGCTCGCCCGAGGCCCGCAAGGCCGCCAGCGCGATAAGCCGCATCGTGCCATCCGACAGGACCTTGGAGGGGTAGAGCCTCCCATCGGACATGACGGCCTGGATCACATGCCGCTCGTGGACGGGATCCTTGTGGATCTCAAGGCTGCGAAGCTCCGAGACCACCTGCCGGACATAGGCCTCGATGTCCTTCAAGTAGACCGGATCGCTGGCCGTCCGGTAGGCGATCATCGAGGCGAGGTAGCGGCCATCGGCCTCCATCTGCGTGGGGGCCAGAAAGGGGTTCGCCTCTCGGAGCACCTTGGGATCGAAGTGCAGAGGCGTGATCGCGGCCAGCTCCTGTCGCGCCGCGAAGGCGTGCCGGAACACCGCCGAGTTCATCCCGCTCAACACCGTACTCTGAAGGTCCGTCGCCTTGTACTGACGCTTGCGTCCCGCCTTGCCGTCCTGTGACAGCTCGATGGTGTCGCCGCTCATCTCGATGTAGGCGTTCTTGCGGTGCCCGGCATACACTACGGAGGCCCGTTTGAAGCCCTCGCCAAAGGCGCCAAGCCGTTTGGTCACGTCGTCCTTGCCCAAGGCCCGCAGCGACTCCCTCCCTATCGTCAGCGTCTCAAAGCCGCGCGCGTCAACACCGCGTCGGATGTGCACCTCGTAGCGCAACCACGTGTTGGTCAACTCGGCCTCGTCGCCCCACGCGTCGCGCACCTTCCGAGGCAAGATCATCTCGGCCGCCAGCCTGATCTCCCGCGCCTGCACATCTGGACCAAGGCGCGCGAACAGCTCCGCACCCTCGCCTCGCGAGGTCTGAAAGGACTCCCTCAGATCCTCGCTGCACAAGCGCCGCAGCAAGTCCAGCGCGTCAAACAAGTTGGACTTGCCCGCCGCGTTGACCCCCGCGATCACCATGAAGCCCGACATCGGCAGCTCGACACGCTGAAGGGTCTTGAACCCATCCACCTCCAACCGCGTCAGCATATCCCCCGCCCCCCCTCGCCCTCTGCTCCCGCCGACACTCGCCACGCCCGTGCCCCTGTGCCTAACACACCTTGCGCCCCCTGATCCACGCGCGCACAATACCCCCCACGACCTCAGGCCCGACTCCGCACCGGAGATCGCCCGTGAACCTCCCCCAGACCGGCGCGCTGTGGAAAGGCTACTGCCTCGACGCCCTCCTGGGCGCCGGCTCCAGCGCCGAGGTCTGGCGCGCCACCGACACCACCACCGGCCAGACGCTCGCCCTGAAGATCTGGAAGCCCTTCCTGCGCGACGAGCACGCCCGACACTTCCGCCGCGAGGCCGACATCCTCCAACGCCTCCACCACCGCACCCTGCCCCGCATCCACGCCCTGAGCCACATCGACCTCAAAGACCGCGCCTTCATCGCCATGGAGCTCATCGAAGGCGTCACCCTGCGCCAGCACCTCCAGCCCAACCCCGACCAGCCACCCCTCCCCCTCCCTCTGGCCGACGCCGCCTGGATCGCCCTGGAGCTGCTCGAAGCCCTCGCCCTCGTCCACGCCCAGGGCGCCGTCCACCGCGACATCAAGCCCGACAACATCATGCTCGTCGGCGCCCACCGCCCCAAGGAGAGCGTCGATCAGGCCAACGGCATCGTCGATCATGGCCGACGGCGTCTCGGCGTCGATCGTGCCGACGGCGTCGATCGTGCCGACGGCGTCGATCGTGCCGACGGCGTCGATCGTGCCGACGGCGTCGATCGTGCCGACGGCGTCGATCGTGCCGACGGCGTCGATC
>SYOX01000325.1 GCA_005804885.1 Pseudomonadota bacterium
GGGCCAGGGCCTCCACACCAAGATGCTCACCGTCTGCGCCCACGAGCTGGGCCTGGACACCGACGCCATCCGCGTCATGAACACCGCCACCGACAAGGTCCCCAACACCTCCGCCACCGCCGCCTCCAGCGGCTCGGACCTCAACGGACAGGCCGTCAAGGCGGCCTGCGCCGCCATCCGGGAGCGCCTGCGGCCCGTCGCCGCCGGACTCCTCGGCCTCGACCCCGGCGACGCCGCCTCCCTCATCTTCGAAGGCGGCCGCGTCACCCACCCCGCCGACGGCGCCAGCGTCCCCTTCGGCCAGGTCGCCGCCGCCGCCTACATGGCCCAGATCCCCTTGTCCGCCGCGGGCTTCTACAGCACCCCGGACATCGCCTACGACCGCGTCGCGGGCCGCGGCAAGCCCTTCCATTACTTCGCCTACGGCGGCGCGGTGCTCGAAACCGAGGTCAACGGCCTGACCGGCGAGCACCGCCTGCGCCGCGCCGACATCCTCCACGACGTCGGCGACTCCCTGGTCCCCTCCATCGACATCGGCCAGATCGAGGGCGGCTTCATCCAGGGACTCGGCTGGCTGACCTGCGAGGAGCTCGTCTTCGACAACAAGGGCTTCCTGCGCACCCACTCGCCGGACACCTACAAGATCCCCGCCGTCGGGCAGGCCCCCGCCGACTTCCGCGTCGCCCTCCTGGAGCGCGCGCCGCAGCACGACGTCATCCACGGCAGCAAGGCCGTCGGCGAGCCCCCCTTCATGCTCGCCATCGCCGTCCTGACCGCGCTGCGACACGCCATCTCGGCCTTCGCCGCGCCTGGCCGGGAGGTCGACCTCAAGATCCCCTGCACCCCCGAGGCCGTCCTGCGCGCCATCGAGGCCGTCCGCCAGCCCGTCGCCCGGGCCTCGGCGCCCCTCGTCGCCGCGCCCGCACAGGCCGCCGCCCCCATGTCCCCCGACAAGTAGCCCCGCTTGTTGATGATCCTTCGCGCCGAGCCGACAGCCCCAGCCTCAAGGCGCGCCGAGCCGACCGACGGCCTCAGCCTCAAGGCGCGTCGGCGCGACAGCCCCCTGCCTCAAGGCGCGTCGGCGCCGCAGCGGATCCCGGCCACCTTGATCCGGAAGTGCGGCCCGTGGTGGACCCGGTTGCTCGACCTCAGGCCCGCCGCCGCGTAGTTGTACGCGCCGCCCCGCAGGACATACTCGCACTCGGTCGGGATGGGGTTCGAGCCGGTGAAGCCCTCCCGCCGCTCGCGCCTGAGCTTCTCAAAAAAAGCCAATGATTCCGCGCATGTGCCGCCCTTCGGGTCCTTCTTCGCCGAGCGCGGGTAGTAGCTGGCGTCGTACACATCCCCGAGCCACTCCCACACGCCCCCGGCCATGTCCGCGACGCCGTAGGGGCTGTCCCCGGCCGGATAGGAGCCGGGGACGCAGGGCCGCGGCTCGTTCCAGGCGAAGCAGCCCCGGTCGGGGGTCGGCGGCTCATTGCCCCAGGGGTAGGTGCGGCCCTCGGCGCCTCGGGCGGCCTTCTCCCACTCCGCCTCCGTCAACAGGCGCTTGCCGACCCACTGGCAGTAATCGCGCGCGTTGGCCCAGGACACCCCCACGACAGGCCGATCCGAGGCCCGCAGCGCCTCGCCGAGATCCTTGGGCGGCTTGCACTTGCGGGCCTTCACGCAGGCCTCGTACTGGGTGTTGGTGACCTCGTACTTGTCGATATAGTAGGCGCTCAGCTCCACCCTGTGCGCCGGCCGCTCGTCCTGCTCTCCGACCCCGTCGGCCCCCATCGTGAAGGCCCCGGCCGGGATGAGGATCATCCCCTCGCGACCCTGGCCGCCGCCCTTCTCCTGCGCCTCAAGCCCCGACGCCCCCGCCCACGAGGCCACCACCACCGCCGCCACCGCCGCCCCTGACCACATCGCCCCCTCAAACACCCTCGCCCTCGACATCCTCACCTCCGATTCTCCACGTCCGCCCGACGCCGCGCCCGGCGCGACAAGGACATAGCGCGCCGCCCCATCAAGCTCAACCTCTCTTCGCCCTCACCCCCCCGATCCCCGACCTCGGCCCCTCGACAACCTCGGCGGAGGCGGGCTTCATCCTGCCGCGTCGAAGTTGACTTGCCAAAGGGGCCGAGGGCGAGTTAGGTTGAATGGGACGTTTGTTCAGATGTTCCAGAAAGGGTCGAGTCATGGACAATCACGAGGCAGAGTGGCACGAGAAGCGCCGGGAGGGCATCGGCGGCAGCGACATCGCCGCCATCTTTGGCCTCTCGAACTGGAAGAGCCCCTGGGAGATCTACCGCCTCAAGCTCGGCCTGGATCAGCCCGAGGCCAGCAGCGCCGCCGCCGCGCGCGGCTCGGCCCTTGAGCCCGAGGTCATCCGGCGCTTCGAAGAGGCCTGCGGCATCAACGTCGGCCCCGGCGTGGACTTCCTGCGCCACCCCGCCTGGCCCGACATCCGCATCCAGGCCAACACCGACGGCACCCTTCTTCAAGAGCCCGAAGGGATCTTCGAGGCCAAGACCACCACCGAGCGCTCCAGCACCGCGGCCGCCTTCGAGGACCGCGTCATCCCCACCTACTACGCCACCCAGGTCCAGGGCTATCTGGCCGCCACCGGCACCTCCTGGGGCGTCATCGCCGCCTTGCTCGGCCCAAGCATGACCAACACCTGGGACCCCGACCGCTGCCAGCTCGTCGCGCTGAGGTTCGAGCGCAACGACTACGCCATCCAGCTCATCGAGGAGGTCTCTGCCCAGTTCTGGCGCTGCGTCGAGGATCGCACCGCCCCCTCCTGGCAGCGCCACCCCCTCTCGCGCGACCTCGTCTGGGCCCTTCACCAGACCCCCATCGAGCGCATCGCCTGAAGCCCCTTCCAGGCACAAAGTCCAACAAAAACAACAATTTGCAACCAGACGGCGGCCATCGCGGGGCGAACACCGCCTGACGTCGCTGAGCGTCGCTGAGCGTCGCTGAGCGCCAACGAGCGTCGCTGAGCGTCTCCGAGCGTCGTCGAGCATCTCCGAGCGTCTCCGACCGCCGCCGAGCGTCTCCGAGCGCCGCCGAGCGCCGCATGGCGTCGCCGAGCGCCGCCTCATACCAGACCACAGACGAAGGGCTTGCTTTGTGGGCGAGGACAGGGGGATGGCCTGGGCCTGAGCGAGGCTGGTGCATCGCACCGCCCAGTGATGGCAAAGGCTCAGGGCGCCGCCTGGACCGCCCACAAAGTGAGTCTCTCGGCTGTGGTCTGGTATCAGAACCCCACCATGACCGGCTCCGGCTCCAGCGCGACGCCGAAGCGCGCGGCGACCCCGGCCTGGATCGCCTCGGCCAGCGCCACGATCTCCGCGGCGCTGGCCTGCCCGCGGTTGATCACCGCCAGGCAGTGCCGCGTCGACAGGCCCGCGCCGCCCATGACAAAGCCCTTGCCGAAGCCGCTGCGCTCGATCAGCCACGCCGCCGAGAGCTTCAGCCCCCCCGCCTCCGCCGGCCACGAGGGCACCTCGACCTCCCCGAGCGCGCCGCGGATCCGCGCCAGGACGCCCTCGACCTCGCCCGCGCCGACCACCGGGTTGACGAAGAACGAGCCCGCGCTGCGGTGGTTCGGGTCGGACGTATCGTAGACCATCGACTTGCCCCGGCGTATCGCCAGCACGGCCTCGCGGACCTCGGACGGCGAGGCGCAGGGCGCCCCGCCGAGGTGGCGCTGGAGCTCGGCGTAGCGCAGCACCTCCGGCCCCCCCTGCTCCAGCCGCAGGGTCACGGCGGTGATCACAAAGCGATCTCGCCACGCGCCCTTGAAGTGACTCCATCGGTAGCCGAAGCCGCACTCCTGGGCGCCGAAGTGGACCACGGCGCCGGTGTCCCGCGCCACGGCCCGCACCTCGATCACCCGCTCGGCGATCTCCTGACCGTAGGCCCCGATGTTCTGGATCGGCGCCGCGCCGACGCGCCCTGGGACGCCGCTCAGGCACGCGATCCCGGCCAGCCCCCGCGCCGCCATCAGCGCCACCAGCGCGTCCCACTCCAGCCCCGCGCCGGCGCGCACCCGAACCCCGTCGCCCTCACCCTCGATCTCGACGCCGTCGTCCTCGATCCTCAGGGCCAGCCCGTCAAAGCCAGCGTCAGCCACCAGCAAGTTGCTGCCGCCGCCCAGGATCAAGGTCGCCAGAGCGCGCTCGCGGGCCAGCGCCAGCGCCTCGATCAGCTCGGCCTCGTCGCGCGCCGCAAAGTAGCGGCGCGCCGGCCCACCCACGGCCAGCGTCGTCAAAGGCGCCAGCGGCACGTCCTCCAGAAATTCCACCTCACCCCCGTCTGCCCTTCACCGACAAGCCGGCCTCGCGACGCATGATGATGATCCCGCGATCCGCTGTCGAGCCTTGCGAGGTTGCTGCTGGGGGGTGGCAGGTTGCGAGGGGGTTGACGTCCCGTCGCCCGCCCTGCGGCGGGCGGGCGACCCAGGACAACACCGAGGCCGGGCGGCCTCGTCACAGTTCGAAGCTGATGGTGCCCATGAGGGTGAAGGCGCCCAGATCGGCCGTGTCGCTGTTGGAGTCCTCGCCGGAGATGCTCATGAAGTTCGCCTTGGCGCCCAGGCTCACCTCGCGCGAGAGCCGGTAGCCGAGGCCGCCGCCGATCCCGAAGAAGGTGCCGTCGATCTCGTCCTCGCCGTTGGTGACGCCGAGGAGGCCGAGGCCGCCCTCGGCGAAGGCCTCCATGCGGCTGTCGGAGAGCGGGAAGAAGTATTTGAGGTTGAGGCTCGCGCCGGTCATCGAGCCATCGGCGTTGGAGGCATTGCCGACGTCGTGGGAGGTGCCGATGAAGTTGCCCTCAAGGGCCAGCTCGGGGGTCAGGCGGAAGCCCACCCCGGCGTTGATCCCGGTGCCGTCGTTCAGGTCGAGGTTGCTGGGCTGATCCGAGATCGTCACCAGGCCAAGGCCGCCGGTCACATAAGGTCCGTCGCGCCGGGCTGCGCGCCGCGTGGTGGTGGTGCGCCGTGTGCGCTTCCTGGTCACCTTCTTGCCTGACCGGGCGCGGGTCGCGGACGCTGATCGGGCGCCCTCGCGGCTGGCCGAGGCGGTGTTCTGGGCGTCGACGGCCTCGGGTTCGCCTGCGGAGGCGTCGGCGGCGATCATCGAGAGCGCGATGAGGAAGGTGAAGGCGGCGGCCAGGGGGCGGGGAGAGGAGGTCCGGCGAGGGGGGGCGGCGCTGAGATTCAACATGAGGTCACCGTCTGGATTTCCGCGCTTCCCCCCGATTTCAGGGGGTGTAGCGTCGGATCAGTCAAAAGCCTGGGGGGCCCTGGCGTCGCCCCCACAAGCGCCTTTGACGGCGGCCTCCGGGTCACATTCAGAAATAGATCGCCTACTTGCTCTCCCCGGCCAGCCGCTGGAGTTCATCGAAGCCCGGCAGCATGGAGAGGTCGGGGACGATGACGATCTCGATGCGGCGGTTGGCCGCTCTGCCCACGGGGGTCTCGTTGGTCTGGGTCGGGCGCATGTCGCCGAAGCTGGCGGCGCTGACCCGGTCGGGGGGGATGCCGGCGGCCAGCATGGTGTCGATGACGGACAGCGCGCGGGACGAGGCCAGGACCCAGTTCGAGGGGAACTTGGCCGAGCGGATCGGCACGTTGTCGGTGTGCCCCTCGATCTGGAACTTGCGATCCGGGATCGAGGTCAGGATCTGGGTCACCTCGGTGATGGCCGCCTCGCCCTCCTTGGACAGGCTGGCCGAGCCGGAGGCGAAGAGGACGTCGGTGGCCAACTCCACGATCATGCGCCCGTCGATGATCTTGACCTTGAGCTTGCCGGCGTCGATGAGGTTCTTGAAGCGCTCGACGAGCTTGCGGAACTCCTCGATCCGCTTGTCGGCCTCCTGCTGGCGCCGCGCGAGCTCCGCCATGGCCCGGCTCATCTCCTCGACCGAGGCGTCGAGCTGCGCCTTGTCCTTGAGCACCTCGGAGAGCTTCTTCTCCAGGGCCGCCCGGTCGGCCTTCTGGCGCTCGCCGTCGGCGCGGGCGCCCTCCAGATCCTGATTGCACTGATCCTTCTGCGCATTGCAGTCCGCGACGGACTTCTCAAGCTCCTGCCGCGTCTGGACCAGCTCGGCCTGCAGCAGCTCGTAGGTCCCGGTGCTCACGCACCCGGTCCCCAGCAAGATCACCACGCTCAACCCCAGAACGACGCTCACCTTCCCGCTCATCATCCCCTCCTTGACAGGGCGCCGAGGCCCCTTTCATCGCTGCGACAGGGTGCCTATCCAACGACGAGCCTCCCTCCCTCGTCAACCTTTTTGGGTCGCGAGGGCAAAATGTGGGTGTCAGCGCGCCCTTGGGGTGAGAGGATGATCGATGGACGGTCGCCGGGCTGGGCCTTGAGCCCATGAAGCAATGAGAGACTTCTTGCTGGATCTGCTGCTGGACCTCGACGGCGTGCGGCAGGATCCTCGCCATCACCCCGAGGGAGACGCCCTCTTCCACGCGCTCCAGGTCTTTGATCTGGCCCGCCGCGACACCCGGGACGCCGACCTGCTCGCCGCGGCCCTCTTTCACGACGTCGGCAAGGCCATCGACCCCAGAAACCACGAGGACGTCGGCGCCGACGCGCTCGACGGCGTCCTGTCGCGGCGCGCGGTCTGGCTGGTGCGCCGCCACATGGATCTCTTGCGGGATCCGCGCGGCGCCCGGCAGATGTTCCACGGCACCTCGACCTTGCGCGACCTGGAGCAGCTCAGGCGCTGGGATCTGCGCGGCCGGAACCCCCGCGCCCGCACCCTCGACCCCGTCGACGCCCTCGATCTGCTGCTCGACCACCCCGACCTGCGCGCCTTGACGGGCGACGACGCCCATGACCAGGAGATTGACTGAGCCCCCAACCCCTGCGCGCAGCCTCGACGCCGAGGATCGCCCTCATCAAGCGCGCCAGCCCGCCGCAGCGCGCCGCCGCGACGCCGGCTCGCGCGACGCCCGACGCCGCGCCGGCCGCCTTTGCTTCACCGACGCGCTCGACGCCCTGGACAGCGAGCGCGGCCTGTGGCGCCAGCCCGCCTCGCCGCCCTCGGAGGCGAGGCGGCGCCTGCACGCGGCCCTCCACCTCGCCATCGACGAGGCGCTGACCGAGCGCCAGCGCGAGGCCGTCGCGCTCTACTTCTTCGAGGGGCTCTCCGAGAGGCAGATCGCCGGGCGGCTCGGCCTCTCCCAGCAGGTCGTCCACAAGCACATCTTCGGGGACATGCGCGGCGGCAAGGCCGTCGGCGGCGCGCTCCAGAAGCTTAAGAAGGCGCTCGCGCGCGCCGGCATCACCCCATGAAGAGCCCACAATCCGATCGCCTGCGGCGCGAGCTGGCCCAGGAGGCGGCCCGCCTGATGGTCGAGGAAGGCGTCGCGCAGTACCTCGACGCCAAGCACATGGCCGCGCGCCGCGTCTTCGGGCGCAAGAACGCCGGCAGGATGCGCTATCGGCCCCACGACCTGCCCTCCAACGGCGAGATCCAGCAGGCCATCCAGGCGCTCGTCGAGATGACCGAGGGGCCAGAGCGCCTCGAGCGCCTCCACTTGATGCGCCTGGACGCGCTGGACCTCATGCGCGCCCTCTGGCCCTTCTCCCCTCGCCTGATCGGCTCGGTCAGCACGGGCCGGGCTCGCCGGGGCAGCGACATCGACCTGCACGTCTTCACGGACGACCTTGAGGCGCTGGAGGCGCACATGGACGGGCTCGGCTGGCGCTGTCAGGGGGAGACGGTCACGATCCGGCGCGGCAATGCCTTCGAGGACTATCACCACATCCACGTCCTCGATCGCCCCTTCCCGGTGGAGGTGTCGGTCTACCCACGCGCCGAGCTGCGCGTCGTGCAGCGCAGCAGCACCGACGGCAAGCCGATCGTCCGGCTCAAGGCCGAGACCCTTGAGGCGCTCATCGCCCGCGAGCACCCCCAAGGCATCGGGGAGCCCCACGGCGAGCCCGTGTCTTCGACCCTCGGGCAGCGGCCCTCGCTCGATCACCTCTGGGATGTGGGGGGTTGTCTGGGTGTGGGGGGCCAGGGCGAGGAGCCGGAGGGGGGCGAGGGGTCGGTCAGTCGATGATTCGGATCGTTTTGTCTTTATTGAGGTTTTCGTCTTTCTTCGCCGCGCCGCCACCTTGTCTTGCCTTCTCGGAGGCGGGCTTCCAGACCTCGCGCACGGGCTTGTCGGGGAGCGTGTCGTCGTCGTCGGGGAGGATGGGGGGCGCCTCCGTCTTGCTGGCGCGGGCGGCGCGGGCGGCCTTGCGGCGGTCGGCCTTCTGGCCAAGCGGGGGTTCGGCGGCCTCTTCGGCGGGGATCGCGCCTTGCTCGTTGGCCTCTTCGGGGGAGAAATCGAGGTTGTTCGGGGAGGGCTCGTCCTTGGGGGGGGCTTGCGCGGGCGGGGCCTGGAGGCGATCGAGGGCGTCCTTGACCTCGGGATCGTCGCCGCCGCGCGAGAGGATCTCGCGGTAGAGGGCGGCGGCGCCCTTGAGATCGCCCTGGGCTTCGAGGCGGCGGGCCTCGCCCTTGAGCCGGCCGATGCGGGCCTTCTCGCGGGTGCTGGCTGCGCGCATGAGGAGATCGGGGTGTTCGAGGGACTGTCGCTCCAGGGAGTCGAGGAGCTGGGTCACCTCGCCGAAGCGTCCCTGGGCGGTCATGGCGTCGGCGCGGTCGAGGACCTCGTGTGCGGCGGCGACACGATCGGCAGCGCTGCTCGGGGCGCTGATCCAGGCCACGACGCCGACGCCGATGGTCAAGAGGACGAGGACGACGATCAGGGCGAAGGTGGCGCGGGTGCGGTTGCGCTCGGCGTCGTCGTCGACGCCGTAGGTGACGAGCCGGGGCTGGTAGAAGACGCCGACGGTCGGCGAGGGCGAGCGGCCGGGCCCGGCGACGCGGACCTGCGAGGGGGGGGCGACCAGATCGCCGGTCTCGGGGGCCATCTGATCGATGGGCACGGGTCGATCGATGGAGCGGTGCTGGCCGGTGGACCAGGGGTGATCGAACGACATCTGGCTGGGCCGAAGCTCGCCGGTGTTGGCGAAGAGGGTGTCAAAGGCCGCCGAGCCGTTGTCGTCGACATCGATGGAGGCGTCAAAGGAGGCCGCCAGGAAGCGCAGGTCCAGGGGGCCGATCTCGGTCAGCTCCTCGGTCAGCGCCGCCGAGACGTCCGCCTGATCGCCCGAGGGGGGGGTCCACTCCAGGAGCAGCTGGGGGGTCCCTGCGGTCTGCTTGGCGGCCTCGATGAGGATGCGGAGCACCTCGCTGGCGTCCCGGGGCCTCTGCTGGGGCTTCTTCTCAAGGCAGCGGTGGATCAGCGCGATGACGGCCTCGGGGACGTCGTGTCCCTCGGACAGCACCTCGCCGAGGGGCTCGGCCTGGGCGCTGAGGTGCTGGAACATGAGGTTGACGTCGTCGCGGCTCTTGAAGGGGCGGCGGCCGCTGAGCAGCAGGTAGAAGAGGATCCCGAGCGCGTAGACGTCCGAGCGCTGGTCGAGCTTGTGGCCCTGGATCTGCTCCGGGCTCAGGTAGAGCGCCGTGCCCATCAGGTTCTGCTTGGTGATGTCGTCCTCGGAGGTCAGCATCCTGGCCAGGCCGAAGTCGAGCACCTTGACGAAGTCCGGCTGCCCCTCCCGGGGCGTGATCATGATGTTGTCGGGCTTCAGATCCCGATGCACCCAGCCCTGCTTGTGCGCCGCCCCGATGGCCGCCAGGATCTGCACTGCCAGCGGGAAGAAGCGCCTCATTCGAAGGCGGCGGCGCTTTTGCATCACGCGCGCCAGCGTCTCGCCCTCAACGTACTCCATGACGATGAAGGGCACGCCGTCGTCGTAGCCGAAGTCGTGCATCGTGACGATGTTCGGGTGCTGGAGCTTGCTCAGGCTCTGCGCCTCGCGCTCGAAGCGCACCCGCGCCACCCCGTCGTCCATCAACCTCCGAGAGAGCACCTTGACCACGACCGTCCTGTCGATCGTCGTCTGGCGCGCCAGCAGCACCACCCCCATGCCGCCGCGCCCGAGCACACGCACGATCCGATAGCGCCCGTCGAGGTCGCGGCCCACCCAGCGCTCCTCGCCGGCGCTCTGCTCCACCTGCTCGATGGGCTTGCTCGTCATCAAGACGATGTCCGATCCCCTCTTGACCTCATCAGCCATGGCTTGACTTCACGATCACCTGGAGCGTGTTGTGGTTCCTGCGCGCCACCGGCGGCCCCTCTCGCCCTTTGACGCATCTGTTTGAACAAACGATCAGATGAACGATTGATCAGGATTGAACTGCTGGCTTTCGCGCCCCGTCAAGGCTAATCATGCATCCTCTCCGGCACAAGCCGCGGGCCTTGTTCCCTTTGTCCCGAGCTGGCTCTCTGGCATTATAGCGCGTGGCGACGGATCAATACAGCGAGGCCCATTTCCCCTGCTTCGCCCAAGGTCATCGACATCTGCTATCATCTAAAATCGGAGAAGGCATCATGAGATACAAGCTCTTCGGGCACAGCGGCCTGCGGGTCTCCGAGATCGCGCTGGGGACGATGACCTTCGGCCAGGAGTGGGGCTTCGGCACCGACGCCCAGAGCTGCGGCCAGATCCTCGGGGCCTACGAGGAGGCCGGCGGCAACTTCATCGACACGGCCAACAAGTACACCAACGGCTCCTCGGAGGCGATCCTCGGGGACCTGCTCGAAGGGGGCCGCCGCGATCGCTTCGTCCTGGCCACCAAGTACTCGCTGTCGATGCGCTCGGGCGATCCCAACGCCTGCGGCAACCAGCGCAAGAACATGGTCCAGTCCGTCGAGGCCAGCCTCAAGCGCCTCAAGACCGATCACATCGACCTCTACTGGGTCCACGCCTGGGACTTCCTGACCCCCGTCGAGGAGGTCATGCGCGGACTCGACGACCTCGTGAGTGCCGGCAAGATCCTCTACGTCGGCGTCTCGGACGCGCCCGCCTGGATCGTCTCCCAGGCCAACACGCTGGCCTCGCTGCGCGGCTGGACCCCCTTCATCGGCCTCCAGATCCAGGACTCGCTGCTGGAGCGCACCGTCGAGCGCGATCTGCTGCCCATGGCCCGCGCCTTCGACATCGCCGTCTGCGCCTGGGCGCCCATCGGCGCGGGCGTCCTGGCCGGCAAGTACACCCGCGACGCCGACACCGGCGACTCCCTGCGCGCCCAACTCAACGCCCGCCGCCTCACCGACGCCAACCTGAAGATCGCCCGCGAGGTCGACGCCGTCGCCGACGAGCTCGGCGCCTCGTCCTCCCAGGTCGCCATCGCCTGGACCATGCACCAGCACCCCCAGATCATCCCCATCGTCGGCTCCAGGAAGCTCGAACAGATCACCGACTGCCTCGGCGCCGCCGGCCTCACCCTGGCGCCCGCCCACCTTGAGCGCCTCGACGCCGTCAGCCGCGTCGAGCTCGGCTTCCCCCACGACTTCCTGGCCACCCCCAACATCCAGGACATCGTCTACGGCGACCGCCGCCACCTCATCGACTTCCCCCCCCGCTCCAGATAGACCCCGACGCCTCAAAAACCCAGCGCCGCGCTCGCCTCCGGGCGCTCGGCGTCCAGGCCTCTGAGCGCCTCACCCGCGCTCTCCCCAGAACGACCCCAGGATCGCCCATGAACACCGATCGCCCCATCGCCCCGCCCCTCGCCATCGACCTCGACGCCCTCCCCTTCGGATCGCCCCCCCTCAAGGCGCCGCTGGGAGGGCTCCGGCGCGGCTCGCCCCTCGACGGCCCTGGGAGGCTCCTGCTCGCGGCGTCGCTCCTCGCGTCGCTGACCCTCGGGGCCTGCGGGACGGCCCCGACCCCCACCCCCACGACCCAGGAGACCGCGCCGGAAGAA
Source organism: Pseudomonadota bacterium (assembly GCA_005804885.1). Taxonomy (GTDB): domain Bacteria; phylum Myxococcota_A; class Bradymonadia; order Bradymonadales; genus SYOX01. The sequence continues at coordinate 11,839 of SYOX01000325.1, forward strand.
CCGACGCCCGGAGAGCCAGCGGCGCCGACCTCGCGGCCCTCCTCCTCGACCGCCGATCGCGCCGAGGCCGCCCGCGGCCGGCTGGCTGCCCTGGGGGAGGCCGGCGCGATCGCCCAGCGGTGCGCGGACCGGCACGGGGGCTTCGAGGCGTGGTTCAAGGGTGAGTCGCTGAGATTCCGATATGATTACAGGCCCTTGGGCGACAAGGACGCCAAGAACTCGGTGCAGACCGTCGATCTGCTGGGCTCGCGGGCCTACCACGACCTCGACGAGCCTGCCCGGGGCCAGATCGCCTGGGACGGTCGGCGGGCGTGGAGCCTCATGGAGGGCGGCGGCGCCTTCCCGGCGCGCTTCTGGGCGCTGACGCCCTATTACTTCGTGGCGGCCCCCTTCGTGCTCGGCGACCCCGGCGTTCGGCTCGAGATCGTGGCCGACGACCCCGCCGACGCGGGCCTGCCGCCTGCGGACGTCCTGCGGCTGACCTTCGCGCCGGGCACGGGCGACGCCCCGGACGACTATTACATCCTCTACGTCGCCAAGGACGACGGGCGGCTGCTGGCGCTGCGCTACGTCGTCAGCTGGAAGCCCTTCGTCGCGGCCCGCAACCTCAAGCACACGCCCGAAAAACTGCTCGTCTACGAGGCGCTGACCGCCGTCGGCGGGCTGACTCTGGCCGGCCGGCAGTCCTTCTTCGCCTTCCCCGAGGGCAAGCGGGGCGACAAGGTCACCGAGGCCACGGTCTCCGAGCTGGTCCTCGGGGCGCCCTTCGACCCCGAGCGCCTGGAGCCGCCCGAGGGCGCCGTCGTGGACACCTCGCTCGACCCCTTCCTGGAACCCTGACGCCCTCGCTCGGGGCCGAGGGCCCTGCTCCCTTGCCAGAGATCCGGCCGCGAGGGATCGACCCCGATGCCGGGCGCGTCGAGATCGTCGATCTCTCCTTGCCTACAGGCGGCCGGCGAGCCCGTACCAGGCGATGGCGGCGACCTCTCTGAGCGCGCCCTTGATCCGGGGGCCGGGGCCGGGCGTCGAGCCGTAGCCGGCGACCTCGGGGAAGTGCCGCGCGAAGACCCGGCGGCTTCGAAAGACGTGGTAGCTGTCAGTGACGACGATCACCCGGCGGGCGGCGCTGACCTGGGCGGCGAAGCGGGCGTTCTCCTCGGTCGAGGTCGAGCGCCCCTCTTGAATCAAAGCGCGCGCGGGCACCCCCAGCCGTCGGGCGTAGGCCGCCGCCGCCGCGGCCTCCGTCGGCGGGTGGTCGCCCAGCCCGCCGGTCAGGATGATCTTCGGCGCCAGGCCCTGGTTCCAGAGCGCCACGGCGGCCCTGGTGCGCCGCTTGAGCGCCGGCGAGGGCGTCCCGTTGGGCTTGACGCGACAGCCGGCCACGATGATCGCGTCGTGGCGGCCCTGCGGCCGCTGTCGCCGCCCGTGCCAGTCCAGCGCCGCCGCCGCCCCGATCCACAGCACCACGCCTGCGACCACCCCGATGACCCCCCTTGCCAAGAGCGACCTGAGCCGCCCTCCCTTGCCCTTGACCCGCTGCGCTCCCACGACCTTGACCTGCTGCGCTCCCACGATCCGATCTCCCTCGCGCAATCCCGGCGACGCGCCGATCCTACCCCACCCGCACCATGAGCGTCGAGGCTGGCGTGACGGCGTCGGGGGGCCAGGGGAGGTTTTGACCCTGATCGCCGATCGTGCCAGCATGCTCCCGACCCCAGGAGCCGCCACGATGTCCGTCGAGGAGATCCCCGAACAGGCCGCGCCCATGCCCCGCACCCTCTCCATCGCCTTGATCCTCGCTCTGGCGCTGGCCGTCGCCTGTGGCGACGACACGGCGCCTGTGCCTTCGCCAGACGACGCCGAGCCCGAGCCCGAGGCGCAGCCCGAAGGCGCCCCGGAGGCGCAGCCCGAGCCCGAGGCGCAGCCCGAGGGGTCCCAGGAGCCGGAGCCCGAGGTCAACAACGCGCCGGGCGACCCGGTGCTGCGGATCATCACGACCGAGGGGGCCGTCGTGGGCGCCTTCGACGGGCTGGCCGGGGTCAGGAGCTGGAGGGGGATCCCCTACGCGGCGCCGCCCGTCGGGATCGGGCGCTGGCGGGCGCCGGGGCTGCCGCCCGTCCGCGATCAGGCGCTCGACGCCACCGCGCCGGGGCCCATATGCCCTCAGGCGCAGGCTGGATCGGCGGGGCCGGGGCTCGTCGAGGACGAGGACTGCCTGCACCTGGACATCTGGGCGCCGCCGGCCGAGGAGGGCGCGCTGCCGGTCATGTTCTGGCTCCACGGCGGCTCCTTCACCAGCGGCAGCGGCTCGCTGGGCCTCTACGACGGATCTTCGCTGGCGCGGAGGGGCGTCGTCGTCGTCTCGATCAACTACCGGCTCGGCGCGCTGGGCTTCATGGCCCACGACGGCCTCATCGGCGAGGATCCGGAGCAGCCGGGGACGGGCAATTACGGCCTGCTGGACCAGATCGCCGCCTTGAGGTGGGTGCGCGAGAACATCGCGGCCTTCGGGGGCGACCCCAGGCGCGTGACGATCTTTGGCGAATCCGCAGGCGCCATCAGCGCTTGCGCCTTGATGACCTCCTCGCTGGCCGAGGGGCTCTTCTCCCGAGTCATCATGCAGAGCGGCTTCTGCGCCCTGACGATCGCCAGCACCCGAGAGCCGCGCGGGGAGACGCCGCCGGCCGTCGAGCAGGGTCGGCGCATCGCCGGGCGCCTTGGCTGCGAGGGCGTCGACGATCCGCTGGCCTGCATGCGGGCGGCGGACGTCGCGGCGCTGCGGGCCGCTTCGGTCGGCGCCTTCGGGCAGCCGGAGGTCTTCGAACCCTCCATCGACCAGCACGTCCTGACCACGGCGCCGGGGCTGGCGATCTTCCAGGGCGAGTCGCACGACGTGCCGCTCCTGCTCGGGACCAACGCCGACGAGGGGACGATCTTCGTCACCGGCGCCCGGCTCCGCACCGAGGCCCAGCTGGTCGACGCCATCCGCGCCAGCTTCGAGCCCGAGATCGCCGAGCAGCTCATCGCCCTCTACCCCGCCTCCGACTACCCCTCGCCGCAGCGCGCTCTGGCGGCCATCTTCGGCGATCTGGTCTTCGTCTGCCCGACCCGCTTCGCCGCCGCCCGCAGCGCCGGACACGGCCGCCCGACCTGGCTCTACCACTTCACCCACGAGACGGCCTTCGGGCGCTCGCGCGACCTGGGCGTCTTCCACGGCTCCGAGCTGGCTTTTGTCTTCGGCACCCTGGGCTCCTTCATCGTCCCCTCGCGCGAGGAGGTCGCCTTGAGCCTCCAGATCCAGACCCTCTGGACCGCCTTCGCCAGCCAGGGCGCCCCCGCCGACGAGGGTCTCGTCTGGGAGGCCTTCGATCCCATCGCCGACCGCGGCCTTGAGCTCTCCGCAGATCCCGCCATGCTCCAAGGCTTCCGCGCCCCCTTCTGCGACTACTGGGAGCAAATCCTCGGCCTGGACGACCTCGAAGACTGAACCTCGGCCCGTCGTGTGGAGATCGAGGGCCACGGCGAGGGCATTTGACACTCTGAGGGCGCTCTCTCATCATGTGCGGGCGGCGCAGATCTGCCTTGCTGGCCAGGGACACCAGACCACCAGGATTGCACACCACCATGACAAGACCCACCACAGCCCACGCGCTCACCGGGCTCCTGGCCCTCACGCTGCTCGCCTTCGGGCTCGCCTGCGTCGACGTCCCGCCCGGGACCGGCGATGACAACCCTGGCGGCGGCCAGGATGACGACGACGACAACCTCGGCGAGGGCGAGCCCGACGGACAGGGCGAGCCGGATGGACAGGGAGAGCCGGAGGGCCCGGGCGATCCTGGCGAGCCCGAGGGCCCCGGCGACCCCGGAGAGCCCGAGGCCCCCAGCGACGACTGCGACCCGGACGCCGAGGAGCTGTGCGACAACTTCGACAACAACTGCAACGACATCGTCGACGAGGGCTGCACCTGCACCGCCGACGAGAAGTCCTGCTACGCCGGCCCGCCTTCGACCATGGGCGTCGGCCGCTGCCGCGCCGGCTCCCAGACCTGCGAGCGCGAGTTCTACGGCCCCTGCCAGGGCCAGGTGCTCCCCGACGCCGAGCTCTGCAATGGCCTCGATGACGACTGCGACGGCCTCGTCGATGAGGACTTCGACGGCGTAGGCTCCGCCTGCAGCCAGGGCGACGGCGACTGCTCCTCCCAGGGCCGGATCACCTGCACCCCCGACGGCGCCGACACCTTCTGCGACGCCGTCGCCGTCGAGCCCGGCCCCGAGCAATGCGACGGGCTGGACAACGACTGCGACGGCCTCATCGACGAGGATTTTTCCGACCTCGGCGACGCCTGCACCGTGGGCCTGGGCCAGTGCGTCAACACGGGCGTCGAGATCTGCACGACCGACGGCGCCGGCACGATCTGCAGCGCACAGCCCCTGGCCACCCAGCCTGAGCTGTGCGACGGCCTCGACAACAACTGCAATGGTCAGATCGACGAGAGCTTCCCGGGCCTCGGCGGCGTCTGCCAGGCTGGAGAGGGCGTCTGCGCCCGCGAGGGCATCGGCCGCTGCTCCCCCGACGGCCGGTCCGTGATCTGCGACGCCACCCCCGGCACAGCCCAGCAAGAAACCTGCGACGGCCTCGACAACGACTGCGACGGGCAGGTCGACGAGCTGCCCGAGTGCAACAACCACGACCCCGTCGTCACCTGCACCCCCGAGATCAACGCCAACGTCCTGGACACCGTCAACGTGACCGCCACCGCCGTCGACCCCGACGGCGACCGCCTCACCCTGCGCTGGCAGATGGTCAGCGCCCCCATCGGCTCCGGCGCCACCCCCTCGCCCACCAACCAGAACACCACCAGCATCTTCCTCGATCTGGCCGGCGACTACGTCCTGCGCTTCACCGCCACCGACCCGCTCGGCCAGTCCGCCTCCTGCACCTCCACCGTCCACGCCATCCCCTCCGAGCGCCTGCGCGTGGAGATCATCTGGAACATCGGCGTCAGCAACGACCCCTCCGACGTCGACCTCCACCTGCTGCGCACCAACTCCGGCGGCACCTGGTTCGACACCCGCTGGGACTGCTACTACGTCAACTGCAACGCCTCGCGCGGCCAGAACCTCGAGTGGGGCGCCGGCGGCAGCGCCGACAACCCACGCCTGGACCTCGACGACGTCCAGGGCAACGGCCCCGAGAACATCAACATTGACAACCCACAGGCGCACACCTACCGCCTCGGCATCCACTACTACGACAACGACGGCTTCGGCGCCGCCTCCGTCGTCGTCCGCATCTACTGCAACGCCCAGCTCTTCCGCGAGTTCGAGCCCGTCAGCCTGCGCGCCTCCGGCGCCAACAGCAGCGGCAACGACTTCTGGACCGTCGCCGACATCGTCTGGAGCGGAAACACCTGTACGATCAATGAGTTCGGCACCCCCGGCAACCGCGACATCCGCACCCGCGGCAGCCTCTGATCGCGACCGGCGCGCGCCGCGACGCCCCGTCGGCGCTCGCCCACCTCAAGGCGAGCGCCTCGACGCCCTCGGCACCCCCTGGACGCCCGCCGCTCAAGGCTCCGCCATGAAACCACCCCCCAGGCCACCTCTGATCGCCCCCTTCGGCTCCCCAGGACCCGCCGCCCGGCGACGTCGCTCCCGCGACCCCCTGATCGCCGCGCTGCTCTGGACCCTGACCGCCGCCACTGCCTGCCAGAGCGCCCCCCAACCCGCCCCGGAGGTCCCCACCCCCGGCCAGGAGGCCCAGGACGAGCCCATGAACCCGATGACGCCCCCTGGCGATCTGGCCCTGTCGGCGCTCGGCGCCTCCTTCTCCGATGACGCCAGCAAGATCATCGACGGCGCCCTGGCCACCAGCCAGGCCTACAACAAGCTCGAAGCCCTCTGCCTCGAAGTCGGCCCTCGCCTCAGCGGCTCGCCCGCCCTGGACGAGGCCATCCGGTGGTCGATGGAGGAGCTCAAGAAGGACGGCCACGACAAGGTCCGGGCCGAGCCCGCCATGGTCCCGAGGTGGGTCCGGGGCGCTGAGTCCGCCGCCGTCACCGCGCCGCGCGCCTTCCCGCTGACCATGCTGGGCCTCGGCGGCTCCGTCGGCACCCCCAAGCGCGGCCTGGAGGCCGAGGTCGTCGTCGTCGCCAACGAGGAGGAGCTGGAGGCCGCCGCGCCGAGGATCGAGGGCCGGATCGTCCTGTTCAACAACCCCATGCCGCCCTTCAGCCACGAGACAGGCACCGGCTACGGCCACACCGTCCGCTTCCGCGTCAACGGCGCCGACATGGCCTCCGCCCACGGCGCCCTCGCCGTGCTTGTCCGCTCCGTCACCGCCCGCAGCCTCAACTCCCCCCACACCGGCATGCTCAGCTACAAGGACGAGGTCCCCCGCATCCCCGCGGCGGCCATCACCACCGAGGACGCCGACACGATCGCGGGGCTTGTCCGTCGCGGGCACGCCGTCAAGGTCAAGCTCTCGATGGAGGCCAGGAACCACGACCCGGTCCCCTCGGCCAACGTCGTGGCTGAGTTGACCGGCCGCGAGGCCCCCGAGGAGGTCGTCGTCATCAGCGGCCACCTCGACTCCTGGGACGTCGGCCACGGCGCCCACGACGACGGCGCCGGCTGCGTCATCGCCATGGAGGCCCTGAGCGTCCTGCGCCGCCTCGGCATGACCCCGCGCCGCACCCTGCGCGTCGTGCTGTGGACCAACGAGGAGAACGGCTTGATGGGCGCCAAGGCCTACGCCCAGGACCACGCCGGGGAGCTGCGCCTCCACGCCGCCGCCGTCGAGTCCGACTCAGGCGGCTTCGACCCCGCCTCCATCGCCGTCCACCACCAGGACCCCGAGCGACAGGCCCGCGCCGCCGCCACCCTGGAGGGCCTCCTGCCTCTCTTCGCCCCCGTCCGCACCGGGACCGTCCTGCGCGGCTTCGCCGGCGCCGACGTGGGCGTCATGCTCACCGACGACGTCCCCCTGCTCGGCCTCGTCAGCGACCCCTCGCAGTATTTCGACTACCACCACTCCCACGCCGACACTTTCGACAAGATCGACAAGGCCGAACTCGACCGCTCCGTCGCCGCCATGGCCCTGCTCGCCTTCATCCTGGCCGAGATGCCCGGCCGCCTCGGCGATCTGCCCTGATCCCGCACTCCAGCCCCGCACTCCACCCCCTGTCCCCCTCCTCGCTGCGCAAGGCTGTCTCTTAGTCACATCTCATCGGAGCCCGTCGTGGCGGGGGTCGAGGGGAGACTCAGTTGATGGGTCTGGGGTCAGTGCATTGGCCTTGCTCAAAAACTCGATCCCGTGTTGGCCGCCATCCTTCATCGACC
>SYOX01000326.1 GCA_005804885.1 Pseudomonadota bacterium
CCCTGAGCTTGTAGCCCCACCCGACGAGCCCGTCCCCAACGGGGGCGGTGCGAGGAGCGTGGGGCGATACGCCGTCGGCACGATCGTGGCGTGGGATGCCGTGGCCTCGCGGGCCTTGGAACCTTCACTGAGCAAACCTGTCCTGGTGATGGCGGTCGCCGGGTAGGGTTTCGCGGTGGGGTGTGGTAGGGTGTGGCCGCCGCTGGGGGGCCGATTTTTGTCGGCGCCTGCTCGACGCCCCCGTGGTGGGATCCAACCCGCGCGATTGCCGCCGCGCTGAAGCTCGGCGGCGCCAGACAACGACCAAGGCCAGGACATGCCCGACCTCATCCTCCGATCCAGCGCCAGGGGCGTGACCACGCTGACGATGAACATGCCTGAGCGCCTCAACGGCTGGACGCTGGAGATGATGGAGGCGCTGCGTACGGCGATGGACAGCGCGGCCAGCGACCCGCAGACGAAGGCGGTCATCCTGACCGGGGCGGACCCCTATTATTGCGCGGGCGTCAACCTGGGGGCGACGATGAAGCTCTCGCACCCCAAGGCGCTGCACGCGGAGATCGTGGCGCGCAACCGGGCGCTCTTCGAGAACTTCCTGCGCTTCCCCAAGCCCATCCTGGCGGCGGTCAACGGCCCCGCCATCGGGGCCAGTGCGACCTCGGCGACCTTGTGCGACGGCATCATCGCGTCGGAGAGGGCGACCTTTTCGACGCCCTTCGCGGCGCTGGGCGTCTGCCCTGAGGGGTGCTCCAGCGTGCTTTTTGCGCGGATGATGGGGGAGGAGGCGGCGGCGCGGATGCTGGGGCCGGAGGGGTGGAAGCCGACGGGGGCCGAGGCTCACGAGGTGGGGCTGGCGCAGCGGGTCGTCCCGCACGAGGCGCTGCTGGCCGAGGCCCAGCGCATTGCTGAGGGCTGGGTGGAGGCGGGGGCGAAGCGCACGCTGCCGTGCGGCGCGACGCTGGAGGAGCTGCTTGAGGTCAACGCGCGGGAGTCGGTCGGGGTTGCGGACTCCTTCCTCAGCGCGCCCTTCCTCAAGGGGCAGTTCCGCTTCTTGTGGGGCAAGAAGAAGCGCGGCCCTGCGATGACCTTCCTTGCGCTCTGGAAGACCCGTCCGATCTGGTCGCGCTTGCTCTAGCGCGGCGCAGATCGCCGTGTAACATCAACGATATCAGCCCTTTGCGGGGCTTTCATGTGGAGGCGTCCATGTGTTGGAGCGGCGAGGCCAGCGCGCTGATCGCGATTGGGGGCTTTTCGAGCGCGTGGGTGCTCAAGAAGAAGGGGCAGCCCCTGGAGATCTTCCTGCCGCCGGCCTACTTCGTGTTGATGGAGGCGCTGCAGGCGGTCACCTACATCGTGGTCGACGAGTGCGGCAACACGTGGAATCCTTTGTTCACCTATCTGGCGATGCTGCACATCTCCTTTCAGCCTTTCTTCATCAACATGCTGGGGATGGAGTTTGTGGATCCGAGGGTCAAGGCGCGCATCAAGGGGTGGGTGTACATGATCTGCGCGCTTACGGCGGCGGCCTGCGTCATGCGCCTGATCCCGGCCTGGGATCTGCTGGGGAGGTGCGAGCTGGGCACGCCGATGTGCAGCCACGAGCTGACCTGCGCCTATACGGGGCAGTGGCACATCGGCTGGGACGTGCTGCTCAACGGCTTCAACGAGCAGTGGCTCGGGTACCTGTTTACGGCCTTCCTGGTGCCGGTGATCTATGGGTCGTGGAAGTGGTCGCTCTACCACTTCCTTGTCGGGCCATTTCTGGCGGCGATGACCACGACCGACGTCAGCGAACGGCCGGCCGTGTGGTGCCTCTTGAGCACGTGCATCATCGCCTTGCTCGTCAACACGCGGCTGCGGGATTACATCTATGTGAAGCGCTGGCCGCTGTGGCGGCACCTCGGCGCGCTGGGACCGGCAGAGCCGGGATCGGCAGCGTCGTGAGCGACAGCGACGGGATCGGCAGCGCCGGGATCGGCAGCGTCGGGATCGATAGCGACGGGATCGGCAACGACGGGATCGGAGTAGACCTGGACCCTCGACCCCCTCGGCTCAGGCGCGCACGGAGGCCTTGAGCAGCTCGGCCCAGACCTCGGTGTAGTCCATCGAGCCGGTCAGGAGCCGCGCGGCGATGCGCCCGAACTGGGGGTTCTTGATCCCCATCTGGTAGGACAGGCGCGTGAAGGTGAAGAAGAACTTGGCCATCGCGCGCACGTCGAGGAACTCCCGGCAGACCTCCCGCAGCACGCGCTGGCTGTAGCGCTCCAGGCGCTCGTCGCCGTGCCAGAAGGCGTCGCGGATGACCTCGACGGCGATGTGCGCCGAGCGCATCGAGGCCTCGACCCCCGCCCCGGTCATGGGGTTGACGATCCCGGCCGCGTCGCCCAGCAGCAGCACGTTCTGCTCCTGAAAGGTCTTCTGGCCGTGCCAGCGCGGCAGGAAGTGGCCGTAGACGCGGGTGCGGTCGGGGTTGAAGTCCAGATCGTGGCCGCGCAAAAAGTCAAAGAGCTCCTCGCGCTTCCAGCCCCGGCGCTGGGTGAAGGACAGCAGCCCGACCGAGAGGTGATCGGACTTCGGAAAGACCCAGCCGATGCCGTGCGGCAGGCGGCCGAAGTCTCCCCCCACCGTGCCCCTCCAGCGCTCCATGGAGCGCGGGCTCATCGGCACCTCGGCCTGAAAGGCGAAGCCGAGCTTCTCGTGGCCGCTCTGCCCGATGCAGCGCGCCACGGTCGAGTGCACGCCGTCGGCGCCGATCACCACCCGCGCCGCAAACTCGCCCCGCGTCGTCCTGACCCGCACCCGCGGCCCCGCCGGGTCCACGCCGACGACCTCGACGCCGTCCAGGATCCGCGCGCCGCGCCGCGCCGCCTCGGTGATCAGGGCGTGGTCGAAGCTGTCCCGCCGCACCATGTAGACGAGCGGGTCCTCGGACTCGACGACCACAGGATCTTTGTGCTGGTAGGTGAAGCGCACGCGCTTGATCACGTCCTCGACCTGCTCGTCGAAGACCTGATCGCTGAGGTTGACCAGCGGCCGCACCTTGGCCGGCAGCCCGCCCGAGCAGGCCTTGAAGCGGGGCAGCTGGGCCTTCTCCAGAAGCGTGACTTGCAGGCCCGCCTGAGCCAGACCGCTGGCGACCGTCGCGCCCGCAGGCCCCGCGCCGACGACTAGGACATCCATGACAACCTCTCGCGCCACCCCCGCGCCGCAGAACCAGCGCCTCGATCGCCTCCCGCGTCGAGGCGCGCTGCGCCGCCCGGGGCCTCTCGCCGCCCTTATAACACATCGAACCGGCCTGACCACTCCCGCCCGACGCAAGCTCCGTACACCGGACCAGACCCCTCCCGTCGGCAACCCGCGGAGAGCCGCCCGCGGCGAACCGCCCACGGCGAGCCGCCCGCTGCGAACCGCTCGCGACGAGCCGCCCGCTGCAAGCCGCCCGCTGCGAGACACGCGCCGGGAGATGCCGCGCGATCCCGACGCGCGATCACCCCCCCGAGAACCACGACCCCAGCCTCTGGAGCCACTCCGGACGCTCGACGCTCTGCTGCAGGTCCTCCGTGTCCATCCTCATCAGCCGCTCGGTCTGCAGCTTCCCCCTCCAGTAACGATCGTTGCGCGCCCTCAGGAGCGCCATCCGCTCCCCCTCACCCTCATCCACCGGCCCGAGGCACGACACGCACTTCAAGAAGCCATGCTCGCGGTACAGCGCCCCGCCCTGCTTCGTCTCACCGCATATCTGACAAGGCCCTCGCTCGTCGGCGGGCCGACGGCCCCCATCGGCCTCGGCCTCGACGGCCTCAGGGGCCTCGCCCGCGCCGACGCCGCCCGCGCCGACATCGCGCAGCAGCACCCCGAACTCCCTGCCGTCAAACCAGATCCCCCCGCACTTCGGGCACAGATCCAGCTCCAGATCCCCGAAGCCCGCCGCCAGCATCGGACGCCCGTCCCTCGGGCACGACGCCCCCAGCGGCCTCTCGCACCGATCACAGCGCGCCGCCCCTCCCTCGTGCTCCGTCTCGCACCACCGACACCGCGTCGGCAGCGCGATCCCCTCCTTGAGCGCCCGCTCGTTGAAGAGCACCCCCGCGCCCTGAAGCAGCGCCTCCAGCTCGCCCCGGTCGAACCAGATCGCCTGGCACGCCGGGCACCGATCAAACTCCACCCCCTGGCGCGACTCCCCCCTCATCACCCCACCGCACCCCACACACTCCATCGCTCGCCTCCCCCCTGAACGCGCCCCGACCACCCTCGCCGATCAACCTGTACGACCGCCGCCACACGCACACTGAACACGCCGCGACCAGAGCCCCGCCCCGATCAACCTCGCCGACCTTGCCGACCCCGCCGACCCCGCCGACCTCGCCGACCTCGCCGACCGCGCCGACCCCGCCGACCTCGCCGGCTCAAGCCCCTCTCAAGCTCGCCAGATCAAGCCCCCTTGTAGCGCGGCGCACGACGCTCGAAGAAGGCCCCTATCGCCTCCCCGAAGTCCTCCGACGCCAGAAAGGCGCTGTTCCAGTTCGCCACGTACGCGAGCCCCTGCTCGATCGTCAGGCCGTCCTGCGCGTCCAGGATGTGCTTGACACCCTGGACCACCAGCGGCGGCAGCTCCGCCATCGCCCGCGCCTCCTGCCGCGCCCGCTCCAGCAAGCCCTCCACGTCCGGCAAGATCTCCGACACCAGCCCCAGCCTCATCGCCCGCTCCGCATCGATATCCTTGGCCGTCAACGCCAACTCCCGCGTCGCCGCATCTCCAATGATCCGCGGCAGCCGCTGCAAGCTCCCAATGTCCGCCACGATCCCAATGCGCGCCTCACGCAAGCTGAAGCGCGCGTCCGCCGAGCAGAACCTCAAGTCGCACGCCGAGATGATGTCCAGCCCTCCACCGATACACCAACCATGCACCGCGGCCACGACAGGCTTCCGGCAACGCGCCGGCGACGCCGTCTGCCGCTGCAACCGCTGGATCATCGCCCTCAACTTCATCCGCGGCCCCGCCAGGCCACCCCCCACCAAAGGCCCCAGCTCCCCCATCGCCTCCTGCAAGTCCAGACCATAGCTGAAGGCCTTCCCCTCGCCGCGCAACACCACTGCACGCACACCCTCATCCTCGTCGAGCCGCCCAAAGGCGATCTCCAGCTCCTCAAAGAGCCGAGGGCTGAGCGCATTGCCCTTGCCCGGCCTGTTCAGAACCACCTCGGCCACGTGACCGTCGCGCTCGATGCGCAGCGTCTCAAGCTCTCCCATCTCCACCTCCACAGGTTGATTCCGCCGCCAGTGTAGCATACCAAGGAGACATTCGAAGCGCCGGATTGACCCAGGGCCAGGCACCAACACCACGGCCCACCCACCCCCCGACAGCGAGCACCGACGCCCATGACGGCCCAAGCGCGACGCTCCCGCCGTGACACCCTCCTCGACGCGATCATACCCTCCGCCCCCGACCCGAACCTCCCACCCACCCACACCTGGGATCGCCAGGACTTCTGGGATCACTTCGACGCCTCAGCCCCGCCCCACCTGCGCCACGCCCTCAACGCCAGCGCCCTGGCCCTCGTCGTCCTCCTGCCCAGGATCCTCGGAAACACCAACGATCTCGACATGTTGAGCCCCAACGAGCGCGACGCGACCCTCTCCCGCGGCGCCAGCCTGCCGATCTTCGCGGACCTGCTGGAGGTGGCCAAGGTCGTCGCCTGCATGGCCCTCTTCAGCCACCCCGACGTCCAGCGCCACGTCAGAGGTGCGCCGTGAACCTCGCCGTCGCTCGCCCCTGCACAGGCCAGACCCACGCCCTGATGTCGGGCCATGACCCCCCCCGCCCACAAGCGCCTGACGATCGCGCCCCGACCGGCCAGACCCGCGCCCTTCCCCCCGCACGAGGCCCTCAATGAACATCGACGGTCGGACGATCGCGAGGCCCCTGTCGAGGAGCGCCGACGTCGTCGTCATCGGCAGCGGCCCGGCGGGCTCGGCCGCCGCGCGCGAGGCCAGCCGGCTCGGCGCACGGGTCATCGTCGTCGAGGCCGGCCTCTGGCACGCCCCGACGGACTTCCCCCTGAGCGCCTTCGACGCCATGCGCGCCATGTACCGCGACATGGGCGCCTCCGTGATGCTCGGCCCCTCCCCCATCCCCTACCTCCAGGGCCGCATGGTCGGCGGCAGCGCGCCCATCAACGGCGCGATCTGCTGGCGCCTGCCCAGAGACGTCCACGAGGCCTGGTGTGCCGCAGACCCGGCGCTGCGTCAGGCCCTCGACTGGGAGATCATCGAAGCCGTCACCGACGAGATCGAGGCGCGAATCGGGGTCGCCCCCACACCCCCGCACCTCGCCGGGACCAAGAACCTCTTGATGGCGCGCGGCGCCGAGGCCCTCGGCCTTGAGCACCGCCCCATCCGGCGCAATGTGCGCGGCTGCGAGGGCCTCGGGCGCTGCCTCCAGGGCTGCCCCAAGGGCGCCAAGCAGTCGCCCGACATCACGCTCCTGGCCGACGCCGTCGAGCGCGACGCGATCGTGATCAGCGCCACGGAGGTCGACGCCATCGAGGTCCGCGCCGGCCGCGCCTGGAGGGTCGTCGGCACCGCCCAGGGCGGCGGGGCGGTGTCCATCGAGGCCCGCAAGGCCGTAATCGTGGCCGCCAGCGCCATCCAGACCCCCCACCTGCTGCTGGCCAGCGGCATCAACCACGGCCCCGTCGGCCACAACCTCCAGTGTCACCCAGGCGTCTCGATGGCCGGGCGCTTCACTGAGCCCGTCCGCATGTGGGAGGGCGCCACCCAGGGCCACGAGGTCATCGGGCTCCGCGCCGAGGGGCTCAAGTTCGAGGCGCTGGGCTTCGGCCTGGCCATCCTGGGCGCGAGGATGCACGGGCTCGGCGGGCCTCTCTCCCAGGAGCTCGCCCAGATGGCGCACTGGGCCGACTGGGGCGTGGCCGTCCGCGCGCAAGGGCGAGGGCGCGTGCGGCGACTCGGCCGCACGGGCCCGATCGTGACGTGGAGCCCGACGGCCGAAGACCTCGGGCGCTTCCGGCGCGGGCTGGCCGTCCTCGGGGCGCTCTTCTTCGCGGCGGGCGCGCGAGAGGTCCTGCCGGGCGTCAAGGGCTTCGCCCCCAGGGTCGAGCGCCCGGAGGTCATCGCCGCCATCGAGCGCGAGGGCCCCAGGAGCGCCCGGGCCTTCACCTCGGCGGTCACGCACATGTTCGGCACCTGCCGGATGGGCAGCGACCCCGCAAGCAGCGTCGTCCGGCCCGACTTCCGCCACCACGCCCTCGAAGGGCTCTACCTCGCCGACTCCAGCGTCTTCCCCACCAACCTGGGCGTCAACCCCCAGGTGCCGATCATGGCCCTGGCGACCCTGTGCGCGCGCCGCGCGATGGGCGCCTGAACGCGAGCCGCACGGCCAGGGGCGACGGCGCCCTGGCTGGCCGGCGATGAAGGAGGCTCCCATGAACCCAGACAGCCCGCTGACCCTCCAGGCGCTCATGACCATGAACGCCGCGCAGCTCCACCGGGTCCTGGGGCGAGGCCACCCCCTCGACCTGGACGCTCTGGCCGGCCGCCAGTACCTCGGGGTCGACCTGAGCATGCCCGAGATCGGGCGCAGGCTCCTTTGGCACACCTTCCGAAAGACCTTCCACCGCGATCCAGACACGGGCCTGCTGCGGGGCTGGAACGTGCGCATGGAGCAGCGCGGCGTCGACGGCCCCGCGATCCCGATGAGGGACCGCAGCGGGCGGGCCAGGACCTTCGGACACTACCGGGTGCGGGGGACCGAGGGGTTGAGCTTCCCGAAGGGGTGGGCCGGGGCCCATTGCCTCGACTACGGCGCCGGCGGCAACCCGGCCTGGGATCTCGCTCGCCTGGGCATGACCCCGCTGGTGGCCGTCAACGCCGGCAGCCAGGACCTCCTGCTCGGCTGGGAGGTCTTCCGCGTCCGGGGCCGCTGGCTCCCGATGCCCTTGTACTGGGCGCTGCAGGCCCAGGGGCCGCTCGATGAGATCGCCCCCGTCCCTCGCCCCTGAAATCCGCCCAAAAAATCTGACACGCGATCGGCCCATGTTACGATCGCCTCTCGTCGCACGATCGGATCGATCTTCGGCGATCTTCATGACCACGTCAGGATCAAAGGCGCGCACAGAAAGCACTGATCAAATGGATCGGCTTGCCGACACGTTCTGGTGATCTCGCTCTGCCCCTGATCGGGTGATCATCACTGATCAAAGGGATCGCCCATCTGCGGTATTTTATTCAACTATGCCGTTGACGTCGACGTCGGGAGTCATGTAGCTTCGGCCTCCCCCGACCAGGATGCGTCAAAGGGTTTTTTATAAAGCACCAAGGATGGTGCTTAGGAGACAACATGTCGAAGGGAGAGAGTCGACCGTATTTCGCGGACCCGTCTGAAAGCTTTGTCCTTTACAAAGGCGACAGCCTGACGACGATCGAATCGCTTGGTGAGCAGCAGTTTGAGATGATCTTCGCCGACCCGCCCTACTTCCTCTCCAACGGAGGGGTCACCTGCAAGGGTGGGAAGATGGTGTCGGTCGATAAAGGCCACTGGGATCGCTCCATGGGCGTGGACAACAACCACGCCTTCAACCTCCAGTGGCTCGAAGCCTGCCAGAAGGCCCTCACGGCCGACGGCACGATCTTCGTCTCAGGCACGCACCACACGATCTTCAGCATCGGGTTCGCGATGCAGCAGCTCGGGTTCAAGATCTTGAACGACATCACGTGGCTCAAGCCGAACCCGCCCCCCAACCTCTCCTGCCGATATTTTACACATACATCCGAGACAATCCTGTGGGCCGCGCGCAGCAAGACCTCCAGGCACACCTTCAACTACTCCGAGATGAGGGAGGAGAACGGCGGCAAGCAGATGAAGTCCGTCTGGAACTTCACCGCCCCCGGAAAGTCCGAAAAACAGCACGGCAAGCACCCCACCCAGAAGCCCCTCGGGCTCCTCGATCGCATCGTCCGGGCCGCCAGCCAGCCCGGCGACCGCATCCTCGACCCCTTCAACGGCTCCGGGACCACCGGCATCGCCGCCCTGAGCCAGGGTCGCCGCTACGTCGGGATCGACATCAGCGACGAGTACCTCGACCTGACCCTCGCCCGCTACGACGGCCTCGTCGGCAACCACGCCGTCGAGCCCGCCCTCTGCGACGGCATGCTCCTCTGAGCCCGCTGACCCCCGCACTCCACCCCCACACTCCACCCCCTGTCCCCCTCCTCGTTCCACGAGGAGGGGGGACGCTTGAATTACGGGCACGATGATTCGGGGGGGTGGGCCGCAGGAGCCTTCGCCGGGATCACTGGCCGCCTGGGGCGGGTGGCGATGTCGCCGGGGCGGGACCCGATCCGCCGAGCCCGTCATCCGAGCGTCCCCGAACCACCGTGCCCGTAATACGAGCGTCCCCCCTCCTTGCGCAGCGAGGAGGGGGACAGGGGGTGGAGTGCGATCCACCGCCACCCGTAATACGAGCGTCCCCCCTCCTCGTGGAACGAGGGAGGCAGTGCCTCACGGGGGACAGGGGGTGGAGTGTGGGGGACAGGGGGTGGAGTGTGGGGGTGGAGTGTGCGATCGTCTGGGAGGCCGCGCGCCGCTCGCGCTCGGCGCGCGGATCTGGCAAGATCCCATCCGCCCGGAGCGTCCCGGGCCGCCGCCGCCCTGAGCGCATGACCCGACACGCCGCACCCCTGCTCGCCGCCCTCCTGATGCTGGCCGCCTGCGCCGAGCCCGCCACGCCGCTCTGGCTGCGCTCCAGCCCCGCGCCCGACCCCCTGCCCTCCCCTCGACCCCAGGACGCGGGGGTCGACGACCCCAGCGACCCACCGGACGCCGACCCACACTCTGACGTCGCAGACAGCGACGCCCCCGACCTCGAACCGGAGGGCGCGCCAGACCCGCTGCCCGAGGCGCTGGTCGTCCACGGCGTCAACGCCGACCCCGACGACCGCGTCACCCGCCGCAAGGCCTTCGTCGTCGAGCTCGACGGCCTCGACCAGACCGCGCCCGACACCTGGATCGACGCGGCGCGCTGGACTCGCCGCTTCCGCGCCCAGGTCTTCACCCTCGGCTCCGACAGCCGCTCCATCCCCTTGCGCCAACGCTGGGTCGGCCCCGCCCTGCGCTTCCGGCCGGCTCTGATCATCGAGCCCGCCTCGCCTGAAGGCTGGCCCGAGGGCGCCGCGCTGCTCCTCCAGGTGCGCCTCGGCGAGGACCGCCGCTTGACCTTGCCCTTCCGCACCTTGCCGGCCTCCGCCGAGCGCTTCGTCGAGGTCAACCTGACGATCCCCGCCCGCGACTGCCCGACCTGCTTCCCCTACCCCGTCGAGGTCGTGGCCTTCCTGCCGCCCGGCTACGCCGACCTCGCCACGCCGGCCAACAACAACCCGCCCCCTGGCGATCCGACCGGCGGCAGCCCCGCCCAGCGCTACCCCGTCACGATCCTGCTCCACGACGCCGGCACGCAGCAGGGCTACCTGCCGGTGGCCCGCTCGGCGGCCCGCGCCATCGCCCAGGGCTACATGGAGCCCGCCATCGTCGTGCTGCCCGACGGGCGCCTGCCCGCCTCGATCTGCGACCTGGAGCCGGCCACCCGCGCCCAGGGCTGCCACACCCGCTTCCTGGGCCTCTGGCGCCCCGACAACACCATCTTCAGCTACACCACCTTCCTGGCCGAGGATCTGCGCGCCGCCCTTCGCGCCCGCTTCAGGGTTCGGGGCGCCGAGGGCGACCTGATCGCGGACCCGGAGCGCTACCGCCGATCCCACACCCTCTCGGGCGTCTCGGCCGGCGGCTACGGCGCCCTCATCAACGCCTTCCTGCGCCCGGAGGCCTGGTACGGCGCCGTCGCGGTGATCGCCGGGGTCGTCTCGGCCTTCAACCCCCGCGCGCTCTTCGGCCAGGGCTTGCGTCCCCGCGCCGAGGTCTGCCCGTCGCTGACCAGCGACGCCTACCCCCGCGCGCGCTCCGGCCACGGCTTCCGCGACCTGTCGACCGTCGATCCCGACACCGATCGGCGCCGACCGACGCCCTTCGCCTCGCGCGAGATCCCCCCCGGCGCCTCCAACTGCTTCCAGGCCGTCCCCGCCGTGCCCCGCGCCCTCGTCGCCGCCGGCCTCTGCCAGCTCGACGTCGCCTGCCTGGTCGATCCTGAGACACCCTCACACATGTCTCGGATATCAGCGCTCTACGACGAACCTTTTCATGGAAACATCGCCTTTGATACTGGGGTGCTGGACGGCGGCGGCCCGCTGGCGGCCTTCATCGACCTGGACGAGCTGCTCGACCGCGCCGAGATCGCCCACACCTTCCGCATCGAGGATCGCGGCGCGCTGTCCCACGGCGGCAATGCCGTCCAGGACCGCTATTACGGGGCGGAGTGGATCAACAACCCCGGCGCGGGCCAGTGCCGCCTGCCCCTCCTGCCCGGCAACCACCTGGGCCAGGGCTTCGTGTGGCCCTTTGTCAACCGCGCCGCGGAGGGTCTGGGAAACCGCCCCTTCAACAGCGCGCTCTCCGGCGAGTTCTCCGTCTCGGCCCTCGACCGCGACCGCGACGGCGTCCTCGACTTCGACGACCCCGCCTTCCCCGATCTGCGCGACGCCCCCGACACCTGCCCCGACCACTACAACCCCGGTCAAGGCGACCGCGACGGCGACGGCCTCGGCGATCTCTGCGACCCCGACCTCGACGGCGACGGGATCGACGATGGGATGGACGGCTGCCTCTTCCCCGACCTCCCCCCCGATCCCGACCTGCCTGACCTCCCCAACCCCTTCGACTGTCGCGGCGACACCGACGGCGACGAGATCCCCGACGACCTCGACCGCTGCCCTCGCCGCTTCGATCCCGAACAGATCGACCATGACGGCGACGGCCTCGGCGATCTCTGCGACCCCGACCTCGACGGCGACGGGATCGACAACCCGCGCGACAACTGCCCCGACGTCCCCAACCCCGACCAGCGCAAAGCCAGAGGCGATGATCCGGCCGACGGCGTCTCCGACGGCGATGATCCGGCCGACGGTGTCTCCAACGGCGACGATCTGGCCGACGGCGTCTCTGGCCTGCTCTGCGCGCCCTCCTGGGCCATCGACCACGGCGCCGACCTCGATCTCGACGACGACGGGGTCCCCTGTCGGATCGACTGCGACGACCGCGATCCCGGGCGCGGGGCGTGCGGGCCATGAACGACGGCGCGATGAGGGCCGTGGCGTCGTCCTGATGGCGCGCTGAGGGCCGTTGCGTCGCCCTGGATGTCGGTGGGTCTTCAGAGGGACGGACGCAGGGAGCGCAGGCGGGAGGCGGCGCTCATACGGAACCACGTTTGAAGCACTTTCATCTTGGGCATCCTGGTGGCCCAACATGGAAGTGGCTTGAGCGTGGTTCCGTATCACCTCTGGAAGATGTTCTGGACGCAGTTCTGGAAGGTGTTGTCGACGAGCGAGGGCTGATGCCCGGCGTCCAGGGCGATCCCGTAGCGCAAGCTGGTGAAGGTGTTGCCTTCGATCGTTGGTCGCAGGGCCCCGGTGCCGAAGACGTGGACGCCCCACAGGTCGTTGGCCACATCGCCGAGGCGCGTGAAGGTGCTCTGGCGCACGTCGACGGTCGCGGTGTCCCCGATGGCCACGCAGGTGTACTGAGAGCGAACGTCGGCGGTGAAGGCCGTGGCGAGGACCTGCCCGGAGCTGGAGTTTCGCCATGCCAGCCGGACGTTGTGGAGGCTCGCGCCGTTGGTCTCCAGGCGAGAGGTGTCTCTGGGCTCGATCAGGCGTATCGAGATGGCCGACGTCAGCCGGACGCCCGCGTTCAGGGTCAACGACGCCGCGCCGTAGGTGCGCATGTCGCCGATCACCTCGAAGGCCTGCTGGGCGGGCTCGAGCCTGGGGAGCGCGACGTTCAGATCCCGGATGTCGCCGTAGATCTGATAGGAGGAGGGGCCGGCGGCCTCGTCCTGGAAGGTCGAGCCCTGGAGGTCGATGACGTTGCCGTCGCGCAGCGTGCCGAGTTCGAAGCGGTAGGGGACGTCGCCGGGTTCAAGATCAAAGTGCAGGTCTGTGGCTTGGAGCGACATGCCTGCGGCGGAGCCGCGGACCTCGATGCCGATCGAGTTGTGGTTGGGGTCGCCGCTCTGGATCGTGCAGCCCTGGGCGATCAGCGAGCTGTTGGCGGAGGTGAGGTAGAGGTTGCGGTTGGAGCCCTGGAAGGTCACGCCCTGGACTTCGGCGTGGCCGGCGCTGTGGGCCTGGAGGCCGTAGTCCATGTCCTCGATCCAGCCGCCGTCCATGAGGACCTGGCCGCCGACTCGGGCTTCGATGCCGTTCTGGCGGCGTTCGAAGCCGAGGAAGACGCAGTCGGTCAGGAGCGCCGTGGCGATCACGTCGAGGTTGGTCCTGCTGCGGGTGTCGGTGTTTTCGAAGGTGACCCCTTCGAGGTCGACCACCGCGCTCTCGTAGACCCCGAGGGTGAGGTTGCGCAGGGTGGCGCCGGTGGCGTTGAAGCGGGTGTTGGTTCGGCGCACGACCACGGTGCCGGGGCCTTGCAGGACCTGCCCTTGATCGAGGTTGATCTGCGCGCCGTCCTCGACGTAGAGGGTCTCGCCGAGGACCAGCGGCCCGTCGCCTTCGAGGGGCGAGAGGGTCGCGGAGCCTGAGGTGATGTTGCCGCGCAGCAGGGTCCCGAGGCCCTGGACGCCGTTCGCGTAGGTCGTGCCTGAGAGGGTGGTGCGGCTCTCGTCCTGGAAGGCGTCCAGATCGATCAGCCAGGGGGTGTCTTCGGCGCCGATGTCAAAGAAGGTCCCGGCGAAGGCTCCCCGGCCGCCGCGCTCCAGGGCGAGGTGGACGCCGGTGGAGAGGAGGAGGGGGTCGGCGTCGATGAAGCTGGAGTTGGAGGCGGGGTCAACGACGGCCTGGTTGCCCACGTAGAGCCCGTACGCGTTGTTTTCGAAGCGGAGGTTCTGCAAGGAGGAGGTCGAGGTCCGCGCCACGACCAGGCCATATTCGAAGCCCTCGAGGGTCACGTCCTGAGCGACGAGGCGCCCGGCGCTGTCCATGTGGACGCCGCGTCCTTGTCGCCGGTTGCCCTGGGTCAAGAAGGTGTTGGAGATGCGCGACTGGCTCAAGGTCAGCGCGCCGTCGAGGTTGATCATGTAGCGGTTCTGGTTGACGTTCAGGATCATGTCGACGTCCGAGAGGGTCGCGGAGGTGCCGGCCTCGATGTTCAGGCCGATGTCTTCGAAGCGCAGGTCGGCCCCCTGGATGACCGCGCCGCGCCTGATGAGCCAGCGATAGTCGAGGCTGGGGTTGATGTTGGCGATGATCATGCCCTCGGCGATCGACGTGGCCTGGGTGAGATCGAGGTAGACGTGGTTGGAGGTCACCAGGCGCGAGATGCCCTCGGTCGGCCCGATGAGGGCTGCGCCTCCGTCGAGGACGCCCGCGATCCGGACTTGCTGATCGCGGTCCTGCGCCTGGAGGGTGTTGCCCTCGAAGATGGAGGGCGTCTGGATCTGGAAGACGTCGGGGTCGAGCCTGAAGGCGGCGTCGCCGAACCCCATCCGCAGGCGGTTGTCCCGGACCTCGGCCCCGCCGCCCGGCAGCAGCGTGTCGAAGACCACGCCCTCGCCGACGTGGCCTGGGTCGGCCATGTCGATGAAGTTGCCCTCGATCCGGGGGAAGGCGTTTCGGGAGACGCGCACGGCCGCGTCGTTCTGGGCCAGGGTGTTGTCCGAGACGGTGATGGCGCCGGCCAGATCCGTGTTGACGGCCGTGACGAGGCGCTCCACGCGATTTCGGGCGAGGGTCGAGCCCACGGCCCGATCGCCCATCCAGATCCCGTCGTGGACTCTGGGGACGATGTTGAGGCCCGAGACATGGTTGTCGATCACGGTCGAGGGTGCCCGCAGGATGGCCTGCCAGCGCGTGCGGCTGTCGTTGGACTCCAGGCGGCAGCGCTCGATGGTCGTGGGGGCGGTGTTGTAGCCCTGGATCGTGAGGTTCCTGAAGGTCGAGTCCCGCAAGAGCGCGGCCGAGTAGAGCTCCACGTTGGCGCTCTGGGCGCCGGGGTGGCCTTCGATGAGGGTGTCCTCGATGTGGACGAGGCCCCCGGAGGCGGACGGCAGGACCCGGTCGAAGACGGCGCCCAGCGCCTCGAAGCCCTGAGCGCCGAAGGCGGCCCGCAGCTGGACGTTCTGCGTGCCCTGCCCCCCCAGGAGGAGGGCGCCGGGCTCGATCCGGATGGGCCCGGTGTAGGTGGTGTTGGCCGGCATCTCATAGAAGCCTTCGGGCAGCAGGGCGCGATCCAGGCGGCCCACGAGGCGCGTGGGGGTCTGGGGCTCGGAGCTGGCCTCGGCCCGGCACATCAACCTGCCCTGAGCGCAGACCCTGAAGCCTGAGGCCGCGTCGCCCACCGCGCAGGTCACGCCCACCTCGACGATCTCCTCGTCCACCACGCCGTCGCAGTCGTTGTCGAGCCCGTCGCACACCTCCGCCGTGACCCGGCCAGGATCGCAGTCGGGCGGCAGCGCCTCGCACAGGCGCGTCTCGGCCTCGCAACGCGCGCCCTCGCCGCAGTCGTCGGGATCGAGGCGGCAGCCGCCCAGGCACACCCCGCCGGCCTTGCAGAAGCGCCCCTCGGGGCAGTCCTCGTCCTGAACGCACTCGGGCGCCTGCGGGGCGCACTGTCGCCCCTCGGGCTCGCAGACGGTGCGCGTGGGGCAGGTGTCGGGATCGAGCCGACACCCTGGCTCGCAGAAGCCGCTCTCGGTGCAGTAGGCGCCATCGGGGCACTGGAGGTCGATGGCGCACTCCGCGGCGCGCGCCGTGCAGAAGCGCCCGCGCGGGTCACAGCGCTCGCCCACGCCGCAATTCCCGGGGTCGATCCGGCACCCGGGCCGGCAGAAGCCACCTGGATCGCAGTGCTCGCTGTCCAGGCAGGCCTCATCGACCCGGCACTCGCGCGGCAGCACGACGCAGCCGCCATTGCGCGCGTTGCACTGCTGCCCCTCGGGGCAGGGCACCTCTCGACAGTCGGCCGTCTCGAAGAAGACCTGGATGTCGCGCAGCACCGGGCGCTGGAGCGGATCGTCGGCGCTGAGCGTGAAGACCATCTCCAGCAAGCGCGCCCGCTCGGGGGTCAGGGGGGCCAGATCCACGTCCGTCAGCGCGCTCGGCGTGCTGAACTGAGCGGCCTCCAGGCCCGCCTCGTCGTCGGCGGCCCGCACCTGAACGTCGATCCGCGTCCCTTCTGCGATGAAGGGCGACCAGGTCAAGCGCACGAAGCGCACCGGGGCGCCCGCGTCAAACACATGGCGCCAGCTCCCGGAGCGCACCGTGAAGTTGAAGAGCTGAAAGCCCGTGTTGTCCGAGTAGCTGTAAGGGCCCGTGCCTCGATCGGGCCGCTCGGCCCCGACGATGGGGAAGGTGCCGAGGATCTCGCCCTCGGTGGTCATCTTGACCAGGCCGCTGCTGCCGCGACAGATCGCCCACAGGTTGCCGTCGTCGTCGATGGTCACGCCGCGGGGGTTGCGCTGCGGGATCATGCCCGTCGGCACCTGATCGACCGGCAGGTATCTCCAGACCCCAAGCTCGGGGTCGAGCTTGCCGACCAGGTTCGAGTCGTAGGCCGCCACATAGATCATCCCGTCGGTGCCCGCGACGATGCCCGTGGCGGAGCGAACCCTGTTCGCGGGATCGACCGCGTGGTTGAGCGTTCTGTCGATGGGATCGTAGAACCACACCCCGTTGCTGATGTCCCCCCACCACACCCGGTCGGCGGCGTCCACCGCGATCCCGTAGCTGTTGAAGCCCGTCGCGCACACCTGCTCGATGACCTCGGCGCGCTGCGTGTCCACCCTCGCGACGCAATTGTGGCTCAACGAGGCGGTCCACAGGTTGCCAGCGCCGTCCACCGCCAGCCCGTACACCGATATCGCGCTGCGACCGGGAACGGCCGTCGAGATCTGGGCCTCGATCTCACAATTTTCCGGGTTGACCTTGTAGATCTCTCTTGAGTTCCATGTCCCCAGCCACGCGAAGCCATCGGCGTCCACCGCCACGCCTCGCACCAGATCGTTGGCCTGGCCCACGCGGACCTGGCAGTGGACGCACTCATCCAGCAGCGGGTCCTGGGCCGTGCCCACCATCTCTCCTGCGGTGATCCTGCCGTCCCCGTTGAAGTCACGGGAGGTCTGGATCACGCCGTCGCCATTGCGGTCGATGCAGTCGCGCGTGTCCGTGAAGATGTGCGTCGCGCGCCCGTCCCCGCGGTTCCCCACCCAGACGTTACCCTCCAGGTCCACGGCCGTCCGCGAGGGGTTCTCGCCGATCCAGAACCTGGCCTCCTCCAGCCCCGTCCGCGTGTCCCACCGCGAGATGGTGTTCTCATCGCTGTTGGGCACCCACAGGAAGTGCCGCTCGAGCTGCCCCGAGCCCAGCGTCAAGGCCCCATCGGGCGCCGGAGCCAGCGCCGGGTCCTGTTGCCCCACCTCGCCGGGGAAGAGCTGCACCTCGCCGCAGGGCGCGCAACCCCCACACCGGCTCTGGACCCCTTCGTCCTCCAGCCCGTCGCAGTCGTCGTCCAGGCCATTGCACAGCTCCTGCGGCGCGGGGCCGCACGAGCCGCAGCGGTTGATAAGGCCCTCGTCACGCTCCCCGTCGCAGTCGTTGTCTTCCCCATCGCAGGCCTCATCCGAGGGCGGCGTGTCGCCCTCGCACTCGCCCCAGATCCCCTGACTGCAGACCTGCGTCCCCTCCTGGCACGTCCCCTGACCCTGCGTCTGCGGCGGGCCCCCATAACACGGGCGCTCCTCGCCCGGCGTGCACTCCCCCGGCGCGCAGGCCCCTTCGTCGATGGCGCCGTCGCAGTCGTCGTCGAGGCCATTGCAGATCTCCTCGAAGGGCGAGGGCTCGCACAGGCCGCAGGCGTCGAGCAGCCCCTCGTCCACCTCGTCGTCGCAGTCGTTGTCCAGCCCGTCGCACAGCTCCTCGGGCACCTCGCCGCAGCGCCCGCAGGCGTTGAGCAGCCCCTCGTCCGCAAGGCCGTTGCAGTCGTTGTCTTCCCCGTCGCACGCCTCGGCCGAGGCCGGATTGATCAACGCGTCGCCGTCGTCGCAGTCCGGCCCCAGGCACCCTCGCCCGCGCCCATAGCTGTCCTCATCGGCGTCGAGACAGTCTCGCGCCGGCACGCACAGCCTGGCCCCTCCAGGGAAGCGCTCACACACCCAGGCCTCCGGGCAGGCGTACACATCACACGACTGCGTGCACACCGCGCCCTCGACCCCCTGCATGCAGATCCCGCTGGCGCAGTCCCCGTCCACCACGCACTCCTGGCCCACGTCCGCCAGGACCGGACCCTCGGGCTCGACCACCACCTCAGGCTCGGGCTCGGCCACCTCGGGCTCAGGCTCCGCCACGTCCACGCCGGCGTCGCCACCCACGTCGACGCCCACGTCCTCCACCGAAGGCTCAGGCTCAAAGCCGCCCCCCGTGTCCCGATCCTCCTGAGCCGCATCCGGAACGCCATCCACGACCCCCAGCTCGGGATCGTCGCACGCCGTCGCCCCCAGAATCGCAAGAACCCAGACCCAAGCGCCCTTCCGACGAGCCTCCCTCACCCCCGCGATCAACGCCATCATGATGATCCACCCCCATGCGCCGCCCGAGGCCGGCGATCCTGATGTACTGCAATCACAACCGCCGTCCGGGACGGCCGGCGTCCCAGGGATCTCTGGCGCCTCCGGCTCGGGTTCGCCCGGCTCAGACTCAGGCTCGCCCGGCTCCGGCTCGGGCTCACCCGGCTCGGGTTCGGGTTCGCCCGGCTCGGGTTCGGGCTCGCGCTGGCCTTCGGTGAGCTGGATCGCCCCGTAGAGATCGACGTCTTCATCGAAGCCGATGTCCGTCGCCCACACCCAGGCGTCGCGCGGCTGCTCGACGGAGCCATCCCTCAACAATATCCTCGCTCTCACGATTTGACCTTCTTCGAGGGCCTGGGCCCCGACGAGCGCCGAAGGCGACAGCCGCGCCGTGACGACGCGCTCGCCGCCCTGGACGAGGACCCCAGAGGCCTCCACGCCTTCGGCCGCTTCGACGGCCGCATCCCCGATCCAGAGGGCCGCGAGCAGCGGCTCGCCTTGATCGGTGGCGACCCGAAGCTCGATGGCGTCCTCCACCTCGGGGGTCTCGTCCAGGGCGCGGATCTCCACCAGCAGCGCCTCGGGGGTCCACGCCGCCCGGATCGACCCGCCGCTTGCGGGGGCTCCAGGGCGAGGCCCCAGAGGGCGAAGCACGACGGGAGAGGCTTCGCTGAGATCGCCCCCGTCGAGCGCCTCGACCTCGGGCGCGTCGAGCGCCGCCTCGCCGCGCACGCGGAAGAGGCCCTGGGCGATCAGCGCCTCTCCTTCGAACAAGGCCAGGGCGTAGACCGACGGCGCGAGCGGCGCGGTGTCCAAAGACACGGTGAAGCGCTCGGTGGCCTCGGGCTCAAGGCTCAAGGCGCGCGCGTCGAGCGGCTCTCTGCGGCCGTCGAGCCTCAACGAGAGGTCGGCGCTCTGGGCGGTCGACAGCGGGTTGAAGACGGTCAGGGTCAGCTCGACGGCCTCACCGGCCTGCACGGACTCCGGCGACGCCGAGATCGCGCCGAGGAGGGCGGCGAGGATTTCGAAGGGCGCGCTGTCTTCGGCGAGGAGCGCCGGACCCGCCATCAGGCGGCCGTGGGCCTGGCAGCGCCCGCGTATGGAGGCGTCGGGCCTCCAGATCAGGGTCAGCGTCTGCCCTGAGGAGGGCCCGAGGGTCGGCACGGGGGCGCGCAGGTGTTCGCTCGGGCGGTCGACGCAGGCCACCTCCACCTCCAGCTCCACCCCGGCCAGCGGCCTGAGCCGGCTGGGGTTGCCCACGAAGGCCAGCAGGTTCACCGGGCCGCCCGGGCCGTAGACCGGCGCGCTGACCTGGAGCCTGAGCTCGGCCGCGCCCTGGGCCAGGGCGTCCGGGGTCCCGCCCGAGCAGTCGTTGTCCAGGCCATCACCCAGGATCTCCTGCTGGCCCGGGTTGATCTCGGCGCGAGCGTCGTCGCAGTCACCGCCCTCGGCGCAGAAGCCGTCGCTGTCTGCGTCTGCCACGCAGGGTTGAAGCTCGGCGGCCTCGACGGCGACCTCAAAGGTCTGCACGTCGAAGGCCCCTTCGGGATCGGCGGCCCGCAAGACGAAGCGGGCGCGAGGCGCGCCGCCGGCCAGCCACGTCAGGCGCCCGACGGTGGCGTCCACCGACGCCCCCGGAGGCCCCGCCAGCAGAGCGTAGGTGACCGCCTGCCCTTCGGGGTCTTCGGCGAGCGCCGCGTAGATGAAGCGCTCGCCCTCGGCGACGACCTCGGCGGGCTGGGAGGTGAAGCGCGGCGGCCGGTTCAGGCAGCGCCCGCGCTGCAGATCGCCCCCAGGCTGGCCGCCGCTGACGACGTCGAGCCCTTCGCCGACGCCCACCGCGCGCAGCGCCCAAGCCCGACTCTCGGGGCCCGGCGCGCTCTCGACCTCGAAGCTCAGATCGACGAAGGCCCCGGGCTCCAGCGCCCGACCCCCGAGGGTCTGCTCGGCCAGGACGCGCTCTCCCTGAACGCCAAGCTCGATCAACTCCACGCGCGCCGATCCCGGGATCGGCGCGTTGCCCGCATTGCCGAGCCGACCTCGGGCCAGCACGCGCCGCGCGCAGGCCCCCGCGTCGATCTCGACGCCCGAGAGCACGGCCCTGGGCGCCAGATCGGCCGGGAGGAGCCGCCGCAGCGCGTCGCCCATGTCGAAGTGCCGATCGCCGCCGCCCATGCTCTGCACCACGACCGGCGACGAGGCGCTGATCCGGTAGATCGCCCCGTCGTCCAGCCGCACGATGCCGTAGGGCTCGACCGCGCGGGGTTCGCCGTTGATGGTCACCGACGCGCCCAGCGGTCCCGTCAGCAGCACCGTGTCGCCCACGATCTGACTCTGGCTGTGCACCAGCAGCGACACCCCGCCTGTGCCCGCGTGCTGCGAGAAATCCTCGCCCATCTGCTCGATCCCGTCAGCGCCGGGACGCGCCATGTCGCCCGCCATCACCGCCACGGGGGCCGAGGACCGCAGGCTCAGGCCCAGATGCTCGCCCAGGTTGGTGTGGAAGGAGACCCCGTCCTTCTGCACGCTCCCGCTGACCAGCGCGCGCCCCTCGGAGGTCTCGATCACATAGTCGGCGGCCTCGTGGCCCATCACGGCCACCGCGCCACCGCCCGGCCCCCGCGAGCGGATCGAGAAGTAGAAGCCCTGGCCCACGTCGCCCACCTCGGCCAGCGCCGCCTCCGCCGGCGGCACCACGGAGTATCCCGTCACCGAGGACGATTGCACCACCAGATCGCCGCTCGACCGCAACCTGTAGACCGCCCCCTGCACGAGCCCATCCGGCTCCCAGGCCTGCCCCGCGCCCAGATCAAGGCGCTCCAGCACCTCGCCCCCCACACCCTCCAGAGTGATGTCTGCGGCCTCGACGGCCACGACCACGAGGCGGTTGTTGGGCGTCAGCGTCGGCGCCATGAGCGCAAACTCCCGGCCCACCTTGGAGCCGCCCAGCGACGGGTGGAAGAAGTCGCCGCCAAAGTCCGGCTCGAAGATCTCCCGGATCAAGTAGGCCTGCACGGGCACGTCGCTCTCCACGACCACATGCTCCACGAGGGCATCGCCCAGGAGCATCGACGCCTCCCTCGGCACCCCGGCCTCCAGCACGCCCTCATCGGCGATCGCGCCTGTGATCGGATCGAAGAGGCGGAAGGCCGCGGGCTCATCGGGCGACAGCAGGATCAAGCGCGCCTCCTCAGGGACGTAGCCCACCAGAGGGTGGACCGCGGGTTCAAGAACCTGACCGCTAAACCTATGATTATTATCCTCATTTTGCTCCTCGATCTCAAGATCGGCGTCGGCCGTCGCCCACAGCACATTGCCTTCGAAGGCCACGGGGCCCTCGACGACCACGTCGACCGAGGCGCTCTGGCCGGGCTCCAGCGAGGGGGTCTGAGCGCGCCCGAAGATGGCGTCCTCGAAGCCCGGCCCGGGGACGCCGTCGCGCTCTTCATAGAGAACGAGCGCGCTGGCCGGGGCGGCGAGATCGCCCAGGTTGGCGATCGAGACCGCGGCGATCCCGGAGCGCCGCCGCTGGTCATCGACCGTCCGCCCCATGTCGATCGCGAAGGTGCTCAGGTCGGGGCCGAGCGGCGACTCGCGCACCTCGACGGCGAAGCGCTGGACCCCCTGGGCGCCGCGCGCGTCCTGGACGAGCACTTCGAACCAGGCCGTGCCGAGCTGGTCGGGGCCCGGGGTCCAGGTGAGGGTGTCGTCCTCAGCCAGCTCGGCGCCCTCGGGCGCCTCGACGAGCGACCAGGTCAGAGCGTCGCCCTCGGGGTCGAAGCCCTCCAGGGCGTAGGACCAGGGCGACAGGGCCAGCAGGCGCCGGCCGGGACGGGAGGTGATCACGGGGGGCAGGTTGGGGCCAGCGTCCAGGGTCACCACCAGTTCGAAGCGCTGGGTGGCGGCGGCGCCGTAGCGATCAACGGCCACGAGGGCGACCTCGTAGGTCCCCGGGCGGTGGACGCGGCCCTCCAGGATCGCCCCGTTGAGCCTCAGCCCGGCGGGGCGGGTCAGGACCTCGACGAGGATGGGATCACCATCAGGATCAACGACTTGCGGATCGTAGCTCAGATCGAACCCCGCCGACAGCCGCGCCGGGGGCGAGCCCAGGAAGGCGGGCGGACGGTTGGTGTCGGGCTCGGCGCCGCCTGGGAGGATCTGGATGGCCACCGAGGCGCGGTTGTTCGTGGTGTCGAACTCGCCCACGGCCCCCTCCGGATCGGCGATGAGCGTGGCCGAGTGGCTGCCCAGGGCCATGTCTGCCGCCCAGGTGACCTCGAACTCCGCGCGCTCGCCGGGGTTCAGAACCGGGACCGTCTCCGTGTGCAGGCGAGCGGGGGCGCCGGGGGGGCCAAACTGGAGCCGCGCCTGGGTGGCGATCGAGGGGGCGTCGCCAAGGTTGGTGATCTGGGCCGTGAGGTTGACCTCGGCGCCGAAGACCTGCTCCCGCGGGGCTCGCAGCGTCGCCTGCAGATCGGGGCCGCGGCGCAGCGCCTCGATCCCCTCCAGAGCCAGCAGCTCATCGTCCAGGCCCGCGCAGCCCTCGGCCCGCGCCGCCTCGGCCCTCGCGGCCAGGGTCCGGGTCGTCTCCGAGGCCCCGAAGCGCGACTCCAGGGCCGACACCAGCGCCTCCATCTCCTCGGCGAGGGCCTCGATGGCGACCGGGTCGCAGTCGACCCTGGCCTGCTCCAGCGCGCGGATCAGCGCGCCGACGCGCTCGGCCAGCCCCAGATCGCCCTCCGAGGCGGCGCGGATCAGGAGGAGGACCAGATCCTCAGCGGCGGGGTCGGTGAGGGTGACGCTCAGGCGCGCCTGCGCGGGATCAAGCTGGCGCTCGACCTCGAAGGGCGTCGGCGAGGGCGTCAGGGTCAGGTTGTGGAGGGAGGGCAGGCGCGCGTCGGGGCCGAGGGCCAGGGCGCCAAGGCTCAGCGTCAGCGTCTCGGACTGACCGGGGGACAGGGGGCCGGAGGGCGGCGAGAGGACCGCCGAGAGCGCGGGCGGGACGCCCAGCGCGATGCGGGGCAGCGTCGGGACATTGCCCAGGGCCGTCACGCGCACCGGCACCTCCAGGCGCTCGCCGGGGTTGAGGGCGATCTGGTCCGGGGCGACCTCGACCCGGAGGTGGCTCATGGCGGGCAGCGAGAAGGCGCGGGTGATCTCGGCCTCGGCGTCGCCTGAGGCGCGCAGGGTGAGGCGCAGGGGCTCTTCGGGGCCGGGCCAGGGGCCTCCAGGGCTTGAAGGGCCGACGGTCAGCCCCAGGCGCCTGAGGCCGCCCGGCTCGATGAGGACGGAGTCGCCGGTCAGCTCGGCGCGCAGCCGCGGGTCGGAGATCTCGGCCGAGATGAGGTAGCGGCCCTCCTGCTGGCCCAGGTGGCCGACCTCGACGATCCACGACGTGGCGCGCACCCCCTCGATCTCCACCGCGTGGCGCAGGTCCTCGACGAGCGACAGGCTCACCTGCGGGTCCTCGGGCCGCGCAAGGACAAGCTCGACGGCGGCGGCGGCGAAGAGGCCCTCCGGCCCTCGCGCCAGCAGGCGCAAGGGCGCTGACCCCTGGGGAGGGACATCCGGGCCTGCGACCGCGACGAGGGTCGCGCCCTCCCAGCTCAGCCTCCAGCCCTGCGGCGCCGAGGCGCTCAGGCGGAACTCGCCCGCCAGCGAGGTCTGCACCTGCACGGGCACCTCGAAGCGCCCCGACGAGCTCACCCTCTCCGGCGCGACGAGGCGCACCTGGTGGGCGCCCTCCAGATCGATGTCCAGCGAGTCCCTCTCGGCGCCCGGCGTCAGCGCGATCTGCCCGGTCGCGCCGCCGAAGCTCTGGCCGGCCAGCACGGGGGCGACGCGCCCGCCGACGTTCAACACGCCCTGGGCGTCGGTCAGGGAGAGGCCGCCCCGGCGCACATCGATCGTGACGGCCCCCGCGCCCAGCGGCCCCGCGAAGCCGCCCTCAAGGCGCGCGCCCTCCGGACACGACACCGTGTAGAGATCGGCGACCTGGGGCGCATCGTCCAGGCTCAACAGGCCCGCCTGCGCGAAGCCCGCCGCGTCGGGCCGCGTGTCGAGGGTCACCTGGACATCGGGCCCCTGCGCCTCCAGCGCGTAGCCCGACCAGCCCCCGGCCGTGGACAGCGCCTCGGGCAGGAGCCCCGCGTAGAGATCCAGCGTCCCCTGGCCGCTCAGCGCCGCGCGATCCGCGCCCGACCACGCGATGGACTGATCGACCCCTCGCCATGAGGCCTCAAGCCCCGAGGCCGGCCCCCGCCCCAGCCCCTCCAGGCTCGGGCGGCTCGCCTCCATCTGGCGCCCCAGCGCGCACTGGTCCTCCCCCGCCCAGGTCAACGACAGATCCCCCTCAAGCCGCGCGTGGCGAACCTGCACCCGGCCCGAGACGGCCACGCGCGGCAAGCTCGCCCCAAGCTCGACGCTCTGCGCGACGGTGTGAAGATCCTCGGGCGACTCCACCTGCCCGTCCAGGATCCCGTAGAGCCTCGCGGACAGGATCGGATCGATCGCCGCCGACAGCACCGCGTTGTTGGCCTCGGCCAGCGCTGTAATGGCATGGCAGATCCCCTCGACGAGCAACGTGGTCAGGCCGCAGGACAGACACTCGACCTCCAGGAGCACGCCGTTGACCACGAGCAACGGCACCGTGCAGCTGCCCGACCCCATCGGGCCAAAGCCCGTCAGGTTCAAGAAAGCCAGACTGATCTGGTTGTTGATCGCCTGCTGGAACCCGGGCGATCCGAGCTTGCGGCAGACCTGCTGGCTGCCCCCGGCGCACAGCGAAACCGCCTGCACCGCCCCGGAGATCAGCCCGAAGAGCCTTCCCGTAAAGGAGCCCAGGTTGGTAAAAAACGACCGCCCCACCGGCGTCTGACACGCCGGCAGATCCCCGAAGAAGGTGCAGAAGACCGAGAACAAAAAGAGCGCGTACTCCACGGCCGACCCGCCCGCCCCGTTGTCCAGCCGCCCAAGAACAGCGCCATCAGGCTCAAACTCCATCCACGCCACCCGCAGATCCTCACCCACCGGCACGGCGCTGCGCGGCGTCAGGATGGTGGCGCCCCTTCCGAGCGCCAGCCTCATGCGCGCCTCGGCCTCCTCAGAGATCTCCAGCAGCCCCGCGTCCAGCCTCGCCAGCCCGTCGGCGCCGATGAGCAGGACCATCTCGACGCCCGCCTCGATGGCCGCCGCCATCACCCGCTCCGTGGAGATCACCGCCGCGCCCTCAGGCGCCATCGCCTCCGTAATCTCCCCCTCCAGGCCCGTGACCATCGATCCGTACGCCGCCCGCAACAGCTGCCGATCCCGGCGCAGCTGCCCCGGGGCGCCGACCCCCTCGACCCGCTCTCTCAACAGATCCAGCGCCAGCGCCCCCTGAGGATCCAACGCCCGATGCGTGGCCGCGCGCACCCGCGGCGCGTCGTGATACAGCCGCTGGCGCCACGTCTGGGCCAGCAACCTGGCCCGCTCCCCCGCGTTCGAATCGTGCAAGAGCAGCATCACCTCCGCCGCCGACCCCATCACCGCCCTGGCCTGCACGTAATCCTCCGCCCCCAGCCCCAACGACGGATCCAGCCGCGACATCTCCTCAAGCCGCGCCTGCATCGCCTCGCCCTGCACTGCCAGGACGGTCTGTGCCAGCTGCGTCACCCGCGGCGGCACGTGCGCGGCCCCCACCAGGATCGCCGTCGCGTCCATCGAGTCGATCATCGCCGAGGTGAAATCCTGCTGACCGCTGAAGGGCGCCCCGAAGCGCACCGCCGCCGGAAACCTGTCCCCCAGCGTCACCGGATACACCTCCCCCCGACCCCGCGCCTGACCCGGCTCCAGCAGCTCCACCTCGATCCACGCCCCCGTGGTGTAGTCCGCCACCAGGGGCCCCACAAAGTTGGAGCTCAACTCCCGCCAGGGCTCCCCCTGCTCGCGCTGGACCTGACCGGGCCTCTCCAGATCCCGGATGTCCAGGCTCGGGCTGTAGGTGTTGGTCAACACGAAGAAGAAAAAACCCTGCTGGAGCGAGCGGTTGGTATCCACGGCCCCCAGGATCGAGCGCCCCACCAGATCCCCTGCCCCCCGCTCAAGCTCCAGGGCCGGCGCCTGCCGCTCCGGCCGCCCCGCACC
Organism: Pseudomonadota bacterium; assembly: GCA_005804885.1. Classification (GTDB taxonomy): domain Bacteria; phylum Myxococcota_A; class Bradymonadia; order Bradymonadales; genus SYOX01. The sequence goes on from SYOX01000326.1 coordinate 26,763, forward strand.
AAAGACCGGCTGAAAGCGCTCGCGCACGACCCGCACCAGCACCTTGTGGCGCCGATCCTCCGGCATCGCCCTGACCCGCTCGCCCTCGCCGTCGACCACCACCTCGCCGACCGCCGCGTCGACGAACGAGGGGTCCATGCTCACCCAGCGCCCCTCGATCCACGCCTCGACCCACGCGTGCTCCCTCAACGCACCCCTGTGCGCCTCGTCCAGCCCCTGCTCGAAGAGCAGCGCCTCCAGCGCCGCGTCGTCCATCGCCGAGACGGCCGCGATCTTGTCCTGAAACGTCTCCCCCAGCCCCGCCTTCGCCTCCAGCGTCATCAACTCCAGGATGCTCTCCGGGTGGGCGCGCAGCACCTCCACGGTCAAAGGGCGCCCCGCCCGATCCGTGGCCTCGGCCGGCGGAAAAAATGTCCCCGCCAGCCTGTCCAGGCCCGCATCGTCCAGCGCCCCGAAGCGATAGGCCGCCGGCACCCCGCCGGCCCTCAACATCGCCACCAGCAAGTTGGCCTTGTCATGGGCATTGCCGCCCCGACCGTAGAGCGCTCCCCGCGCCCCATGAAGCGAACCCCGATAGGGCTGGTGCGCGATCTGCCGCTGCACGAAGCGCAACATCTGCGCCGGATCGTAGCCCAGCAGCGCGGCCTGATGGACCACCGGCGGATCGGTCGGATCGGCGTCGGGCGTGATCCCCAGGAAATCACCCGGCACGTCCTCCCCAAGCAGCCTCACCGCCCGCCCCGACAACACCACCGCCTGCCCGCCGACCACCATGTGCGCCCTCGTCGGCGCCAACACCTCACCGAGGGCCGCCGGCACGCTCAACTCCACCTCCGCGCTGTCACCCGGCTCAAGCGAGCCCAGCGGCCACACCGCCACCCCCCCCCGCACGGTCGCCGCCCTCGAAGCCACCACCGACTCCCACCCCGAAGGCAACACCAGGAGGATGTTCTCGGCCACCTGCGCGCCCTGGTTGGACACCACCAGGCGCACCTCCAGGCGATCCCCACCGACCTCGGCCAGAGTCCACGCCTCCTGGTGAACCTGCACCGACACGGGCACCTCCTGCCCCATGAGCACCCCAGGCATCGCCATGCACGAAACGCACACCACCAACGACGCCAAAAATCTATGAATGCCCATATTGACACCTGCGAAAAAGCACCGCCCTAAACCTGCGTCCACCCCATGATTTATAGGCCATTTTTACAACCATGTCGATGAGCGCCCCAACTCAGACGCGCCCCCCGCTCGGCGAACGCCCCAGGCTCCTCGCACCGCCCGTTGGGCGGGCTCGTCGGGTGGGGCTTGGATGCGCGGGATGGGCTGCGCCCTGTCGGTCGCAGGCCAGCGCACGGCCCAGGTCGACACAAGGGGCAGCAAAAACTCCAATCCATAGGCCCACTTCGACACGCTGATCCGGCCCTGCGATCCTCTGTCAGCCGCCCGCCGGCCTGCGCCCATCGGGCGCAGCCCCCCCGCGCATCCAAGCCCCACCCGACGAGCCCGTCCCCAACGGGGGCGGTGCGAGGAGCGTGGGGCGCTCGTCGAGCGTGGGGCGGGCCGCAGATTGACGTGCGCGGAGCGCCGAAACTATATGGAGCAGAAAAATCCGGGGGAACCTCCCGGACCCACAGAGCGCGGCCCAATCCCGGCGCGATCAACAGACGCGCGGCCACGCCCCAGGACGCCAGGTGCCCGATGTCCACAAGCCCCAACCCCTTGATCAAGCACGACAAAGGCCACTACGAGGCCCGACACAAGCTGCGGATCGTCACCGCCGCGAGCCTCGTTGACGGCCCCGACGCCGCGATCAACGTCATGCGCCGCATCCTTCAGGCCTCCGGCGCCGAGGTCATCCACCTGGGCCACAACCGCTCCGTGGCCGAGGTCGTCCAGGCCGCCATCCAGGAGGACGCCCAGTGCATCGCGCTGTCCTCCTACCAGGGCGGCCACGTCGAGTACTTCAAGTACGCCCGCGAGCTGCTCGACGCCCGCGGCGCGCAACACGTCCGGATCTTCGGCGGCGGCGGCGGCGTCATCGTCCAGCGCGAGATCGACGATCTGGAGGCCTGCGGCGTCGACAAGATCTTCAGCCCCGAGGACGGCCGCCGCATGGGCCTCCAGGGCATGATCGACCACATGCTGGCCGCCTCCGACTTCGACACCGCCGAGCGAGGCGGCCTGCCCGACCTCGACCGGCTCGCCGCTGGCGACGACGCCCACGTCGCCCGCGCCATCACCCTGGCCGAGCTGGGGCGCCTCGCCGAGCTGGGGCGCCCCGGATCGCCGCGGCTCGACGCCAGCGGGCTGCCGGCGCGCGGCCGCCCCGACGCCCCTGTCCTGGGGATCACGGGGACGGGCGGGTCGGGCAAGAGCTCGCTGACCGACGAGCTGGTCCTGCGCTTCCGCAGAGACTTCCCCGACAAGCGCGTCGCCATCCTGGCCACCGACCCGACCCGCCGCCGCACCGGCGGGGCCTTGCTGGGCGACCGCATCCGCATGAACGCCATCGGCGGTCAGGGGGCCTTCATGCGCTCCATGGCCAGCCGCGGCAGCCGCACGGGCCTGACCTCGGCCATCGACGACGCGGTGGCCATCTGCCAGAGCGCCGGCTTCGACCTGATCCTCATCGAGACCAGCGGCATCGGACAGGGCGACGGCCAGATCACCGACCATTGCGACGTCTCGCTCTACGTCATGACCAGCGAGTTCGGCGCCGCCACGCAGCTTGAGAAGATCGAGATGCTCGACTTCGCCAACCTCGTGGCCCTGAACAAGTTCGAAAAGCGCGGCGCCGAGGACGCCCTTCGCGCGGTCCGCAAGCAGCTGCGCCGCAACAGGAACATCCCCTACGAGACCGTCGAGGACGACCGCCTGCCGGTCTTCGGCACCATCGCAAGCCAGTGGGGCGACGCCGGCGTCGACGCCCTCTACGTCGCGCTGCTCGACGCCCTCTCGGCCGCCTCCGGCCAGCCCATGCCCAGCGGCCTGCGCCCCCAGATCGGCCACCTCGACCCGCTCTCGGTCAAGGCCAACCGGATCATCCCGTCGGATCGCGAGCGCTACCTGTCGCAGATCGTCGCGGCGGTGCGCGACCACCACGCGCAGACCGAGGCCCAGGCCGCGCTGGCCCGCGAGGCGCAGCACCTGCAGACGGCCATCGAGCGGCTCGGCGACGGCAGCGCGGGCGGTCAGGCGCTCGCCGCGCTGCGCCACGGAGCCCTGGAGGCGATGACCCCCGAGTCCAGGCGGCTGGTCGAAGGCTGGGACAAGCTCAAGGCCGATTACAGCGCCGACCGCTTCACCTACCAGGTCCGCGGCCGCGACTTCCACGTCGAGCTCAAGACCGAGACCCTCTCCGGCACCATGCTGCCCAAGATCAGCCTCCCTCGCCTCAACGACCACGGGGACATCCTGCGCTGGCAGCGCTCGGAGAACGTGCCCGGCCGCTTCCCCTTCACCGCCGGGGTCTTCCCCTTCAAGCGCGAGGGCGAGGACCCGAAGCGGCAGTTCGCCGGGGAGGGGACGCCGGAGCGGACGAACAGGCGCTTCCACTTCGTGTGCAAGGACGACGAGGCCAAGCGCCTGTCGACGGCCTTTGACTCGGTGACGCTCTACGGCCAGGACCCGGACGAGCGGCCGGACATCTACGGCAAGATCGGGGAGTCGGGCGTGAGCGTCTGCACGCTGGACGACATGAAGCGGCTCTACGCGGGCTTTGATCTTTGCGATCGCTCGACCTCGGTGAGCATGACGATCAACGGGCCGGCGCCGATCATCCTGGCGATGTTCCTCAACACGGCCATCGATCAACAGGTCGAGGCCTTCGAGCGCCAGCAGGGGCGCGCCGCGACGGCCCAGGAGCGCGCGTCCATCGGGGCCGAGGCGCTCAAGGTCGTGCGCGGGACGGTGCAGGCCGAC
>SYOX01000327.1 GCA_005804885.1 Pseudomonadota bacterium
GCGGCGCAGTTGACGGCGACGAAGGGGCCGTCGCGGCGATCGGAGAGGTCGTGGATGGCGCGGGCGAAGAGCTCCTTTCCCGTGCCGGACTTGCCGGTCAGCAGGACGGTGGCGCGAGAGGGGGCCACCTGCTTGAGCATCTCGACCAGCTCGCGCATGGGCGGCGAGGAGCCGATGATGCTGCGCTCGGTCTGGAGGCCGGCGAGCTGGGCCTTGAGGGAGCGGTTTTCGGCCACGAGGGCCTGGCGCTCCAGGGCCTTGCGGGCGCTCTTCATCAGGACGGCGCGCTTGATGGGCTTGGTGACGAAGTCGTAGGCGCCGGCCTTCATGGCCTCGACGGCCTTCTCGACGGTGCCGAAGGCGGTCATGAGGATGACCTCGGTCTCGGGCGAGACGGCGCGGGCGGCCTTGAGCAGATCGAGGCCGTTCATCTCGGGCATCATCAGGTCGGTGACGACGAGGTGGACGGGGGCGGCGGCGCGCAGCGCTTCGAGGGCCTGCCGGCCGTTCTGGGCGCAGACGACGGTGAAGCCCTCGCGCACGAAGATCTTCTCCAGGGCCTGGAGGTGGGGGGTCTCGTCGTCGGCGATCAATACGGTGGGCATGGGCGGGCGACCCTCGCGGGGCTTGCCGGCGGCCCTCGGCGGGCCTGGCGGCGTTTGGGGCAGGATAACAAGATCCAGGGCCGCCGTCGTCCCCCCTCGACGCGCCGAGCCGTTGATCGCGTCGAATGGACACCGACCCCAGCGGGAACAATCGATCCCGACGGGGTCGAGGTTGTTGGCGGACACGGCAACTCCCCCTCCTGTCCTCCCCCTCGCCTCACTCCCCCTCCTGTCCTCCCCCGAGGGGCACTGCCTCCGCTTCGCAAGGGGGAGGGACGCTCGCGGTTGGGGCAAGACGGATTGGCGGGCCGGCGTTGTGGGGGCACGTCGATCATGACGGGCGGCGTCGTTGGCGGGCACGTCGATCACGGCGGGCCGGCGTCGTTGAAGGACACGTCGATGTCGGCGGGTCGGCGTTGTTGACGGGCACGTCGATCACGGCGGGTGGGCGTTGTTGGGTGGACACGTCGATCATGGCGGGTCGGCGTCGTTGGTTGGACACACGGTCCTTCCGGGGACCGACGGGTTTGCCGCTGTCGCGGCTGCACCACGCGGCTACGATCATGCCGACGGCGTCTCGCCCCTCCGGGGCTCCAATTACCGAGCCGCCCCGATGGGGCGGGGCGGATGGGACAACGGACCGACAAGGCCAATCAGTCGGTTGTTGTCTGGCGCCTCGGGGCTGCAAACCTGCTTGGTCCTTCAAGATTACCAAGATGGGTCAAGCACTTGAGAGCCCCGGAGGGGCGAAACAGCGTAGCCGCGGGTGCAGCCGGACCCGATCAGGGGCCGGCAAACCCGTCGGCGGCGCGGCGTGCAGCCGGACCCGATCAGGGGCCGGCAAACCCGTCGGCGGCGCGGCGTGCAGCCGGACCCGATCAGGGGCCGGCAAACCCGTCGGTCGCCGGAAGGACCGTGTGTCCAACCAACGACGCCGACCCGCCGATCCGTCTTGCCCCAACCGCGAGCGTCCCTCCCCCTTGTGAAACGGGGGCAGTGCCCCTCGGGGGAGGACAGGAGGGGGAGTTGCGAGATCGACGATCCGTCAGGAACAACGAAAAAACGTCCGCCGTCGCCCTGTGTTGACGGATCCCCAGGCACCTCGCTAATGTCGGGTTGTCCATGAACGCAACCAGGGGAAGGTGTGCCATGAAGGTAGTGGCTATCGAATCGTGCTGTCTGCCGATGAGGGGTGCGCTGCTGGGCGCGCTGGCGCTGCTCATGGCGCTGGGCTCCTGCGCGGACGATCCCGTCGTGTCTGGGGTGGAAGTGGCATGCCGGCTCAACAGCGACTGCCCCTCGGACCAGCAGTGCCAGCAGGGCCAATGCGTGCAGAGCGATGCGTGCCTCGGGGCCCAATGCCCCTGCGCCCAGGACGCCGACTGCCCCAACGGGCTCTTGTGTGAAGCCGACAGCGGCCAGTGCTTCGTGCCCGAGTGCGATCAGGGCCGCCAGTGCCCCCTTGAGCAGATCTGTCAGGCTGGCCGCTGCGTCACCGATCTTGAGGCCGACCGCGACAGGGACGGCATCCCCGACGCCGAGGACAACTGCCCCGATCTGGCCAACGCCGAAGAGGGCCTGCTCGACAGCGACAGCGACGGCGCTGGAGATGGCTGCGATACCGACGACGACAACGACGCGGTGCTCGACTTCGCCGACAACTGCCCTTTGGCCCCCAACCTCTCCCAGGCCGACGCCAACGCCGACGGCCTCGGCAATGCCTGCGACCCCCAGGTCCGGGGCACCAGCGTCACCGGACAGGTGCAAACCCCTCCAGAGGCCGGCAACCCCGACACCAACGACGCCCGCGTCTTCATCTCCTCCTCACTTGAGCCCGTGGGGATCGACGCTGACGGGCGCTTCGTCTTTGAGCAGGCGCTGGCCGAGCCGACGGTCTTCAGCATCCGAGTGCAGTGGGAGGGCTTCGTGACCCTGGAGCGGGTCTTTGACGCCGACGCCAACGCAGAGAGCCTGGACATCGGGGCGCTGCTCCTGACCGCTCAATCCCAGGACGCCGAGCAGGCCGTCGCTCTCATCGGGCAGGTCAGCCTGGAGGACGGCGCCCTGCCCTCCAACGTCGTGGTCAGGCTCCGAGTCGGCGGCGCCCCCGTGGCCACCACCCTGACCGACGAGCAGGGGCGCTTCGCCCTGCGGGCCTCGCCCATCGACCACGCGCTGGAGTTGAGCCGCGAGGGCTACGTGAGCCGCAGCGTCGAGGTCCTGTGGGACGACGAGCAGGGGCGCTTCGAGGTGGACGGCGAGCCGCTGGAGGAGGCGGCGTTGAGCTTGTCGCCGGACTTGAGCGCCTTTGCCACGGGGCGATTGACGAGCACGCTGGAGAACGTCGTCTTCAACGACATCTCCGAGGTCATCCTGGCGGGGCGGGATCGCCAGCAGGCCGACATCGAGTTTGACGGAGACTTCCAGGTCGGCCCGGTGCAGCCCGGGCTCTATGCCCTCCAGATCCAGGCCCGCGGACACCTGCCCGTCAGCCTTGTCGTCCAACTCGATGCCGGCGAAAACGACCTCGGTGAGATCGCCCTGACGCCCGAGTTCGAGGCGCCTGAGCAGGCCGTGACGCTGGGCGGTCGAGTGAGCCTTCAAGATGGCGCCGAGCCTTCCGGTGTGGTGGTCCATGCGCGGCTCAACAATCGCACCGTCGCCTCTACCGTGAGCGATGCCGAGGGTGTCTTTGCCTTTCCTGCCTCGCGCCTGGATTACGCCCTGGAGTTCTCCAAGGCCGGTTATGTGCGCTTGAACAGAGATGTGGTCTGGAGCACGGTGCGAGAGCGTTTTGAGATCGGCGATGAGCCGCTGGAGGATTTCAACGGGCTGGTGTTGAGCCCAGATCAGACCACCTTTGTCCGAGGCCAGTTGACCAGCACTCTGGAGGGCGTGATCTGGAACGATATCGCCTCGGTCACGCTGGTCGGCAATGGCCGAAGCCTTGCCACCATCGAGCCCGACGGCACCTTCGAGGTTGGCCCCGTGCGCTCGGGCCTCTACGGTCTGGAGATCCAGGCTCGGGGGCATTTGCCGTTCGGCCGTATCCTGGAGCTTGGTCGCGACAGCCTTGAGTTGGGCCAGATCGCCCTGACGCCCGAGTTCGAGGTGCCTGAGCAGGCCGTGATCATGCGGGGCCGCGCGCTGCTGTCCGACGGGGGCTCTCCCGAGGGCATCGTGGTGCGGGCCAAGATCGGCGGGGTGCTGGTCGACACGACCGTGACAGATCCAGCGGGCACCTTCGCCTTCCAGGCCGCGCGCCTGGATTACACGCTGGACTTCGCCAAAGTGGGCTATCAGCCCGTATCTCAAGAAGTAATCTGGAGTCGGGGGCGGGTGCGCTTCGAGGTGGACGGCCAGGCGTTGGAGGCTGACGGGTCGGCGGTGCGCTTGGTGCCCGAGCCCGCCGTGGGCGTCATCCGCGTCCGGGTGGCCATCGAGCCGGGGTGGATCCCGACCGACCAGCGCCATGTGGGCGTCCAGATCCTGGGCGAGGGCTTCAGCCAGAGCAGGGAGCGGGTGCTGGACAACACCGAGGGGCAGCCGGAGGTCTTTACGGCCGTGCCCGCCGGGACCTTCGTGGTGCGGGCCAGCCGACCGGGCTTCAGCGATCCTCAACAGTTCGTGCGCATCAGCGCCCAGAGCCAGCAGGTCGAGGTCGTCCTCGATGTGGCGCTGCGCGATCTGGACGACGCCCGGCTCAACCTGGAGGGTCAGGTGCTCGATCGGGAGGCGCTGGCCGAGGCGCAGGCCCTCGGGGTGGATCTGCGCGGGGCCAATCTGGCGGGGGTGACCCTGAGGGGGGACTTCAGCGGCCTGGAGTTGGACCTGACGGGGGTGGATCTGAGCAACGCCAACCTGTCGGGGGCCAACTTGAGCGGGGCGAAGCTGGCCGGGGCGAGCCTCTTTGGCGCCAACCTTCAGGATGCCGTGCTGGCCGGGGCCGATCTCAGGGGCGCGGATCTTTCTCTGGCCAACCTGGAGGGAGCGCTCCTGCGAGCCCTTGACGATCCCTTGCCCGAGTCGCCCTGCGATCCCGAGGCGCAGCGGCCCGGCATCCGGCTGACGGGGGCGCGCTTCAACCAGACGGAGCTGGGGGGCGCGGATCTGTCGGGCGTGGATCTGGCCGTCGCGGATCTGGGCGGGGCAAGGCTACAGGGCACCATTCTGGAGCGGGCCTGCCTGGCGGGGGCCAACCTGACGCTGGCCGACCTGACCGACACCATCCTCGATGGGGCCGACTTGACCGGGGCCTCGCTCATCAACGCCATCCTCCTTCGCACGCTGGCGCGCGGGGCCTCGATGGCGCTGGTGAGCATGACGGGGGCCGTCGTCGAGCGGGCCGACTTCGGCTGCACCCAGGAGCAGCGCTGCGTCGGGCTGCAAGGGGCCAGCCTCAACGGGGCCAACCTCGTCGGGGCCAACTTCCGGGGGGCCGATCTGGAGGGGGCCTCGATGCTGGGCGTCGTCCTTGGTCGAAATGCCCAGCAGGTGGCGACCTCCTTTGCGGGGGCCAGCCTGCGGCGCTGCCAGCTTGTGGGCGTGATCTTCAGCGAGGTCGATCTTGAGGGGGCCGATCTGTCCGAGGCGATCCTTCGCAATGGGATCTTCACCGGGGCGAGGCTGGATGGCGCCCGCTTCGCGGGTGCGGATATGACCCAGATCAGCATGGTGTCCCAGCGCGTCGAAGGCGTGGACCTGTCGGGGGCCAACCTCGAAGCCGCCGTGCTCAGAAACAGCACCTTCACGGCGTCGAGCTTCGCCGGAGCCCAGATGGAGGAGGCCGGTGGGTGTCAAGGTAGTTGTCATGGTCAGTTGTCTTTTCGGCACTCCGTTCGACCTCTTCCTCAAGCTCAAGGCAAGCGCCTCGCAGACCGGTCTGTGCTCCACCTGGCCCTCGATTCCAGCCGCTCACCCCTCCAC
>SYOX01000328.1 GCA_005804885.1 Pseudomonadota bacterium
ACGACCTGAAGCTGCTGGCCTGGAGCGACTCGGAGCTGGACGGCAAGGGCTACGTCGACTGGTCGCCCTTCGATCACCCGCAGCTCGGGCCGGTCGAGATCGGCGGCTGGGACAGCATGTACAGCCTGCGCAACCCCCCCAAGCACAAGCTCCTGGCCGAGATCGAGCCCTTCCCGCGCTGGCTCGTCTGGCACCTGCTCATCTCCCCACGCCTGGAGCTGGTCGACGTCGACGTCAAGCACATCCGCCAGGACGTCCACCTGATCCGCATGGTCGTCCAGAACACCGGCTGGCTGCCGACCACGGTGACCGCCCAGGCCCGCGCTCGCGGCCTCGTCCGAGAGATGACCTTCGACCTGACGCTGCCCGAGGGGGCCGCGCTGGTGGGCTGCTCCTCGCGCCAGAAGCGCGGCCAGCTCGACGGCCGCTCGACCAAGGCCTCCACGCCCGGCGCCGACCCCACCACCGACCGCGCCATGGCCGAGTGGCTCGTCCAGGCCAACGCGGGCGCCCGCCTCGCCATCCGCGCCCATCACGAGCGGGCCGGCGCCGTCAACGTCGAGGTCACGATCGGCGGCGCCGCCAGCAGCCCCGATGACCCGGCCGCCTGAGGCCTCGCCAGAGCGCAGGGGCAAACTCAAAAGTCACCACCGGCGGCGCCGCTTGACCGGACCCGGGCCGCGCGCGGCCCGGGCGGCGATCTCAAGGCGCTGACGCGCGATCACGCCGCGGCGCCGCCGATCGTGATTGTCTCGCCGCGCCGCCCTCGGGCGCCGCGATCAGCGCCGCGCGAAGACGAAGGGGTAGGTCGCCGCCACCACCCCTTCGGGGAAGGACGGGAAGCGCAGGCGACCGACGCTCTGGATCACGCAGGCCTCGACCCTGTCGTCGCCCAGAGTCGAGGCGATCTTCTTCACCTGGGTGACCTGCCCGCTGTTGTCGATGACGAAGTGCACCACCACCCGACCGGCGAGCTGCGGGTTGCCCTGCAGCGACTGCTCGTAGCAGTAACGGAAGCGCGCCATGTTGCTGCGGATCCTCCCCTGGATGATCTCCGCGCTCAGGTTCCCGATCGCCTTGAGCGGCCCAGGCTTGACCACACCGCGCACCGCCACCTCGCCCTTCTCCTCGATCACCACGTCGCGCACGCCAGGGTGACGGCCGGGCCTGAAGAGCTCGCTCAGATCTCGCCCCTTGAAGCCGGGGCGGCCGCCAGGGTCCGCCAGCGAGCCGCCGGCAGGGTTGCCCAGCGGCCCCAGGGCCAGCGGCCCGGCGGCGACGCCGGGGCCGCCGCCGTCGACGGTGCCCTGCCCCAGCCTGTCGGTGGCCGCGCTCAGGTTGCCGGCGAAGAGGCTGGAGCGCTTGTCCCCGAGCCCGGCCAGCAGCCCGACCTCGGCGGCGTCGCGCGGCGCCTGCGCCCTCGGGGCCTTGCGGGCGCGGGGCCGGGACGGGCGATCCGGGCGAGCTCGATCGTCGCGCCCCCCCTGATCCGCCGACTCGCCCTCGTCGACCTCCTCCTTGCCCACAACCCCCTCGGGCTGAACCTCGGGGAGGTCGGGCTTGACGGCCTTGGCCCGAGCCCACCGCGAGGCCATGTCAAAGCTGTCCATGTTCAGCGCGTAGCCCTCGGCGGGGATCATGAAGGCCGCGGCCAGCACCATCATGTGAGCCACGATCGACACCATCACCGTCACGCCCAGGTGCTCGCGCAGCATCGCGCTGACGATTCCCCGCCTGCCGGGCGCCTGGATCATGTCCCGATCCATCTCCAGCTGGTAACCCCCAAAGCGGGCCTCGACCCGATCACCCAGCTCCATCGCCCAGCGCAGCCGCCCGCCCTCGATGACCTGGATGTGGCCCGCCTCGACAAGCTCCCCGATGAGGTAGCGCGCCCCGTGCCGCTCGACCTCACCCTCGGCGCCGGCCGGCAGCGTCACCAACCCCGCCGCCTGCCTGTGGTCCACGCTCCACCCCTCGACCACCTCGCCGCCGCTGTCGAGCCTCGGGCTCAAGACCTCCTGGGCCGACACGTTCTGATCGCTGAGCACGAAGGGACCCATGGACAGCCGCGCGCGGATCACGTCGCGCTGCGCCTCCGAGAAGATCGACGACCTGACGCTCTGACTCGACATCCCGTCCATGACGCACCTCCCCCCTTGCCACGCCCTGACCGGGCGAGCGGACCTCAAGGCGCACCTCTCCCCCGCGCCCGAGATCGCCGGACGCTTAAAAAAGACGTGCAATATTAATTATTTGGGTGTTCAAGAGGGCGCCGCTGCGCCCGCCTCGTTCGCTCAAGACACCAGACAACGGCTTCGGGGGAAGGTTCCGTCGAGCTCTTTTTTTCTGGGTCGAGCGCGGGGCTCAAAGGAGGTGGACGGCGCCGCTGAAGACCCGGCGCAGATCGCCGGTGGCGGCGAAGGACTCCAGGACGTGCTCGGCGCTCGACGGGATGCGGCCCGTGTAGACGACCTTGCCGTTGAGCACGATCCGGGCGTCGCGCGACAGGTAGCCCTTGGGGAAGAAGACGGTCAGGTTGCGGGGCGCGCGCTCGGTGTCGAGGTTGACGACGGTGGTGGCGCCCTCGCGCTTCATGGAGGCCTTGATCGAGCCTGCGCCCTGGGCCGAGAGCCAGTGGATCATCTCGGGGTCGGGGCCGCGGGTGTGCTCGTAGGTGAAGTTGACGACGTGCTTGCGCTTCTTGGGCAGCATCCAGCTGACGACCTTCGGGTTGAGGTCGGAGAAGAAGTCATGGCCGCCGTTGGGGACCTCGATGTACTGGGGCTTGTTGCCCATCTTGCCGAGCAGCTCGACGATCCAGCGCGAGTTCGACGGGACGATCTGGTGGTCCGCGCCGCCGTGGATGACGAAGGTCGGCATGTCGGCCATGTTCTTGTACCACTCCTCGTTGACGAAGCGCGCGCCGCAGCGCGGCACGACCGCGGCCCAGAGCCACGGGAACTTCGTGGCCAGGTGGTAGGTCCCGGTGCCGCCGTTGGACAGCCCCCCGACGGTGACCTGATCGGTCTGCACGTTGTAATCCCGCAGCACCTCCCGATACACCGCCAACACCGTCGCCTCGCCCTGAGGCGACCACCAGTGGCCGCCGGGGGTCGAGGGGCACACGAGGATGAACTTTTCGGGCCAATCGGCGCCCCAGCGCCGGTCGCAGTTGCCCGGCCCATTGCCGCCGCCGCCGTGGAGGCTGATGTGAAGCGGCATGGCTCTGGCCGAGCTGTAGCGCTTGGGCACATAGATTGAGTACCTGTCGACGCGGCCCTCGACCTTGATGTCGCGCACCTGAAGCCCGGTCTTGCCGCCGCGCGGCTTGTAGGCCCGCACCAGCGCCCGGCGCGTGGCGTTGGCGCCGCCCTGGCGCTCAAGCTGTCGGGCGATCATCTTGCGCCGCACAGGATCGTCGGTGTCGAACCAGCCCTTGACCAACTCCACGATGTTCGTGGGCAGATCGGCGCCCTTGCGCGCCTGCCGGGCCTGCGCCGCCAACGCCTTCTCCCTGGCCTCCTCCTCGGCCCGCGCCTTGTCCACGCGCGCTTGACGGGCCGCGTCCTCGGCCTCCTTGCGGGCCTCGGCCTCGGCCCTGGCCTTCTCGGCGCTGGCCGCGCGCTCGGCCTCTCGCCGCTGTGCCGCCTCCTTCGCGCGGGCGATCTGCGCCTCGCGGGCCGCCTGCTTCGGATCCAACGGCGCAGCGTCGGCCTTCGGCGCCGGGCCCATCACCTCCACGCCCGCCGCGGCGAGCGCCTGACCCTCGACGCCGTCGGCACGATCAACGCCGTCCGCGACGCCGGCGGCACGATCATCGCCGAGACGCCGTCGGCCAGGCTCTGCGACG
>SYOX01000329.1 GCA_005804885.1 Pseudomonadota bacterium
CGAGCACAACGCATTGACTTCGATGACGGGCACGTCGGGATCGGCGGATCGACTTCGTTGGTGGACACGTCGGGATCGGCGGATCGACTTCGATGGTGAGCTCTGCACGTTGATGGTCCACCCGGGCTTGCGCCCGGGCCTTGGGTTTTGTCCCGGGTCGCCCCGCCCTCCGGCGGGGCTTGCGACGGGGAGTCAGTGTGCGTGGGGCGTGTCAACCTTGTTGACCTCAGATGAGATGTTCAGGAGCTCGGAGGCAGACATCGCGCGGTCCTGAGAGGGTCTGACCCTCGATTGTTGAAGGCCCCTCGCCAGCCCCGAAGGGGCGTCCCTGGACAAATTGTAGGCCCGGGCGCGAGCCCGGGTGGACCGCCAACGTGCGGATCGCACCAACGAAGTCGACCCGCCGATCCCAACGTGTCCGTCAACGAAGTCGACTCGCCGATCTTGACGTGACCGTCATCGAAGTCGACTCGCCGATCTCCCCTTGTGCGTCACCGAAGTCGACCCGCCGATCTCGACGTGACCGTCATCGAAGTCGACTCGCCGATCCCGACGTGACCGATAACGAAGTCGACTCGCCGATCCCGACGTGTCCGTCATCGAAGTCGATCGCGCTGCCTTCGGACCCCCTTCGCCTTCCCTCCGATCGCCGAGGTGCGATAAAAAGGCGCTCGACCTTGCGCGCACCCTGGAGAGCCCGTGAGCCAGAACACCCTCGGACAGCGCCTGATCGACGTGATCAACCCCCCCCCTGAGGTCCGCCACTTCTACAGGGCGCCCGATCCAGGCGAGGGGGCCTGGGCCGACCTCATTGCCTCGATCCCTGCTCATATCGCCTTCAGGCGACTGACCGCTGGTCTGGCCCTCTTCGTCCTCCTGGAGCGGCAGGGCGCCGCGACCCGCCAGGACATCGACCCGCTGCTCACCCAGACCATCGCCGACGCACCCCCGAACCTCGTCGCCGAGCTCGGCGCCCCCCTGATGGCCCTCTTCGAGTCGCTGCCCCCGGCCCGCCTCCAGCGCTTGAGACAGGCCCTCACGACCCGCGGCCTCCAGCTCGCCATCGCCAACCACGACCGCGCCGACGCGATCTGCGCCGGCTTCAAGGACGAGGCCCTGGCCTTGCTCATGGCGCTGCTCGACGAGGGCGTCGAGGGTCAGCCGCACCGCATCAGGCTCCCCGGTGAGGACTCCCTCCGCTGGGGCAGCGCCGCCATGGTCTTGATCTGGCTCCTGGAAGGCCGCGAGGCCCCGCCGCCCCGCTGGATGACCGAGCGCGCCGAGGCGGAGCTCCGGCTGCGGCTCGGCGTCGGCCTCCACGGCTGCGAGCCCGCCTTCGTCGAGATGATGCGGTGGATGCCCGAGGCTCGCCGCGCCGACCTCATCCTCGGAGGCCAGAGCATCCCCTGGGAAGCCATCGCGCTGGTCTCCGACCCGCAGATCGCCCACCACGCCATCGACATCTTCGTCAAGGCCCCCGAGAGGCAAGCCTGGAGACACCTGCTCATCCCCTCGGACTCCACGCTGCCCTGGGCCAGCGCCATCGCCGCCCGGATCGCCGAGACCTCCGGCGAGCACCGCCAGCTCCTCGACGCCCAGCTGAACATCCACGCCCGGCCCGCCGACCTGCCCATCCTGCTCCCGCTGGTCGACGGCGACGACGAGGAGCTGCGCGCGATCGTCCAGCGGATCTTCTTCAAGGCCGAGGCCGACGAGGCCGTCGCGCTCGTCGAGGCGGCCCTTGATCGCGACCCCACGCCCGCCCAGGTCCGCTGGCTGGCCCGTGCGCTGGCATGGTTCGGCCTCTGGCGCGGGCAGATCGCCCCCATCGAGGCGCTCCTGGCCCGCAGCCGCGATCCGCACGCCGGCGAGGCGCTCCAGGCCGCCCTGGATCGCAGCCGCCCCGACTGGGACGCGCTGGCCCAGGCGCTCGGCCCCTGGCTCGACGGCGACCTGCGCGTCGAGAACGAGGCCCGACAAGCGGACCTCGTGGCGCTGCGCGCGCGCCTCGACCGCTGGAGAGCCCTGAGCACCGCCTTCCCCTGCAAGTCCTTTCTGGCGCTGGAGGGCTTTGACCCCATCGCGATCCTGGCGACGCTGGAGATCGACAGCGCCTCGACCCCGAGGACCGTCACCCGACACTTCGACGCCTTCACCGACCAGCTCGGCCCGCACTTCGCCGGGGCCGCGCGGGCGCTGCTTGAGCGCCGCCCCCTCGGAGCCCTGAGCGCCCTCTACGCCCGCGCGCTGGAGAAGCCCGGCCTCCTCGACGACGCCCACCACCTGCGCGCGCTGGCCGAGGGCTCCGGCGGCACCCAGCGGCTCGCCAGCCGGGCGCTGGCCGAGGTCGGCGAGCGCGCCCTCGATCCCCTCCTCGACCTCCTCTCCTGCGGCAAGGCCGACGTCCGGGCCGCCGCCGCGACCTCGATCCACCTCATCGGCGCCCGCAGGGCCCTGGGGCCGCTGCGCGCCGCGCTGGCCGGCGAGCGCTCCGCCAAGGTCAAGAAGGCCCTTGAGGGCGCGATCGCCGCCTGCGACCCCGTGGAGGTCGCCTTCAAGGCCGCCGCCGCCGGATCCCTTGGGACGTGGCGGCGCGGCGACCCCCTGACCCTCCATGAGGGCCTGGAGCGGCTGCGCGAGCTCCTCTACGATCCGCCCACCGCGATCTCCTGGGTCAAGCTCTGCGACACCCTCCAGCGCCTGCGCCTCTCGGGGGGGCTCGACGACGCGCTCGACTACCTCCAGGGTCACGACGCCGAGGGACGCGGCGTCGACCGCTGGCCCGAGGCCGACCGGGCGCTCCCCTGGGGCTGGGAGGACGATCCGCGCCTGATGGCGCTCGGTCGACGCGCCGCGGGGCCGCCGTGGTGGCTGCCCGTCTCTGGCTTCTACGACGACGCGGCGCGCGGCGGCCTCTTGAGCCAGGGCCTCGCGGCGCTCCAGACGGGCCCGATGAAGCGCCGCCTGCCGATGGAGCAGGTCGAGGACTTCATGCGCCACCTCGACGGCGCCTGGGCCTGGTGCGAGGCCCACGGCGTCGGCCTGGACAAGCTGGAGGTGCGCCTCGACGGGGGCGCCTACAAGGGCTTGGGCAGGCCCGGCACCACGAGCCTGGAGCTGTGGCGACACTTCGGCGTCCTGCTCGACCGAGGCCCCGCCTTCAGCGGCCACACCGGGCCGGCCGGGATGCGCTGGGTCCGCGTCCTGCTCGACAAGGACGACCTGCTGCGCGACGCCTTCGGCGCCCCCATCGGCGCCCGCCACCTCGACCTGCGCCCCATCCTCGACGCCTGATACGGAACCACGTTTGAAGCACTGTCATCTTGGGCTTCCAGGTGGCCCAACATGGAAGTGGCTTGAGCGTGGTTCTGTATGATCCCCGCCCCGGCCCCAGCCCCCTCCCTGCTTCGGGAACCTCGGACGGAGATTCCAAGGCGGTCGGGGGAGGTTCAAAGAGGGTCTGAACAGGTTTGGAGAGAACGAGCGGTCGTATTTATCAGTCTAAATTATATTAAATCACATAATTTGTGATTTAATGAAATCTTGAAACTCCGGAATGGGCTCCAGAGCGCATTTTGATCGATCCAGATCGTCGCTGAGAGGTTCAGTCGGAAGGTTCAAGGCTGCCGTTGGGAGGTTCAAGGCCGTCAAAAGTGGGTCGGAGGGCCGACTCAAGCTACCTCCAGACCGTCGTCGGAAGGTTCAAGGCTGCCGTCGGGAGGTTCAGGGCCGCCCGGCAAGCGCGTCGATCCCTCAGCGCGGCCCGCCCGCGCTCTGAAAGTCCCCGTTGGCCTCGATGGCCTCGGAGACATGATCGATGAAGGCCCGCACGCGCGGGGCGAGGTGGCGGCTCCTGGGCCACAGCAGCGAGAAGTGGCCGCCCTCCAGGCTCCAGCCGGGCAGCACCCGGCAGAGTGTCCCCGATCGCGCGCCGGGGCCGGCCAGGAAGTCGGGCAGGGCGCAGATCCCGGCGTCGGCCCGGGCCAGCTCCAGCAGCAGCCCGAAGTCATTGCTGGAGGCCGTCGGGTCGAAAGCGATCTCCCGCGCCTCGCCCCTCTCGCGCGGGCGCAGGATCATCTGCGCGTCGTGCGCGAAGAGGCCGTGGGACAGGACCTTGTGATCGAGGAGCGCCTCGGGCGACTCGGGGTGGGTGCGCTGGGCGAGGTAGGCCGGCGAGGCGTAGAGGCCGAAGGCCGAGACGCCCAGGCGGCGGACCATGAGGGAGGCCGGCGCCGTGATCGTCGGGCCGTGGGCGCGCAGCGCCACGTCAAAGCCCTCCTCCACCAGCGACACCCGCCTGTTCGTCAGCTCCACGTCCAGCGACACCAGCGGCCACCGGGCCATGAAGCCCGCCATCACGTCGGCGAAGAAGGCCGTCGCCCCCAGATCCTGCGGCAGCGTCACCCGCAGCCGCCCCCTCGGCTCCGGCGCCCTGTCCGACAGCGCCGTCACCACCTCGCCCAGCTCCTCGACGATCGGCCCGCAGCGCTCAAAGAGGTGCTCGCCGTGCTCCGTCAGCGTGAAGGTCCGGTGCGCCCGATGCAGCAGCGCCAACCCCAGCCCGTCCTCCAGCCGCGCCACGCGCCGACTGACCGTCGAGGTCGGCACCCCAAGCCGCTGCGCCGCCGCCTTCATCGACCCCGCCTCGACCACCGCGATGAAGGTCGCCATCTCATCCAGGTTCATCGTTGCGCCTTTGCATTCAATGGTTCCGAATAAACGCCCTTGTTGCAAACATGCACCTTGCATAGCTTGTCCGCGTCACGCAAGGGCGAGGCGACCTCGCCCCCACACACACTCAGCCCCACAGAGAAGGGCGCATCCAGAAGGAGAGAGGGACGATGAAGACGATGAAGACGATCCTGACCGCGCTCGTGGCCGCCGCGCTGGTGGCCGTGGCCTCACCGGCCGCCTCGCAGACCTTGTCCGTCAAGTCGGCCGAGAGCAGCATCTCGGCGGTGGGCGCCAAGGTCACCGGCGATCACACGCTGAACTTCACCAACTTCACCGGCGCCGCGAAGCTCGACAAGGGCCAGGTCGTCGGGCTGGAGTTCACCGTCCAGGTGGCCGACTTTACGACCGACCTGGGCGACTCGGAGTGGGGCCTCAAGTTCTCGGGTCACTTGAAGTCGCCGGACTTCTTCGACGTGGCCAACTTCCCGACGGCGACCTTCAAGAGCACGAAGATCGAGGTCAAGGAGAGCAAGTGGGGCACCCACGAGGTCACCGGCAAGCTCACCCTGCGCGGCAAGGAGAAGACGATCCTCTTCCCGGCCACGCTCAAGCTCGACGGCGGCAAGCTCTCCGGCAAGACCGAGTTCACCATCAACCGCAAGGACTTCAACATGATCTACGAGGGCAAGGCCGACGACCTCATCAAGGACGCCGTCCTGCTCAAGATCAACCTCAACCTCGCCCCCTGACCACCCCACGCCCGACGATTACCCCAAGCGCGACGCTCATCCATCACGCGCGACGACCCCCACGAAGATCACACCACGACCGAGGATCGCTCCACGATCGACGCACCGCCCCACCCGACGAGCCCGCCCCAACGGGACGGTGCGAGAAGCGAGGGGCGGTGCGAGGAGCGAGGGGCGTTTCAGCGCCCCGACCTGTCCGGCGCGGAAAAATTCAAGATCACCCTCGACCCGGGGCTTGAGGCGGCATAACATGCCGCCGCCTGAAGGCAGGCGTCCGCACCCCAAGGCAGTCTGGGGGTTTGATGGGATGCCTGACGAGCGCCTGAGCGGCCCGCGTGCGGCGCCGCGCCTGCTCAACGACACTGTGGAGAGTCATGGGACGCATCTTTGAGACTCGCAAGGCTACGATGTTCGCGCGGTGGGACAAGATGGCCAAGGCCTTCACCCGCATCGGCAAGGAGATCGCCATTGCGGTGCGCGCTGGTGGACCCCACGCCGACACGAACCCGGCGCTGCGCCGCGTGCTGCAGAACGCGCGCGCGGTCAACATGCCCAAGGACAAGGTCGAGTCCGCGATCAAGCGCCTGAGCGACAAGAACGCGGCCGACTACGAGGAGATCATCTACGAGGGCTTCGCCCCGCACGGGATCGCGGTGCTGGTCGAGGCGGCCACCGACAACCCGACGCGCACCGTGGCCAACGTCCGGATGCACTTCAACCGCTGCAACGGCAACATGGGCAACTCGGGCAGCGTCGGCTTCCTCTTCAAGCGCATGGGGGTCTTCCGCCTCAAGCCCGAGGGCGTCGATCAGGACGAGCTTGAGCTTGAGCTGATCGATTACGGCCTGGAGGATCTGGGCGAGGGCGTGGGCGAGGAGGGCGAGGCGCAGCTGATCGTCCGGAGCGCCTTCCAGGACTTCGGCAGCATGCAGGCGGCGCTGGAGGCGCGGGGGGTCACCGTGATCTCCTCGGAGCTGGAGTACATCCCCATGAGCCTGATCTCGCTGCCCGAAGAGCAGGCCGAGGAGGTCCTCAAGCTCATCGATCGTCTGGAGCAGGACGACGACATCCAGAAGGTCTACCACACTCTGGGCTGATGGGTCCTCGGGCGCCGCTCTCGTCGGCCACCAGGCGCCGAGGGCCTGGGCGCCGAGGGCAGACCTGCGCGGCCGCTTTGCGGTGATCCCTCGCCTGCCCGAAGGCCGCGCGAGGTCGAAGCGCTGATCTCGCGGGTCATCCGACGCTCCTGCGCGGATGCCGCCGCGATCAAGGCCCGGATCTCCTTTGTTGACAGAGCCTTGAGGCCAGCTGGGCGCGGTCAAGCGCCCCGCGCTTTGCCTGTCCCCTGGCTTTCTGTCACCATGATCCCGTCGGGCCGACTCATCTTGACCACGCACCTCCATGACCACGCGCCCCGCATCGCTGATCGCCCTCCACGCGCTGGCCTCTTTGCTGATCGCGGGCTGCACCAGCGGCTTCCCCCTCGACGATCCTGACGCCGGCCTGTCGCCAGACGCCGATCCTGACAGCGTCGACGTCGGCTGCGTGGGGCCGGGCTGCGCCGCGCCGGACGTGTCCGCCGACGTCGACGAGGGCAAGGAGGATCGCCCGTGCGAGATCCAGCTCTGGTACCCCGACCTCGACGGTGACGGGCACGGCGACCCAGGGGCGGCGCCGCAGAGCGCCTGTGAGCCGCCCGCGGGCTTCTCGACGCTGGCCGACGACTGCGACGACGGCGATCCCGGCGCCCACCCTGGCGCCGCGGAGCTCACGGGCGACGGCGTCGACTCCGACTGCGACGGCCTCGAACTCTGCTTCCTCGACGCCGACGCCGACGGGATTCGCCCCGCCGGTGACACTCTGGTGATGTCCGACGACGGCGACTGCGACGATCCAGGCGAGGCGGGGACCGCCAGCCCGACCGGCGACTGCAATGACAGAGATCCCCGGAGCCCGTCGGCGGAGGTGTGCGACGGGATCGACAACGACTGCGACGGGGTCATCGATCAAGACGCGGGCTGCCCCTGCGCGCTGCGTCATCGCGAGGGCGGCGCGTACCTGTTCTGCATAAGCGGGCGGCAGTGGGCGCAGGCCAGCGCCGATTGCAATGCGTTCGGCTACCACCTGGCTGTCATCGACGGCGCCGAGGAGAACCTCTGGATCGCCGCCGAGCTCGACCGCGACGGCACCGAGAAGGCGTGGATAGGGCTCACGGACACGGCGCAGGAGGGGGTCTTCGTGTGGGTCGACGGCACGCCGCTGTCCTTCTCCGCGTGGTCGGGCTCCAACCCCGACGGGGGCCAGGGCGAGAGCTGCGTCGAGCTGATGGGTGATCACGGCGATCAGGGCCGGTGGAACGACAAGGAGTGCGACGAAGGAAGGCGCTTCGTGTGCGAGCGAGAACCTTAGAGGTTCGCGATGAACACCTCGAGAGAGGCCGACAAGGCCATGACGTCAAAGGGCTTTGGCATGAAGCGCTCTTGAGGCAGCTCCTGGAGGTAGACCTGGGCGCGCTTTGTAAAGGCGCCGCCGCTTGTGAAGATCAGGCGCTTGCCCATGTCAGGATGGTTTTCCTGAAGCCAATCAAAGAGATCCATGCCTGAGAAGCCAGGCATCATCATGTCGCAGAGGATCGCGTCGAAGCGAACGCCGTCGGAGAACAACCGCTGCGCGTCAACAGCCAGGTTCAGGGTGGTCACCTTGAACTTTCGAGAGAGCACCCTTCTAAGCGCCTCGGTAATCAGGATTTCATCGTCGATGATGAGAATGTGGAGGCAAGAAGGTACAGGGTTGATCATACGTCCAGACGCTCTTCAAGCATGACGGGACCGGAAAACAGGCTCGCATCCTTGCTCAACTGTTCACCGTTCCGACGTTCGCCACCCGAGAACACCATAGAGGGTCTTGCTTCAATTTCCAAGTCTTGAACGAAGTTTTTTGCATCATGATCGGCGTGGGTTCGTGCCCATGGAGGTTCATTTGACCCGAAAGCCGCTGGATTGGAGACAAGCGGGGGCTCATGGGCGACGCGTCGCGCCCCGCTGTCGCTTCGTGGCGGCGTGCAGGCGCGCGCCCTGGGTCTTGCTCGCGGTGTGCGCCGCGCTGTCCTCAGGGTCCGCGTCCGCGCAGTCGAGCGGCTGGGCGCCGCTCGTCGATGATCCTGGTCGCTTCATGGCGGCCTGGGCCTACGTCCCTTCGGATCGAAGGGGCGCAGACGAGCTCGACGCCGAGCCCAGGCGGGAGGTGAGCGGCGATCTGGCGAGGCCCGACCCTGTGCGGCCTGTCTCCCTGGCGCCGCTCGCGCGGTCGGCCGTGGAGGCGCTGTCGTCCGCGGTCGAGGCCGGCGACGTGGCCTTCTCCCACGACATCATGGCGAGGGGCAGCGACGCGCTCTGGCGGCGCGGGGGCCGCGCGGTGGCGGTGATCGAGGTCGGCGCTCCTCAGCGCGTCTTGTTGCGCGTCGGCCTGCCTCGGGGGGCCGTCCTGCGGCTCGACGGCGTGGCGCTGCTGCGCGCCGAGGTCGAGCAGGGCCTCCCGGACGCCGCCGAGGTCGCCGTCGACCTGAAGGCCGGCGCGCACCTGATCACCGTCTGGCTGGACAAGGCCGCCGAGGGCTGGGAGGGCCGGGGCTTCCACCTGCGCCTGTTGACGCCCGAGGGCAAGCCCGCCGTCGGGGTCCGCGCGCTCGTCCCCAGGCTCGATCCGCTCGACGCCCTTGGCGCGGGCGCCGTCACGGCGCGGCTCGATCTCGTCTGGCACCAGGGGCAGCCCGCGTGGCGGATCGACGCCCGCTTCTCCCCCTCCCTGCCTGAAGACCTCGTCGGGCGCCGGCTGACCTTGAGCGCGCTCGGCGCCCGAGGCGCCGCGCTGCCTTCCGCGCTCACCCTCTCCGACGCCGACGCCTGCGTGATCGCCCCGGCGGCCTCCTGCCAGCGCCTCCTGTCCTGGCCGACAGGGTGGCAGAAGGCCCGCGGCGCGCTCGGGCGCGCAGAGCTGCGGGCCGCGCTCGTCGGCGGAGACGCCAAGGGGCGCGCGGTGGCGCGCTGGGGCGGCGATGAGCCGCTTGAGAAGGTCACCGGCGCCGATCTGATCCTCGCGCGGGAGGTCCGGGCGCTGCTGGACGCCTCGGCGCAAGTCGGCCCCGGGATCGACCTCGTCCGTTACGGGCTCCAGCAGCTCGACGGCGTCCTGGCCGGGGAGGGCCTGCTGGCCGAAGAGAGCGTCCCAGGGCTGCGCCGCGATCTCCAGCGCCACCTCCAGGCCCTCAAGGCAGGCCGCGACCCCCTCGAAGGGGTCCAGGGCCTCCACACGCGCGCCTACCGCTCCCCCCTCGACGGCCGCTACCAGCCCTTCGCCCTCTACATCCCCCCGAAGATCGACCCCGACCGCCGCCACGCCCTCGTCGTCGCGCTGCACGGCTTTCGGGGGACGCCGACCCGGATCTGCCGGACGGCGCTGGCCGGCGCTCGCCCGGACAGCTTCGTCGTCTGCCCCCACGGCTACGGCGACACGCTCTACCGACATGCGGGCGAGGACGACCTGTTCCGCGTGATGGCGCTGGTCGAGGGGGGTTTCCCCATCGATCCTGATCGCGTCCACCTCACCGGGGTCTCCAACGGGGGCCTGGCGGCCTACGAGCTGGCCGTCCACCACCCGGATCGGTGGGCCTCCGTCTCGGCGCTGTGCGCGCTGGGCGACATCCGCGACTTCACCCGGATCAAGGCCAGCCCCCACCAGCCCCACGAGGCCCGCTGGCTCGACCGCGTCTCGGCCGCCGAGCACCTCGACAACGCCCGCGGGCTCGACTTCATGATCGTCTACGGCGCCAGGGACCACCTGCCGCACGCCAGCGTCGAGCGCCTCGCCGCCGACCTGCGTCGCGCCGGCGCCCGCGTCCAGTTCACCCTCCATGAAGACCTGGGGCACAACGTCTGGGATCGCACCTACGAGCGCGGCGCCCTCTTCGCCTGGATCGCCCGCAAGCGCCGCGCTCGCGACCCCAATCACATCCACCTCCTGACCCGCACCCCCCGCTACAGCAGCGTCGACGGCGCCCTCATCCTCGCCGCCGACTGGTCCAGCGGCGCCCTGCTCGACGCGCGCTGGTCCGATCCCGACACGCTCAAGATCGACACCGCGCACATCTCCGAGCTTCGCCTGCCCGCGCGCCCCGCCGAGGCCGCCCGCAGCCTGCGCCTGACCATCGACGGCGAGGGCCACCTCGTCGAGCTGCGCCCCGGACACCACACGCTGGCCGCGCAGCGCGCCCCCTCCGGCTGGCGCGTCTGGACCGAGGCCGCGCCGACCGCCATTCCCTCCTGGCCTCGCCCTGAGGGCCGCTTCGGCCCCGGGGAGCCCTTCGGCGGCGCCGATCAGCTCCAGAGCGGCCCTCAGCTCTACGTCTACGGCGCCGCCGACCCCGTCGATGCCGCCCTCAACCGCTACCTGGCGGCGCTCGATCAGGCCCGCTGGTCCCGCTTCACGACGCTGCGCTCTCGCGTCGTCGCCGACCGCGACGTGACCGAGGCGGAGCTGGCCGCCCACAACGTGATCCTCTTCGGCACGCCCGAGGCCAACCCGCTGATCGGCCGCCTCATCCCCGAAGCCCGCGCGCTGCTGCGCAAGCACGGCGCCGGGCTGCGCGACGTCGGTTTGCGCTCGATCCACGCCAACCCGCGCGGCGGCGGGCTCGCCGTGATCTTGTCGACCGG
Source organism: Pseudomonadota bacterium (assembly GCA_005804885.1). GTDB lineage: Bacteria > Myxococcota_A > Bradymonadia > Bradymonadales > SYOX01. Next base: position 11,135 of record SYOX01000329.1, read on the forward strand.
GACGACCCCACGCGGCGCCGCCTTCGCCGTTGGCCTGCCCGAGTTCGCCCCCGACCGCGCCTGGGCCGACGAGGGCTCCGTCAAGCCGCCCTTCGACATCCTCCTGCGCGAGCGCCGCCTGATCGCCGCCGAGTGATGGTTACGGTTGCAAGTGTCTGTAATTATTGTTGAAGATTGACGGTGCAGCGGCTTGCGCGGGCGCCGGGGTGCGTCGCTTGACGGGATCATTCGAAGGGGGGCGCCTCGTCGGCCCAGGCGCTTATCCATTGGCCGTAGAGTTCGACGGCCTCCAGGAAGTCGGCGTAGTAGGGGTGGGCGCCGAGGGTTGCGCTGTCGCCGATGACGATCAGGGAGCGTCGGGCGCGGGTCAGCGCCACGTTCATGCGGCGCGTGTCCTTGAGGAAGCCCAGCTCGCGGCCCTCGTTGGAACGGACCAGATCCAGGATGATGGCCTCCCTCTCGCGGCCTTGAAAGCTGTCGATGGTGCCCACGGCGTCGCTGATGGCGTCGCCGACAGAGTCCCTCCCATCATCACCGGCGCCGCTGCTGTCGGGGAGGGTGCGGCCCTGGGTCAAGGAGGGGGAGTGGCCGAGGGCGCGGGCGAGCAGGTCGCGGATGAGGCGTGCCTGGGCGCGGTAGGGGGTGATGATGGCGAGGTTGGGCAGGGGGAGGCCGCGTCCGAGGAGGCGGAGGGCTTCGGCGAGGGTGCGGCGGGCCTGTTCGGGGTTGTGGGTGCTCATGTCGTCCTGGCGGAGCTCGTCCCAGCCCTTGCCGCTGGTGTCGATGAAGATGAGGGGCGAGGGCCGCAGGGGGTCGGGGGCGACGCCGAGGTCATCGAGGGCGTGTGCGGCGACGTGGGGGGCGGCGATGAGGGCGTCGCGGTACATGCTCGCGGAGGGGAAGGCCATGATGTCGGCGTGCATGCGGTGCTGGACGGTGAGCATGACCACGGCGCGCAGCGCGGGGTCGGCGCCGGCGGCGGCCTCGGCGGCCTCCAGCCTTTCGAAAAAAGTCTCGGCGAGGCCCTGGCGTGCGGCGTCGAGGTCGATGACGGTGGGTGGGAGCTGGCGAGGGTCGCCGGCGAGGATGAGGCGCAGCGCGCGGGCGGCGGCGACGAGGGTGGTGGGGTCGGCGGACTGGGTGGCCTCGTCGATGACGACGAGATCGAAGGTCTCTCGGCCGATGAGGGCGGCGTCGGCGCCGGCGGCGGTGGCGCAGATGACGGGGTGTCGGGCCATGAGGGCGGCCTGAGCGCCCTGGAGGTGCTTCCGGGCGTCGGCCTGGAGGCGCCCGGCCTCGCGCAGGAGGTCGCGGCGGTCGCGTTGGTCGATGGAGCCGCGGTCGAAGCGGTTGTTGGCGCGGCGGCGCAGGGCGGCGGCCTCGGCGATCCACTTGCGGGTGAGCTTGAAGGCGTCGGTGGCTTCGAGCAGGGCGTCGAGGGTGCGGGCCTCGACGGCGGGGGAGACGCGGGCGGGGTGTCCGAGGCGCAGGAGGTCGACGCCGGCGTCGATGAGGCGCTCGGCGAGGTTGTCGGTGGCGGCGTTGCTGGCGGCGGCGGCCAGGACCTTGTCGCCGCGGGCGACGGCCTGTCGGATGATCTCGACCAGCGTGCGGGTCTTGCCGGTGCCGGGGGGGCCGTGGACCAGGGCGAGGTCGGCGGCGTCGAGGGCGCGCTGGACGGCGCGGCGCTGGGGCTCGTTGAGGTCGGCGTCGAGGGGGACGAAGGGGCGCCGGTCGGCCTTCGGGAGCAGCGCCGGGGGGCGCTCGCCGAAGAGGACGGCGCGCAGCTCGCCCTGGGCCGATCGGGCGGGGGCATCGCGGAAGAGGGCCAGCGCCTTGGCGCCGCGCTCGAAGGTCGCGCCGGGGTCGTCGCGGTCGAGCTTGAACTCGCCCTCCTCCAGTCGATCAGGCAGGCCGTGGTCGCCAGCGTCGATCGTTCCGACGGCGTCGATCATTACACCGAGCCGATCGCGGCGTCGGCGCGCGACCGTGGCCCGGACGGCGTTGGGGCCGTCCGGGTCGTCCCACCAGAGGCGCACGGGGGTGCCGGGGCCGACCCGCAGCGCGTCGAGCGCCATCGGCGTGCTGAGCCACAGGAGGGTCCGGCCGCCCGGCGCGGCGTCGATCTCGTCGATCGAGAGGCGATCGATGGCCTGGCCCTGCTCGACGCGCTGGGCCAGCGGCGTGTCGCGGCGAGCCTCGACGAAGCGCTCGCGGGTCGCGCGGCGCTCCTGGTTCCACAGCTTCAGGAGGTGGTTGATCGCGTCAAGGGTCCGGGTCATGAGGGCTCCGTTTGATCGATCCACGCTCGACGCTCGCCGCCACGCTCGCCGATCGCCCCACGCTCGACGATCGATCCACGCTCGACGATCGCCCCACGCTCCTCGCACCGCCCCCTCTCGGGGACGGGCTCGTCGGGTGGGGCTGGAAATGCGGTGTGGGCTGCGCCCTGTCGGTCGCAGGCCGGCGTGCGGCCAAGGTCAACACCAGGATAACGCCTGTCAGGACAAGGCCCCATCAAAATCCAAAGGTCCACCTCGGCAGGGTGATCCGGCCCTGCGATCCGCTGTCTGCCGCCCGCTGGCCTGCGACCGACAGGTCGCAGCCCGCCCCGAGCATCCAAGCCCCACCCGACGAGCCCGCCCAACGGGCGGTGCGAGGAGCGTGGGGCGATCCACGCCGTTGACGGGCTCGTGGGTCTGTGTAGACTGCCGGGGTCAGGTGTGCAAACAGCGAGGCCGCGGAGCCCGCGCGGCGGCCGCCATGAGGTTGGCCGTCCAGGGCGCAGGTTGCAACAGGAGGTCGCCTCATGCTCGATCACGTCGCTCAGATCAACCCCTACCTCGAAGGCGTCTTCGCGCCAGTCGACGATGAGCTTGATGTGCAGGATCTGGAGGTCGAGGGCGAGCTGCCCGAGGGGCTCGTCGGCGCCTACATGCGCAACAGCCCCAACCCCCGCTTCACGCCGCCGGGCCGCTACCACTGGTTCGACGGCGACGGCATGGTCCACGCCCTGGCCTTCGAGGGCGGGCGGGCGACCTACCGCAACCGCTACGTCCGCACGCGCAGCTTCGGGGTGGAGCATGAGGCCGGCGAGGCCGTCTGGGGCGGCATCCTCGATCCGATCAAGGGGGGCCTGCCGGGCGGGCCGCTCAAGAACACGAGCAACACCGATCTGGTCTGGCACGCCGGCCGGCTCTTGTCGCTGTGGTGGCTCGGCGCCGAGCCCTACGAGCTTGACCCCTCGGATCTGTCCACCCTCGGGACTTTTGACTTTGGCGGCGCGCACAAGGGCGGCGTCTCGGCCCACCCGAAGGTCGATCCCAGGACCGGCGAGCTGGTCTTCATGGACTTCTCCTTCTTCAAGCCGCCCTTCTTGAGCTACGGGGTCGCCTCGGCCTCCGGCGAGCTGACCCGCTTCGTCCCCATCGAGATCCCCGGCCCGCGCATCCTCCACGATCTGGCCATCACCGAGCGCCACACCATCCTGCTGGACCTGCCGCTCTTGTGGGACCCCGAGGCGCTGCGCCACGGCAAGCGCAAGATCGTCTTCGACACCCGCCTGCCGAGCCGCTTCGGCATCCTCCCCCGACACGGCGACAACGCCGACGTGCGCTGGTTCGAGTGCGACCCCTGCTACATCTACCACACCATCAACGCCTGGGAGGAGGGCGACGAGGTGGTCCTGCTGGCCTGCCGCGTCGCCAACCCCATGCCGAAGGCCGAAGGCTGGGACGGCACCATCCCCAGGCTCTACTTCCTTGAATTACAACCCTTTATGTACCGCTGGCGCTTCAACCTCGTCACCGGACAGGTCAAGGAGGAGCGCATCGATGACGTCTCGACCGAGTTCCCCAGGATGAACGACGATCGGCTCGGCCTGCCGACCCGCTTCAGCTACAACCCCCGCGTCGCCCCGCTGCCGCGCCTGCTCTTCGACGGCTTGATAAAATACGACACCGACGCTGGCACCTCCGAGGCCTGGAGCCTGCCCAAGGGCCACTTCACCAGCGAGCCCGTCTTCGTCCCTCGCCCGGGCGCCCGCGCCGAGGACGACGGCTGGGTCATCAGCTTCGTCCACGACGCCCGCGACGGCGCCACCCGCGTCGAGGTCCTCAACGCCGACGACTTCGCCGCCGGCCCCGTCGCCACCGTCCGCCTCCCGCGCCGCGTCCCCATCGGCTTCCACGCCTGCTGGGTCCCAGGCCCCCTCCGCTGACCCCGCAGCCCTCGCCTGCGCGTCGCGGGCGAGCGCGGCTGGATCGGGGCCACGGCGCTGCTCCCCGCGTGGATGGGTCCGAACGATGGGGCGAGACGCCGTCGGCACGATCATCGCCCCACGCGCGCGCCCGGGGCGGTGTTCGTGGCGACGGCG
>SYOX01000040.1 GCA_005804885.1 Pseudomonadota bacterium
CATGACGGGCTTGGAGGCCTCCGGGCCGATGTCGCCCAGGCCCAGCACCGCGGTGCCGTCGGTGACGACGGCCACGAGGTTGCCCTTGGCCGTGTAGTCGTAGACGCGCGAGACGTCCTCGGCGATCGCCAGGCAGGGCTCGGCGACGCCGTGGGTGTAGGCCAGCGAGAGATCGCGCTGCGTCTCGACGGGCTTGGTGGGGCGGATGGCGATCTTGCCGGGCTGTCCTTCTCGGTGGTAGTCCAGGGCGTCCTTGCGTCGTGACATTCGAGTCCTCTCTGAGGTTTGCGGTTCAACCGGGGTCATCGTCCGGCCGGAGTCTATTGATGGAGGGCGCCGCTGTCACGGGCTAAGGGAGATCATGGCGAGACAATCGGGGAGCGCTTGCTGGACAAGACGAGCCCTGCGTGGGGCCTCCGATGGGAGGGCGTACGGTCCTTCAGGCGACCGACGGTGAGGGACAAGGCGATCCCGGCGGGTTGGCTTCGACGACGGACACGTCGGGATCGGGGAGTCGACTTCGTTGACGCACACGTCGAGATCATCGAGTCGACTTCGTTGACGCACACGTCGAGATCATCGAGTCGACTTCGATGACGGGCACGTCGGGATCGTCGAGTCGACTTCGTTGGTGTGATCCGCACGTTGACGTTCCACCCGGGCTCGCGCCCGGGCCTTGGGTTTTGTCCTGGGTCGCCCCGCCATACGGCGGGGCTGGCGATGGGCCTTCAATAATCGGGGGACAGACCCTCTCAAGGACGCGCGATGTCTGCTTCCCAATCCCCCGACATCTCCTGTGAGTTCGACCCTGGGGACACGCCCCACGCACGCCGACGCCCCTCGCCAGCCCCGCAGGGGCGTCCCTGGACAAATTGTAGCCCCAGGCGCGAGCCTGGGGGGACCGTCAACGTGCGGATCTCATCAACGAAGTCGACGCGCCGATCTCTCCTTGCCCGTCAACGAAGTCGACCCGCCGATCCGTCTTGCCCCAACCGCGAGGGTCCCCCCTCCTTGTGCAACGAGGAGGGGGACAGGGGGTGGAGTTGCATGATCGACGTGTCCTCTCAATCGTCGGCGTCGGCGCGCTGCTGCCATTGGAGGGCGATGGCGCGGTGGGAGAGGTTCAGGGCGGGATCGTGGGTGCAGTCGTAGCGGGCGCACTCGACGGGGCGAGCGGCGTAGATCCGGCAGCCGCTGGGTGAGCCGGGCGTCGTCGGCTCCCCGAGGTAGAAGATGCAGCGGCCCTTGAGGTGGCTGTAGAGCGAGGAGACGGCCTCGCCGCAGGGCTCCAGGGGCAGGCCGTCGCGGGCGAGCTTGGCGGGCGCGAAGACGTGGACGCGGCCGGCCTCGGGCAGATCGATCCAGTCGATGACGAGGTATTGACGGACGAAGTCGTCGGGGGTCATGTCGAGCGCGGCCGCGGCCTGCTCGGCCTGCCCGGGGGCGAACCAGCCGGGGCTGGTGCGGCAGCACAGGCCGCGCCGGATGCAGCCCAGGGACGGGTCGGGGTGCGGCTCGGGCTCGGCCCAGTAGGGGTTCTCGTCGGGATCGCGGGCTGGCTCGTCGGTCATGGCGGGTCGCCTCAGAGGCCGGGATCGGGGCGGCGGGCGAGCAGGGGAGCCGGCGCGTCGGGGGGCGCGGCGGCGATCTGGGGCTCGTGGCGATCGGGGGCGTCCAGCAGCCGGATGATGAGCTCCTCGGCGGCGTCGATGTGGACGACGCGGGCGCCCGAGGACAGGGGGCGGGCGACGAGCTGGGCCGAGACCTGGGTGAGCAGGTCGCGCTCGATGCAGCGCTTGAGCTCGCGGGCGCCGAAGCGCGCCGAGAAGCCGCGGCGGGCCAGCCAGTCGCGCGCGGCGTCGGTCAGCTCCAGGCGCAGGCCCCTGCGGCGGAAGCCTCGGCGCTTCGCGGCGGCGGCGACCTCAAGGTCGACGATCCGGCGGATCTCCTCGGCGCCGAGGGGTTCGAAGACGATCACGTCGTCGAGGCGGTTGAGGAACTCGGGCTGGAAGACCTCCTCCATGCGGCGGCGGATGTGGCCTTCGAGGCCCCCGGAGCCCCCGAAGCCCAGGGGGGTGGGGTTGAGGTGGGCCGAGCCCAGGTTGGAGGTCATCAGGATGAGCGCCTGCCGGAAGTCGGCGGTGCGGCCGCGGGCGTCGGTCAGGCGGCCCTCGTCGAGCATCTGGAGGAAGAGGTGGTAGACCTCGGGGTCGGCCTTTTCGAACTCGTCAAAGAGCAGCACGCAGTAGGGCTGCTGCCGGATGGCCTCGGTCAGCAGGCCCTCGCGATCCTTGTCGTGGGGCGATCCGACGAGCTTCTGGAGGGCGTTGTGGCCGTGGTACTCGGACAGATCGAAGCGGACCATGCGCTGGGCCGAGCCGAAGAGGCGCTCGGCGACGAGCTGGGCGAAGTAGGTCTTGCCCACGCCCGTCGGGCCGACGAGGAAGAGGGTGGACAGGGGGCGCGAGGGGTTGCGCAGGCCGGCCTTGACCAGCGCCACGCGCGAGAGCATCGCCTCGATCCCGGGCCGTTGGCCGATGAGCCGCTCGGAGAACCAACCGCGCCATCGATCGATGTCCAGCGCCACCCTGTCGTCGAGCAGGGCCATGTCCAGCCCGGTCGTCTCGGCCAGCGTCGAGGGCACGTCCTCGGGCGAGAGCGCCAGCGGCGCGCCCGGCTCCAGCCCGCGGGCCCTGGCGCGCCCGGCGTGCTCGATCACGTCGTCGAGCAGCTCGCAGGCCCGCCCGGGGGCCTCGGAGCGGGTGTAGAAGGAGCGCGACAGGTCCACGATCTGGTCGACGGTGTCGCCCGACGCCGTCACCGGCCGATCCCCGCGCCCGCGCGCCTCGCCGACGCGGTGGGCGACCACGGCGCCGGTCTGCGCCTCGTCCATGGGCTCGACGCGGACCTGCATGAAGAGGCGCATGAAGCCCGGATCGCGCCCCAGGCCGCTCTTGAGGGACTCGGGCGTGGCCTCGGCGATCATCTGCAGATCGCCGCGCTCCAGGTAGGGCTTGAAGAAGTCCGCGAAGCTCTCGTCGCTCTTGGAGTGGGCGCCGGCGCCGAGCAGATCGTTGGGGTTCTTCATGTAGATGAGCACGTCCTTGTCGTGCTCCATGATGGCGGTGGCCATCTCCTTGAGCTTCGTCTCCCACTCGCCCAGGTAGCGCGTGTTGGTCATCAGCTCGCTGGTGTTGGTCTCCAGCACGATCAGATCCGAGCGGGCCTCCTCCAGGCGCCGGACGACCTCATGGACGATGGCCGTCTTGCCCGAGCCCGGCGGCCCCACCAGCAGGACGCTGCGCCCCGACTCCGACTCCGTGAAGTGATCGACGAGCATGTCGACCGCCTCGTCGCGCAGCCACGCCCGCTCCAGGTACTCGAACTCCGCGGGCTCATTGAGGATTCGCCCGTACTTGTCCAGCCCGCGCTGCTGGGCCGGGGCGCTCAGCTGGCTGGCCAGCGCGCCGTGCATGGCCGGCCAGACCTCGTGCAGGTTGCGGCTCTCGAGGTAGTTGAGCACCAGCCGCACCTGCCGCGGGGTCATCTTGCCCTTGAGGCTCCCAAAGGCGCCCGGATCGCACAGCGGCACGATCCTGTCGAGGGTGGCCTCGGCCATGGACTGCATCTTGAGCTCGGGCTCTAGGAGCGTCAGGAGGATCACGTGCAGGGAGGCGGGGGTGGCCTCGGCCCGCATGTAGCCCATGGCCTGCTCGCGGACGTTGTAAGCCTCGTCGCGCATGGCCTGGGTCAGCGCCGACTCCATCATGCCGTAGCCCAGATCCCGCAGCGCGATCAGCGCCCGGACGCGCACGTCGGCGTCGTAATCGCTCATGCAGGCCAGGATGGGCTTGATGGCCTGGGGCCGGCCCAGCACGCCGAGGCCGAAGATCGCCATCTCCCGCACACGCCCCGAGGGGTCGCCCAGCAGCGCGATCAGGTCCGGGATGCTGGCGTAATCGCCCAGCCTCCCCAGGTTGCACGCCGAGGCCATGCGCTGGCGCATCGACAGGCTCGTCAGCGCCTCCCGCATCGTCGGGATCGCCGCGTCGCCCAGCGACCAGAGCTGGTCGCGAAGCTCCCTGTACTCGTCCTCGCCTTGCGCCGCTGCGATCTGGACCATGATCTGCGCGACGAGGGTCGAGTCCTTGGCCTCTTCGGTGGGGGTGTCAACGCCCTCTGCCATGTTGCCTCCTTGGATCTCCTGGCGACCCACATCATAGGGGGCAACCTCTGTCCAGACAACGCCTCTCTCCCGCGCCGCGGCTTTTCAACGCTCAGGCCCGGGTCGACGGGGCTGGGCGCAGGTCGCCGACCGGCGATCTCCAGCATCGAGCAGGGCCCAGGGTCAAGGAGCGCGCCGGCAGGATCAGCGCCGCTCCGGGGCGAGCGCGCAGTCGCGCAGCACCGGCCCGCCCAGCCAGCCAGCCCCGACCCCGACCAGCGTGGCGCTCTGGCCGATGTGCAGATCGTCGACCCCGCCTGCGCCCCCCTCGGGCACCAGGCAGATCACCTCCCCGTCGCCCTCGCCGCGCAGCGCCACCTCGTAGCTCCCCAGCCGCTCCCCCTTTCGGACCACCTCGCCGGAGACCGCCAGCGCCTTGCCCTGGTAGTCCCTCCAGGCGACATGCCGAGGGGGGGAGGAGAGGGTGTGGGCGTAGGCCGAGGAGAGGTCCACCGCGTTGACCTTGACGGGCCCGGGCGAGCGCTCGACGCGGGGGGCGTCGACCGGGGCCTTGGCGCTGGGGCGCAGATCGCCGCAGCAGCCGCCCAGGGCCAGCGCGGAGACCAGGATCGCGAGCAGCAGGGCTCCCATCAGAAGACGATCTCCAGCGCGGAGCGATCGCCGGACTTGATGGAGCGCACCAGCGCGTCGACCTCGGGCAGGATGTTGTGCACGAAGAAGCGGGCGGTCTTCACCTTGCCGTCGTAGAAGCGGGCGTCGGGGTTGTCGAGGATGAGCTGGCCGAGAGCCTCGGCGCCCTCGACGTCGCGATCGGAGGCCATCTGGGCCAGCTTGTCGGCGCTGATGATGGCCTGGTGGACCAGCAGGCGGGCGATCTCGACGTGGCCGAAGATGTCGAGGAAGGGCGTGGCGCTCAGGAGCGTGTGCCCCGGGTCCTTGTTCCCATTCATGGCGAAGCCGAAGGCCACCTCGGCCAGCATGTTCTTGGCCCTGTCCACCTCGGCGACGAGATCCCCAAGGGTGCCGTGGGCGGCGTGGCCCTTCAAAAAGGCGTTGGCCTCCTGCAGCCAGGTCAAGAAGACGCCCCCGCCCTTCATCTTCATCTTGCGGCCGAGCAGATCGAGGGCCTGGATGCCGTTGGTCCCCTCATAGAGCGAGGCGATCTTGACGTCCCTCATGCACTGCTCGACGCCGTACTCCTTCACGTAGCCGTAGCCGCCGTGGACCTGGATGGCCAGCTCCGTGACCTTGAAGCCCTTGTCCGTCGCGTAGGCCTTGCAGACCGGCGTGAGCAACTCCAGCAGATCCTGGTTCTTGTCGCGCTCCCTGGGATCGGGGTGGTTGTGGGCGACGTCGGAGTGGACGGCGGCCTGCAGGAGCAGCGCGCGGGTTCCCTCGACGAAGGCCTTGGCCATGAGCAGGTTGCGGCGCACGTCCGGGTGGTCGATGATCGCCACCCTGTCCTCGCTGCCGCGCTTCGTCAGGTCGGTGCCCTGCTTGCGCTCGGCGGCGTAGGCCCTGGCCATCTCGTAGGCCCGCGACCCCAGCGCCACGCCCTGGACCCCGCAGACGATCCGCGCCTCGTTCATCATCTGGAACATGTAGACGATGCCCTCGCAGCGCTGCCCGATCAGGTAGCCCTCGCAGTCGTTGTTGTCCCCGAAGGAGAGCGCGCAGGTCGACGAGGCGTTGATCCCCATCTTGTGCTCGATGCCGGTCGTGGCCACGTCGTTCGGCCCCGTGATGGCGCCCTTCTTGTCGATCCGACGCTTGGGGACGGCGAAGAGGCTGATGCCCTTGGTCGTCTCAGGATCGCCGGGGACCCTGGCCAGCACGAGGTGGATGATGTTCTCGGTGAGCTGATGATCGCCGGCCGAGATGAAGATCTTGTTGCCCTTGATCCGGTAGGCGTCCGAACCCTCGATGGGCGTGGCCGTCGTGGCGATGTCGGCCAGGAAGCTGCCGGCCTGCGGCTCGGTCAGGCACATCGTCCCGGTCCACTGGCCGCTGTACATCTTCGGCACCATCAGCTCCTTGAGCCACGCGTCCGCGTGGACCTCCAGCAGATGTCCCGCCGAGACCGTCAGCCCAGGATAGAACATGAACGAGCTCGAACCCCCGATGGCCATCTCCGAGAAGGCGATCGCGATCGCCATCGGCAACCCCATCCCCCCATAGGTCGTGTCCTGCGTGATGGCCACCCACCCGTTCTTGCCGTACTTCCGATAGGCCTCGACGTAGGACTCCGGCACGATCACCTGCCCGTCAACCAGGCGACAGCCCTGCTTGTCCGCGTCGCTGAAGGTCGGCGCCAGCTCCTCCGTAATGAAGCGCCTGGCCTCCGACAGCACCAGGTCAAAGTCCTCCCGGGTCATCCCCTGATAGCGCTCGAACTCCGTCAGCTTCATCAACCCCAGCTGCTCGAAGAGCACAAAGTCGATGTCGCGCCTGTCGATCCGGAACTCCGTCATAGCCGTCCTCTCTCTTCAGGGTCGCGCCGCCTCACCACCGGGCTCAAGCGCGTTGAATGAACAACCATTCATTAATCTATCACAGCCCGCCATCTATTTCCCGAGGCAACGTCGATCGCCCCACGCTCCTCGCACCGCCCCCCACCAGGGGGGACGGGCTCGTCGGGTGGGGCTGGAAGCGCGGGTGGGCTGCGCCCTGTCGGTCGCAGGCCCGTGGGCGGCCCAGGTCAACACAAGGGGGCGTGAAAATGCCAATCCACAGGCCCACTTCGACTCGGTGATCCGCCCCTGCGATCCGCTGCCTGCCGCCCGCTGGCCTGCGCCCAGCGGGCGCAGCCCCCCCCGAATTTCTAGCCCCACCCGACGAGCCCGTCCCCCCTTGTGGGGGGCGGTGCGAGGAGCGTGGGGCGGTGCGAGGAGCGTGGGGCGATCGTCGAGCGTGGGGCGATCGTCGAGCGTGGGGCGATCGTCGAGCGTGGGGCGCTCGTCGAGCGTGGATCGTTCGTCGTGCGAGGAGCGATTGCAGCCCCGTCGGGCGATCTGCTAGCGTGGGATCCTGTCTGGGACCTGGGTGGGGGTGGGTGTGATGAGGGGAGCGCTGTCGGGGGGCGTGGGCGCGCGGGGCGCGGCGTTGGCGTGGGTCGCGGCGGCATTGATGGGGGGCTGCGGCGATGGGGCGTCGGTGGACAACCGCGCGCCGATCTTCGTGGATCTGGCCGCGGAGGCGCAGGGCAGGGCAGGCGAGGTGCTGGCCTTTACGGTGACGGTGGAGGACCCGGATGGGGACCCGGTGTCGGTGAGGATGGAGAAGGCGCCGGCGGACGCGCGCTTCGTCTTCAGCACCTTCGGGCGCTTCGTGTGGACGCCGGGCGCCAACGACGCCGACGGCGGCGGCGCGGAGCACGAGGTCCACTTCGCGGCCCTGGACTCCCAGGGGGCCCGGCAGAGCCACCGGATGATATTGAGGGTGTTCCCGAGCGAGGGCGTGGCGCGCTTTACGACGACGAACTCGCGGGTGCTGGATCTGTCGCGCAATGAGCGGCTGGTGGCGCAGGTGGCGGTGCAGGACGACGACGCGCTCCGGGTCGAGATGACTCTGGAGGACGCGCCGGAGGGCATGGCGCTGGTCCAGGAGGGCGACAAGGAGGCGCGGCTGGAGTGGTCGCCGAGCGCGGAGCAGGCGGACAAGAAGCTGATCTGGGGGGTGAGGGTGGTGGCGACCTCGGGGGCCGAGGTGGTGGCGCAGGATCTCACCATCACGCTGCTGCCCAAGAGCTGCGGCGAGGACGCCGCCGTGATCCAGCACACTCCCCTGGAGACGCAGCGGGGGGTGGAGGACTTCGTCGTGACCGCCTCGGTGGCCCACCCGACGGGCGAGCCGGTGACCCCGAGGCTCTTCTACCGCATCGGGGGCGATCCGGACGACTCGGGGGGCTTCGAGGGCGTGGCGATGCTGGAGGACGACGGCCTGTGGAGCGGGGTCATCCCCAACCCCGTCGTCAACGTCGGAGAGGTCATGGACGTCTTCTACTTCTTGACCGCGACCCAGGACAGGCCGGGGGCGGGGGCGGGCTGCGCGGCGCGGTCGCCCGGGCAGGGCCGCCACAGCTTCGCGGTCTTCTCGCCCGGCGACACGACCTGCCGTCGCGACAGCGCCGAGCCCAACGACGATCCCGGCCAGGCCCCCGTCGTCACCGATCTGAGCTCGCCCGACGGCCTCTTTGAGCTCTACGGGATGTCGCTGTGCGAAGGGGACGTGGATCTCTTCGCCGTCGATCTGGAGGCGGGGCAGGGGGTGGACGTCGTCGTCTTCGATCCGGACGGGCAGGGCGGGGAGAGGCGGCTGCGGCTGCTGTCCTTCGACGGCCAGACGGTCCTGGCCGAGGACGCGGGCGATCTGCTCGTGACCGCGACGACCGAGCAGGCCCGGCGCGTCTTCGCCGAGTTCAGCGGCGATCCGGCCAACTATCAGATATTCTTCCTGATCTTCAGAGCGCCGGACCTGGGCTGCGCCGCCGATCCCTTTGAGCCGGATGACTCGCCCGAGCAGGCGGCCCCCCTGGGGGATGGGCTCCACGTCGGGTTGACGCTGTGCGATCAGGATCGGGACTATTACGCCATCGAGGTCCAGGAGGGAGAGCGGATCGAGATCGACGCCCGCTTCGTGCACGCCGACGGCGATCTGGACATGTCGCTCAAGGGAGCCAACGGCCGCCCGCTGGCCGCGAGCCTGACCTCCACGGACGACGAGCGGATCGTATGGCAGAACGACACGGGGCTGGCCGAGATCGTCAAGCTGGACGTGCGCCTCTTCCGGCCCGGCACCCAGGTCTACGATCTGGAGCTGACCCGTGAGTCGGTCGGGTCGCGAGACTGCGCGCCGGACGATTACGAGCCCAACGAGCGGGTCTCCGACGTGCTGGCGGTGTCCCACGAGGGCTTCGAGGCCGAGGAGGTCACGCTCTGCGGCGACGCCGACCTGTACCCCTTCGATCTGGTGGCGGGGCAGCGCCTGACGGCCTCGATCGCCTTCGATCCGATGAGCGACATCGACCTGGCCCTGATCACCTTCGACGAGGACACCCTCGAGGACTCGACCGGCCTGGGCGCCACCGAGTCCGTCGACCACACGGCCGAGAGCGACGGGGTCGTCTTCGTGAAGGTCTACAGCGTCCGCGAGGTCCGCGCCTCCTACACGCTGGACGTCGCCCTGGGGCCAGCCTCGCCCTTCTGTCCGGACGACGATCTGGAGCCGGACGGCGACTTTGAGATCGCGACGCCGCTCCAGGTCGGTGACGAGGCGCAGGCCGCGGGGCTGTGCCCGCTCGACGAGGACTGGTTCGTGGTCGTGGCCGAGCCCTTTGATCTCATCGACGTCCGGCTCCAGCCGGGCCCAGGGGCGCCGCGGCTGGACTTCGACGAGGTCGGGCTGGAGATCTACGACGCCGACGGCACCTCGCTGCTGTCGACGGGGGTCGACTCGGGGGACACCGCCACCGACTTCTTCGAGGCCGGTGAGGAGGGGCAGCGCTTCTTCATCCGGGTCGTCAACCGGAGCGCGCAGAGCCGCTACGATTACCAGCTCGCGCTCTCGTTCTTCCTGTGAGGGCGCCTCCCCGGCCTGGAACGGGGAGCCCGGATCGGTTCTATTGATGTGGAGACTCGCCTCGCCGGCGACAGGATCGGCGAGTCGCTTGAGGGGTTGAGGTCGGCGAGGTCGACGTGGAAGCCCGTGGTTGATCAAGGAGGAGCGGATGACGCAGTGGTCAAGGCGAGAGTTCGTCAAGGCGGCGGGGATCGGGGGCGTGGCGCTGTTCGGCGGCCACGCGCTGCTGGCTTGCGGCCCGGAGGAGAGCGCGGCTGATCCCGCCGGCGCGGGCGGCGAGGACGTCGGCGCGCCCGACGCGGGCCTCGACGACATGGGGGCGCAGGACGCCACCCCGGAGCCCGACGCGGTGGAGCAGGCCGACGTCGTCGAGGAGCCCGACGGCGGCTTCTGGACGCAGGGCAACTACGCGCCGGTCGACGGCGATCTGGAGAGCTTTGAGCTGGAGGTCGAGGGCGCGATCCCGCCGGCCCTCCTGGGCGTCTACGTGCGCAATGGCCCCAACCCGATGCTCGGGGACTCGCCGCACTGGTTCTTCGGCGACGGGATGCTGCACGGGGTGCGGCTGGAGCGCGGGCGGGCGGCGTGGTATCGCGCGAAGTACGTCCAGACGGGGCTCCTGGGTCGGGCCGACGGCATCGGCGGCGGCCCCCCGAGCATCCGGGACAACCACAGCAACACCAGCGTCGTGCACCACGGGGGTCGGCTCCTGAGCCTCAACGAGGTCGGCCTGCCCCACGACATCGACCCGGCGGATCTGTCCACCAAGGGCGTCTTTGATTACGGCGGCGCGCTTCAGGGGCCGATGACGGCCCACCCGAAGCGGGACCCGGCCACCGGGCGGCTGCACTTCTTCGGCTACAACTTCCGGCCGCCCTACCTCGTCTTCCACACCGCCGACGCGGCCGGAAACCTCGTGCGCTCGGTGCCCATCGAGGTGCCGGCCTCGACGATGATGCACGACTTCCAGATCACCGACGGCCACGCCATCTTCATGGATCTGCCGATCCTCTTTGATCTGCAGGCGGCCATCGCCGGCGGCTTCCCCTTCGCGTGGCGGCCCGACAACGGCGCCCGGATCGGGGTCATGCCGCTGGAGGGCGGCAACGCCGACGTGGTCTGGATCGAGGTCGAGCCCTGCTTCATCTTCCACACCCTGAACGCCTTCCGCGATCCGGACTCGGTCGGCAAAATCATCCTGACCGCCTCGCGCTACCCGACCATGTGGGCCGAGGGCCCCAACGACTTCAGCTCCGACGGTCGCCTCGCGCGCTACAGCCTCGATCTGGCGGCGGCGACGGCCTCGCTCGACTTCATCGACGACCGGCATATGGAGTTCCCCAGGATCGATCCTCGCCGGCAGGGGCTCTCCAACCGCTATGGCTATGGCCTGGGCTTCGCCCGGGAGCGGCAGGGCGCCACCGATCCGGCCGCCATCAGGAAGTACGATCTGGGCGGCGGCCAGGTCCAGACCTTCGACTTCGCCCCTGGCCGCATCCCCGCCGAGGCCCTCTTCGTCCCGGACAGCCCAGGCGCCGGCGAGGACGAGGGCTGGCTGCTGTCCTTCGTCTACGACGGCGCCACCGACAGCTCGACCCTGGACATCTTCGACGCCACGGCCCTGGCCCGCGGCCCGGTCGCCCGGATCAAGCTTCCGAGGCGGGTCCCCTTTGGCTTCCACGGCACCTGGGTTCCGGACGCCTGATGCGGAACCACGTTTGAACCACCATCATCTTGGGCATCCTTGTGGCCCAACACGGAAGTGGCTTGAGCGGGGTTCCGTATGATCCCTTCGAACTCCCTGGACAGCCCCCGTGGCCTGCTCGGGTCCTCAAGGCTTGGGGGCGCGCTGGCCGCTCTTGCTGCGCCTCCAGTCGCACGGAACCACGTTTGAAGCACTTTCATCTTGGGCATCCTGGTGGCCCAGATTGTAAGTGGCTTGAGCGTGGTTCCGTATCAGCCCGACGCCTTTGCGCCCGAAGTGGCCTGGACTCCTGGCACGCCTCTGGCTTTGCCCCGCATGGCGAAGCCTCGGCGTCCGCGTCGGTCGGTCGCTGCCAGGCGTTTTTGCCAGGGGCTTCGCTTGTTGGATAAACAACAATCCGTCTGGATAAGTCCTGGGTGGGAGGTGCACGATGGCGAAGGAGCCGAAGGTCCTCTTGTGTGGCCACTTCAGCGGCATGACCCACGCCGAGGCGAGGTTGCGCCTCGCGCGGCGGGGGATCCGTGCGGCCTGGAGCTTCAGCGCCGCGCTGGACGCTGTGATCGTCGGCGACAGGCCCGGCGCGGTGGTGGAGCAGGCCAGGGCGGCCGGGATCGCGATCCTGGACCAGGAGAGCCTCGCCAGCCTCATGCGCGGCATGAAGCTCGAGAACGCCGCCGCCCGCTCGGTCATCAAGCCGGTCGCGCCCGAGCCGGTCAACGACGTCATGACGCGCTTGCGGGAGGCCGCCCACGCGGCCCCCTCGGCGCTGGCCTGGGAGCAGCTCTGCGCGGCCTTTGACGTCTGCCCGGAGGAGGGCGTCGAGGTGGCCGTGGACTACGCCTCCGACGCGCTCGCTCGATGGCCCTTGCGCGATGAGGGGTGGTCGAACAGGCCAGTCAGCCCCCTCCATCCGACCGATCTTGAGGTCCTCGGCATGGCGCCTCAGCGCTGGATCAAGACCATGAGCCTCGGCTTGAGCGCGACCTTCTTCGACCTCATCCGGGGCATGGTCCTCAACGCAAGCCCCTACGATACGAACACCATGGCACCCTCCCGGATCCTCAAGGTGCTCGAAAGCCCCTCGCTCAAGAGGCTCGCGTACCTGAAGATCGGCGGTGAAACCCTCGACGTGGCCTTCTTCAAGAAGATCCAGAGCGCAGGCGTGGGCGCTCAACTCCAGCACCTCCACCTCAATCGGATCACTCTGTCCCCGACCTTCAACAGAGCCCTTGTCGGCGAGCTGTGGCCTCGCCTCGATCACCTGACCCTGGAGGGCCTCTACGGCACCAGGGTTGATCCCGTCGCCAGCCTGCGCCCCCTCATCGAGCGCGTCACCGCGCTGGATCTGGTCGCCGTGCACCTGCCCGACCTCGCCGGCCTGTCGAGCATGCTGCGGCTCAAGCGCCTTCGCCTCGTCCACAACAACATCACCCGAGGCCATGTCGCGACCTTGGCCGGCGGGGCCTTCGAAAACCTTGAGCGCTTGACGCTCAACCTGAGCCAGATCGGGCACATCGGGGCCTCGGCGCTCTTCGCAAGCGAGGGCCTCAAGGGCCTCAAGCGGCTGGACTTGAGCTACTGCGGCTTCAGCCACCGGGCGCTGCCCACGCTCGCCAGCGCCGAGCACCTCTCGGGCCTGGAGTGGCTTGTCCTGGAGAACAACAGGTTCAACGACCGGGCCGCCATGATCCTGGCCGCCGCGCCGACCCTCGGGTCCCTGACCCACCTGAGCCTCGCCCGCAACCAGCTCGGCGCCGACGCCGCCGCGCACCTCACGGCCTCCTCACGCCTCGGCGCGCTCAAGGCCCTCAACCTCGCCGGCAACGCCCTCGGGGACAGCCTCGCCGGCGGGCTGGCCCGCCGCCCTGGGCTCTCGGGCCTGGAGGAGCTGGACTTGAGCGGCACTGGCCTGACCGAGCGCGGGCTCGCGCTGCTGGCCGAGGCCCGCTGCGCGCCCCACCTGCGCCGCCTGCGCGTCGCCGACAACGGCCTTCCCCCAGAGGCCGTCGCGGCTCTGAAGGACGCCCTCCCTCCCGGTTGCGCGATCGACGCCTGAGCCCCCTCCAAACCCACCACAGATCGGCGAGTCGACTTCGTTGACGGGCACAAGACCCCGTCGGGAACAATCGAGATCAACGAGTCGCCTTCGATGACGGACAAGGGGGATCAACGAGTCGACTTCGATGACGGGCACGTCGAGATCAACGAGTCGACTTCGATGACGGGCACGTCGAGATCGTCGAGTCGACTTCGTTGGGTGAGCTCTGCACGTTGACGGTCCACCCGGGCTCGCGCCCGGGCCTTGGGTTTTGTCCCGGGTCGCCCCGCCATACGGCGGGGCTGGCGACGGGCCGTCAGCGTGTGGAGGGCGTGTCACCCGTGTTGATCTCACAAGAGATGTTCAGGGGCTCGGAAGCAGACATCAAGCGGCCTTGAGAGGGTCTGTCGCTTGAAGGTTGACGCCCCCTGGCCAGCCCCGCAGGGGCGTCCCAGGACAAAATGTAGGCCCGGGCGCAAGCCCGGGTGGAACGCCAACGTGCGGATCGCATCAACGAAGCCGACTCCCCGATCTCGACGTGTCCGTCATCGAAGTCGACTCGACGATCTCGAAGTGTCCGTCATCGAAGTCGACTCGTTGATCCCCCTTGTCCGTCATCGAAGGCGACTCGACGATCTCGAAGTGTCCGTCATCTCTGCTGATTCGCCAATCTCTCCGTGCCCGTCAACGAAGTCGACTCCCCGATCTCGATTGTTCCCGACGGGGTCTTGTGCCCATCAACGAAGCCGACTCGCCGATCCCCCGTGCCCGAACCGCGAGCGTCCCTCCCCCTTGCGCAGCGAGGGGGAGGACAGGAGGGGGAGTTCCCCGACGTGTCCATCAACGAAGGCGACTCCACGACATGGGCTCGATATCCTTGAGCGCCGAGATTAGAATGCGCCACTTCACCCCGACGCTCGCGCAACCTGACGGGGAAGGTGGCGACCGCCCCGCCCGCCCTCGCGGTCACCTCGCCAGCCCATAAAGCGGACAGATTACGAGGGGATACGTGATCCGATACCCCTCCAGGGAGTCACCTTGACACAGCAACCTCTCTCATTGGCCCAGCGACTCCTCGCCCGCATCGGTGAGCTGTCCGAGCGCAGCGATGTGATCGTCCATCAACACAGCCACTCCTGGAGCAACCGGGTCGGGAAGTGGGCAGGGAAGCTCCCGGCCGACATGCTGGCCTTCTACCAGGAGCTCAACGGGCTGGTGTTCCGGTACGCGTTCGCAGATGAGCCGGATGCGTGGCACGGGTTGGAGTTCCTGGCGCTGGACGAGGGCGGGAAGAAGACGATCGACACCTGGCGTCGGGTCTACCGGCTGCCGCATCAGGCGGTGAAGCGCTACCCCTCCTTCTTCTTCCAGGAGGGCTCGCTGAGCCCGAGCGAGCCCGCGCTCTTCTTCTTCGGCGATGACAGCGGGTGGGGCATCATCATGTCGGGCAATGGCGAGGATGTTCGCTTCCACCACTGGGACAACGACGGCTTCTTGAGGCCGCTGGGGACGTCCTTCACGGCGCTGGTGGAGCGGCTGATCGCGCGGGGGTTCGCGCACACCTGGGCCTACTCGGACACGCACCCGGACACGGACGCGGTGGTGGCGCGGCTGGCGACACCGGCGCCGCTGAGGGCGACCTTTGAGATCGCGGTGGAGGCCCGCGAGGAGCTGACCGCAGATCAGGAGCGGCGCAAGAAGCTGGAGGCGCTGGACCAGGCGTCGCGGGACAAGCTGCTGCGGGCGCTGGGGCTGGGCAAGGGGCTGGCGACCCGGGGCGCCGAGGAGAAGCTGGAGGCGCTGGCGGCGGCCTGCGCGACGACCGAGGGGATGGACGACAAGAGCGGCAAAGCGGCGATGGCCGCGATGGGCCTCCGCAACAGGAGCCTGGAGGACTTCCGGGCGTGGTGGTGGACCGACGGCAAGCCGCGTGTGCGGGTTCAGGTGAAGATCCAGGCGCTGGAGGAGCACCCGCCGACCCAGCGGGAGGAGGGCACCCTCGTGCGGGCGCTCCACGCGATCCCCGATCTTCGGGTGACCGCGGGCTTTCCGGGCGCGCCCGAGGTGCTGCGCTACATGCTCCCGCTCAGGCGCATCAAGATGCACTGGACCCCCTTCGAGGCGAGCAAGTCCATCGAGGGTTGGACCAACGCCAGGAAGCCCTCGGCCACCTATGAGCTGGTGTTGAGTCCGGCGCAGGCCCAGGGCCTGGAGTCAGGGAAGACCTTCACCTCGACGGGTCTGGCGAGCGTCGAGACGAAGATCGACAAGTGAAGGGGGGTCCGGGGGCGGCTCGCCCCCGGCCGCCGGAGGCACCCTGCGGCGGCGGTCGGCGTCGAGCAAGAAGAGCGCGATGGTGGATGTCGCGATCCTCGGCGTCCGCTCCCGACCCTGAGCCGGAGGCTATCCCTCGGAGGGCTTGTAGCGCGGCTTGGGGATGCTCGGCATCGTCGGCATGGTCGTCTCCATGTTGTTGTCCTCGCCTTCGATCAGCGCGAGCGTGAGCGGCTCGCCCTCCGGCGAGCGGGTCGGGATCCAGGGGCCGCCGTCGTAGTGCTGTCGCAAGTGGCCTCGGACCGCGAGATCGACGAGGGCCTTGTGGACCACCGCCTCGTCGCCTTGGATGAGCGACGCAGCCCGCTTGAGCGTCGGCGGCCCCTGGCGGTGCGTCTCCGCGATGATCGCCACGAGCAAGGTGCGTTGGATCTCCGTCACTTCGATCTCCTCCCTGTGTCTCGGGATGATAGGAAGGCTGGTCTTCATTCATTCTCTGACTCTGTTGATGGGCCTGTTCCATGAACTTGTCAATCTTGGCCGCTGGGGGAGAGGCGAGGGCGGCGCCCCTTGTTTTGTCGCCGCTGTTGACCCGGGAGGCCCCCATCCAAGAAGATGCGTTGAAGCCATCTGCCGACGCTCGCCCAGATCTGGCCAGCCCGTCGGTCCCTCACAAGGAGAACACCTTGAGCACGCGTTCGATCCTCTTTCTGATGATTTTCGCGCTCGCCTGCGCTTGCGACTCGGACCCGCCCACGCCTCCCGACCCCATCGCCCCGCCCAACGGCGCCGACAAGCCCGCCAACGGCGCTCAGGCCGCAGACGCCGGGGGCAACCCCGAGGGCAAGCTGCCCGAGGGCAAGCTGCCCGAGGGCAAGCCGCCTGAGGGCCAGACTGCGGAGAGCAAGCTGCCTGAGCTGGAGCTCAAGCGCGAGGCCGCGATCGCGAAGCTCGTCACCGAGCTGCTCAAGACCGACCACCTGCGCCGGATCACCATCGACGACGCCGTCTCGGAGCAGGCCTTCGACCTCTACCTGGAGCGCCTGGACCCGGCCCGGATGTTCCTGCTCGAAGAGGACGTCACGCGCCTCAAGAGCCACGCGAAGACCATGGACGACGAGCTGGCCGCGGGTCGCCTGAGCCTCTCGGAGGAGGGCGGCGCGCTCCTGAAGCGGCGCCTCGCCGTCGTCCGCAAGGCCGTTGAGGGTCACCTGAAGCAGCCCTTCGACACCACCATCGAGGAGACGCTGGAGACCGAGCCCGACAAGCGCCCCTGGTGCAAGACCGAGGCTGAGCTCAACGACCGCTGGCGCAAGGTCCTCAAGCTGGAGGTCATCCGCCGCGCCGCCCGCTACGAGGAGATCCTGGAGGCCCGCGACAAGGCCGCCAAGGAGGGCGACAAGCCCGAGGACGAGGACGTCCTCGACACCGCCCCCGCGACCCCCCAGGAGCGCGAGGTCAAGTCCCGCGAGCGCACCGCCAAGGACTACGAGGCCCGCTTCATCCGCCTTGAGCAGGAAGAGCACATCGACGACATCGAGCTCTTCATCAACGCCCTCGTCGGCGCCTTTGACCCCCACACCGTCTTCTTGCCCCCCGATCGCAAGGAGAACTTCGACATCCAGATGAGCGGCTCGCTCGAAGGCATCGGCGCCGTCCTCCAGGTCCACGAGCACTACGTCCGGATCGTCTCCATCGTCCCCGGCAGCGCCAGCTGGCAGCAGGGCGAGCTGGAGGCCGGCGATCTCATCCTGAGCGTCGCCCAGAAGGGCAAGGAGGCCGTCGACGTCGTCGACATGCGCCTCCAGGACGTCGTCCAGCTCATCCGCGGCCCCAAGGGCACCGTCGTGACCCTGACCGTCAAGAAGCCCGACGACCGCGTCCTGGTCATCCCCATCACCCGCGACATCGTCAAGATCGAAGAGTCCTACGCCAAGGGCGCCGTCCTGAACACCCTGGGCGACGACGCGAAGATCGGCTACATCCAGTTGCCCAGCTTCTACGGCAACACCCGCAACGAGCCCAGCCTCACGCCCGAGCGCGGCTGCACTGAAGACGTCCGCAAGCTCCTGGATATATTCACGAAACGCGGCATCACCAAGGTCATCTTCGACCTGCGCGGCAACGGCGGCGGCCTCCTGAGCGCCGCCCGCACGATGTCCGGCCTCTTCATCGAGAAGGGCCCCATCGTCCAGACCCGCTCGGCCGACGGCCAGACCGAGATCCTCGAAGACTTCGACCCCACCGTCTCCTTCAACGGGCAGGTCATCGTCCTGGTCGACCGCTTCAGCGCCTCGGCCTCCGAGATCCTCGCCGGCGCCCTCCAGGACTACGGCAGGGCCCTGATCGTCGGCAGCCCCCAGACCCACGGCAAGGGCACCGTCCAGATGATCATGAGCCTCGACAGGATGGCCGACCCCTCCACCGTCGACGGCGCGCTGCGCCCCCTGGGCGTCCTGAAGATCACCCGGCAGCAGTTCTTCCGCGTCTCCGGCTCCTCCACCCAGAACAAGGGCGTCATCCCCGACCTCATCTTCCCCGACCCCGTCGCCCACATCGAGTCCGGCGAGCGCTACCTCGACCACCCCATCCCCTGGAGCAGCGTCGAGGGCGTCCCCTTCAAGGCCTGGCAGAGCAAGCTCGACATCGCCACCCTCAACGCCCGCAGCAAGGCCCGCCAGAGCGCCGACGAGGCCTTCGAGCGCGACCGTCAGCGGGCGGAGTTCCTGGCGAAGCTGCGCGAGCAGAGCGTCGAGAACCTCAACCTCGAAAAGTGGAAGGCCGAGCGCAAGGCCGAGCGCGACCAGCTCGACGCCCTGAGCCCCGAGCAGAAGGACATCCCCCCCCGGATCGCCGTCGAAGAGCTGCGCTACACCGACGATCCCGCCCCCGTCGTCGACGACAAGTCCGAACGCCGCACCGGCCAGCCCCGCAAGGACGCCTGGAAGGAGGACCTCATCCGCGACCACTGGCTCTCGGAGGCCATCCTCATCTTCAAGGACATGGCCGCCCCTCCCCCCACCCCCTGAACCTCGATCCGCCCCCTTCAACCGACACCCGCCCGCCCCAGGCTCGCGCCCGGGGCTACAGGCCAGGGATGCCCCTTCGGGGCTGGCGACAGGAAGTCAACCTGCATGCGTCGTGTCCCAGACAACAACCGGCATGCTCAACACGGGCCTCGGAGATGAGGGACACACCCCATACCTGCTGACACCCCGTCGCCAGCCCCGAAGGGGCGTCCCTGGACAAATTGTAGCCCCAGGCGCGAGCCTGGGGGCTCGGCGGAGGGACCATGATCCCACCCATCGGAGCCGACCCGACATGATCGACGTGCCCTCCCGCCCGATCCCCTCGGCGAAGGGACCATGATCCCACCCATCGGAGCCGACCCGCCGCGATCGACGTGCCCTCCGCCCGATCCCTCGGCGGAGGGACCGTGATCCCACCCGCCGGAGCCGACCCGTCATGATCGACGTGCCCTCTCGCCCGATCTTGTATCGCGTGGCAAGGGTTCCGCCACTCATGCGATGGTCAGAGGCCGAGCATGAAGTAGAAGGCGGGCTCCTTCTGGAACATGTCGCCCTCGATGGGGGCGCTGAAGCCAAACGAGAGCTGGCCGATGGGGGAGAGCCACCGCAGGCCGCCGAAGGCCGAGGTGTTGAAGTCCGTGCCGACGCCGTCGAGGGGATCGCGGACGGCGCCGGCCTCGACCCCGCCGAAGAGGGAGAGGCCGACGTCGGGAAACAGCGGGATGGTGAGGGTGGCATTGCCGACGGCGGCCTCGGTGCCGCCCAGCGGGATGTTGGCGCCGCCGGGATCGAGGGTGGGGCCGGTGGGGGCCAGGAGGTCGCCGCCGAAGCCGTGGGCGACGCCGAGCTTGAAGCGATCCAGCAGCGGCACGTCCGCGCCGCTCGGGGCGCGGATGGCGCCCGCCCGGCCGTTGAGCTGAAGATGGAAGCCGAAGGAGAGCGGGACGCCGAGGGCGGCGCTGGCCTCGAAGCGGGTGAAGCGGCTGTCGGAGCCGAGCCCCTCGAAGGTCCGCTCGATCTGCGCGCTCAGCCTCAGGCCGTCGAGCATCGGGCCCTCGTCGTCGGGGTTGGACAGGTAGTCCAGGCGCACAGAGAGGGCGGAGGTGGTCATGGCGCTGTCGCGACGCACGAAGTCGGGACCGCCGACGAGGGCCTGGCCGCCGTCGTCCACCTGGTCCAGATCGAAGCGGTGGCCGAGGGAGATCGACGTGTTGCGGTCGAGCTTGAGGCCGACGCGGGCGAGCGTCCCGTTGCGCAGCGCGCTCAAGGGGTGATCCGGCGACAGGAGCAGGTCGTGGGAGTGCGCGTTGAGTTCGAAGAAGAGGGGATCGATGAGGTCGGGCGCGGCGCCGAGGTTCAGATCCACGCGCGAGGCCATGGCCGAGAGGCTGGCGTCGAGCGCCAGGGAGAGGCCCTCGGCGCCGAAGAGGCGGCCATGGGAGAGGCCGGCGCTGGCGATGAACTGCTCGTGGTGATCGAAGCCCGCGCCGATGGAGAATACTCCCGCAGGGGGCTCGCCCGACATCTCCAGCTTGATGCTTGGATGTGCTTGATCTTGTTGATCATCCTGGGCCGCAGCTTGTGAAGCGGGGAGCGCGAGGGCCAGGGTGAGGATGGAGAGGGTGAGGCTGGGTGCTTGTGCCATGGTTGGACCTGCAAAAGAGGGGCAGGCCCATGTCTCCTGGGTGGGGGCAGTGTAGCACAGCGGGCAGGGGAGGCAAGGGGGGCGATCAGCCGCGGGGCAGCGTCAGGGCGTCGGGCTGGATGAGGCTGTGCAGGCCGGTGACGAGGCCGGCGAGGCTGCCCATGGGGGAGTCGGCGCCGATGGAGATCCAGCGGGCGTCCTTGATGGGCATGGCGGAGATGGCGCCGCTCATCTTCTCGATGACGAGGCGCTGGATCTCGTGCTGGCGGACGGCGTCGGACTTGGCCTCCTCGGCGGCGGCCAGCAGCAGGGCGACGTCGCGGCGGGCCTCGGCCTCGGCGCGGGAGTCTCCGAGGCGCTCGGCCAGCACGACCGCCTCGCGCAGGCGCCGGGCGGCCTGGAGGGCGGCCTCGCCGGCCTCGCGGGCCAGCGCCCGCTCGCCCTCGATGGCCTGGGCCCGCAGGTTGACCTCGCGGTCGGCCTCCAGCGCCATCAGGCGCTGGTTGCGCTCGTGCTCAAGGCGCTGGCGCTCGATCTCGTGGCGCAGCGTAAGCAGCTCCGCCCGGCGCTGCTCCAACTCCAGGGTCGCGGTGGCCTCGGCGGCCTCGCGGTCGCGCCGGGCCGTGGCGTCCTCCAGCGCCAGCCGGGTGCGGCTCTCAAGCTCGCGCTGGCTGACCCGCTCGGCGGCCTCAAGCCGCACGCGGGCGGCCTCCTCGCGGATGAGCTCGAGCTGGGCGCTGCCCAGGTCCTTCATCACGGCGTCATCCTGCGCCCGGGTCTGGACGATCTCGACCTGGTCGACGCGCATCCCCAGACCCTCGGCCAGCGCCACCATCCGAGCCTCGATCCCCTCGATGAGCCTGTCCTGGCGCAGGAGCAGGTCGTCGAGCGTGAGCGTCGAGGCGTGGCGCTGGACCTCGGCCGACATCAGCTTGCGGAAGGCGCGGTGCTGCGGGGTCGTCAGCAGGTGCTTGCGGCTCTGCATCGTCCGATCCTGGCCCTCGATGCCCACCAGCCCCATCTTGCGGTAGGCCCGGAAGGGCGCCTCCCCGCGCTCGTCGATGGACCAGAGCAAAAAGCCGTCCAGCACGACCGGCTGCCGGTCGAGGCTCAGCGCGTCGACCGTGAAGCTGACCCGCTGCATCGTGCTGGTGAAGCGCACCACCATGTCGCCCGGCCGACGCCACCGCGCGATCCCCACCCCGGCGTCGACCATGCGACCGTCGCGCAGCCGCAGGAGCCACTGATCCGGCTGCGCCGCGATGTAGTAGGCCCGAAAGCCCGCCCTGCCCATCCACAAGAGCCCCACGACCAGCGCGACCCACAAGAGCATGGAAATGCCAGACATGTCGTCCTCTCCTCGTGTCAGGGGGAGCCCTGAGGTGTCCATCCAAGAAGACCTGCGGCCATCGCCCGGGCCGAAGGCGCCGCCGAGCCGCGCGGGATCAGATCACGGGCCGAGGCCGCGACGCTGTAGTAACCCTGGATCAGCGCCATGAGCGCCGCGGCAGCCGCGCCAGGGTTCGCAGGCCTGAAGACCCCCTGCGACACCCCCAGCTCCAGCACCTCCCGCAGCTTCGCCGTCGTCCCCGAGAGCGCCTCGGCGAAGGCCGCCCGCACCTCGGGGCTTCGCAGGCTCTCGCTGCCGACGAAGACCCAGGCCGCCACCGCGTCCGGGTCCGCGCTGGCGCCGACCGCCAGGTGCACGTCGATGAACGCGCTCAGCCTCGCCCCGGCCTCGCCGCCAGCCTCCACCAGCGCCGCCTCCAGGCGACCCGAGTGGCGCTCCATGAGCTCGCCCACCATGGCCAGCAAGATCGCGCGCTTGTTGGAGAAGTGGTAGTGCACCAGCCCTGGCGTCAACCCCGCCTCCTGCGCGATCTGCGCCGTCGTCGCCCCGTCGTAGCCCTCCGTCGCCATCACCCGCATCATCGCCGCCGCGATCTGCCGCCGCCTCGCCTCCTTGTTCGATGGTCTCCCCACGATAACTCGCCGCTCCCTCCCTGAGTCCTCTCATGACCTTCCAGAATTGGTTGGTCAACCAATCAATAAATTCGTCGTCGTCCTCTGTCAAGCGACCAAATCGCCCAGGCTCTCTTGAGCCCCTGATCGGCAAGCGCCTTGACTCCAACGGGGGGAGGGCGTCTGATGGCGAGGAAGCCACCCTTGACCACCAGCGCGTCGCTGGCGCGCGAGCCGGAGCGTGCCATCATGAAGAGAGTCGTTGTTTTGGCGATCGTCCTTGCCTTGTGGGGTGCGGGCTCGGCCTGGGCCGGGGAGCTCGAAGGGGTCAAGATGCCCGACAAGGCCACCGTCGGCGGCCAGGCGCTCGTGCTCAACGGCATGGGCCTGCGCGAAAAACTCACCGTCGACGTCTACGTCGGGGGGCTCTACCTGGAGGCGAAGACCAAGGACGGCGGCGCGGCCATCAGCCAGGACAAGGCCAAGCGCATCGTCATGCACTTCGTCCGCGACGTGGACAAGGGACAGCTGGTCGACACCCTGCGTGACGGCATCAAGAAGAGCGCCGACGCCACCGTGGCCATGAAGAGCTTCGACAAGATGTCCGCCTGGATGCGCGACGTCAAAGGCAACGACGAGATCGTGATCGACTATACCCCCGGCAAGGGCACCTCCTTCGCCTTCAACGGCAAGGTCGCCGGCACCATCGAAGGCATCGAGTTCATGCGCGCCATCTGGAGCATCTTCCTGGGCGCCAACCCCGCCGACGAGGCCCTCAAAAAAGGGATGCTCGGCAAGTAGCCGATCCGCCGCGCGCAAGCCCCCCCAGGTGACGGCGCAGGTTGCCCCGCACCAGGGCCTCGATCACCTCGGCCTCGAAGTCGCCCAGCAGCCCCTGGAGCGACGGGTGGCAGGCCGCCGTCTCGTATCCATCGAAGAAGAAGGTGGCCTTCGTCGGCGTCGGCAGATCCTCGGCGCAGAAGAAGTCCGTCCCCAGACAGACGCTCCCGCCCAACCCCAGCCCCAGCGCCCGCTCGACGTGCCGCCCGAAGTCCTCGATCCCCTCGCCGACAAAGCCCTTGATCAAGGTCAGGCCGATCACCCCGCCCAGGCGCGCGATCTCCTGAGCGATCTCGTCGGGCAGGTTGCGGGCGTGCCCACGAACCTCGCGCAGGTTGCTGTGGCTGGCGATCACCCTCAAACCCGACAGCGAGCTGTTCACCCGATCGAGGATGTCTCCGGCCAGCTTGTCCGACGTGTGGCTCAGGTCCGCCGCGATCCCCAGCTCGCACATCCCCTCCAGCAGCGCCGCGCCGTCCTCCTTGAGCCCCACGCCCTGCGCGCCATTGCCGCCCCCGAAGCGGTTCTCCAACGCCCAGGTCAAGCTCAAATAGACCAGCGGGCCGAAGCGAGCCTGGATCTCCGACAGGCGCCCAAGCCCGACCTCGACGGGCTCGTCGCGCCCAAAAAGCGCCGACGCGTTCTCGATCGCCAAGGCCACCCCGATCCGACCCTCCTCGCCCTCCGACCCGTCTTCCGGCCCGCCCTCCGGCCCGCGATCGCCAAAGATCGCCTCGAAGTGCGCCCCGTGCTCCCTGAGCAGCCCACCGTAGGCTTCGATCTGGGCCAGCCCCCGCGTCGGAACTGGCGTCTCCGACGGCACATAGACCGGCAGGACCTGGATCTCCACACCCCCGCCCCTCATCTGCGGCAGCGAGCTCCTCGATCGCGGATCGTCCAGACCGCGCCCCTCGCCGCCCGCCAGAAACGCCAGCAGATCGCAGTGCAGATCCGCAACTTTATGGATCATCGTAGCCCCTCCTCATGGGCAGCTTTACTCGGCGAGGATCCCCCGCCCGACGATCGCCCCACGCTCCTCGCACCGCCCCCGCTGGGGGACGGGCTCGTCGGGTGGGGCTTGGATGCGCGGGCGGGCTGCGCCCGGTGGGCGCAGGCCAGCGCAAGGGTGACAGAGAATCGCAGAGCCGGATCGCCGCGTCCACGTGGGCCTGCGGATTGGGATCTTGCCTCGTCCCGAGCTGCGCTCCCCCTCATATCGACCTGGGCCGCGCGCTGGCCTGCGACCGACAGGGCGCAGCCTGCCCTGAAACTCCAGCCCCACCCGACGAGCCCGTCCCCCAGCGGGGGGCGGTGCGAGGAGCGTGGGGCGCTCGCCGATCGTGGAGCGCTCGCCGATCGTGGGGCGCTCGCCGATCGTGGTGTGCTCGGGGAGCGTGGGGTGATCGGGGAGCGTGGGGGGGGTTGGGGGCGCATCATCCTTGGGGTCATCGTCGAGCGTCCTGGCCCCTTGAAGCCTCGCGGATCCGACCTGCCCTCTGCGGACATCGCACAGCCAGCCACCCCACGCAAGCGCGCCCATCTTCCCTTGCCTGGGTCGAGGTGAATCTGGTTCGTGGCGCTCCTTTACGCTACTTTGGAGGTGGAGGCTGGGATCAACGACTCAGGGGGCGTCCGTGACTTCTATGAGCGCGATTCGATGGAGTTGTCTGTTGATGCCGACCTTGCTGGCCGGGTGTCTCTTTGACGCCGCGCCGCTCCTGTCCTTGAAGTGCGACACCGATCTGGACTGCGAGGAACTCGGGGCCAACGCCATCTGTCAGCAGGGCTACTGCCGATCGGAGCGACCCGCCGGCGCTTGTCTTGAAGAGGAGGGCG
The DNA here is from genome assembly GCA_005804885.1 of Pseudomonadota bacterium. Taxonomy (GTDB): domain Bacteria; phylum Myxococcota_A; class Bradymonadia; order Bradymonadales; genus SYOX01. The sequence continues at coordinate 25,093 of SYOX01000040.1, forward strand.
CCTGCGACAACGGGCAATTCTGCGACGGCGTCGAGCGCTGCGCCCCCGATGAGCCCGGCGCGGACGAGCGCGGCTGCCTGCCGGGCGATCCCGTCGATCTCGACGACGGGATCACCTGCACCGTGGGGCGCTGCGATGAGCTCGCCGACGCCGTCGTTCAGGACTGCTCGACTTGTGAATGTTGTGGAAATACAGGGTCTTGCAGCACTGAACCCGCGCCGGCCTGCTCGGCCTGGGTCTGTTCGGCGCTCCACACCTGCGCGTTGATCCCCGCGCCGCAGGGCGAGGGGTGTGATGACGGCGTCGGCTGCACCGGGCCGGATACCTGCAATGGTCAGGGGCAGTGCGTCGGCGCCCCGGACGACGCGGCCTGCGACGATGGCGCCTTCTGCACGGGTCAGGAGCGCTGCCTCCCGGGCGATCCGGGCGCCGACGTCCGCGGCTGCCTCCTGGGCGCGCCGCCCGCGATCGAAGACGACTTGCCCTGCAGTGAGGACGCCTGCGATGAGGAGGCCGACAGAGTCGTCCACGACACCTCGGGCTGCCTGTGCGATTCGGACGATGACTGCGAGACAACCTCCTGCATGCGCAGCCGTTGCGAGGAGGGCCTGTGCGCCTTCGAACTGCTAGAGATCGGCGAAGGCTGCGACGACGGCGTCGACTGTACGGTCGGTGATGTCTGCGATGGCGCCCAGCGCTGCGTGGGTCGCCCCGATCCGGTGCGGTGCGACGACGGCGCCTTCTGCAACGGCCAGGAGCAGTGCCTCCCTGCAGACCCTCGCGCCGATGGTGGGGGTTGTGTTGAAGGCGAGGTCCCCGAGATCGACGACGGGATCGACTGCACGCAGGATGGTTGCGATGAGGAGGAGGATCAGATCGTCCATGAGGATCAGGACTGCGAGTGCGAAGGCGATGATGACTGCGAGGGTGAGTCGTGCGCCGTCGGTCGGTGCGAGGCCAGAGCCTGCACCCTGGACCCCGCGCCGGTCGGGACGCCTTGCGACGACGAGGTCGATTGCACCGGCGACGACGCCTGCGACGAGCAACAGCGCTGCGTGGGTGTGCCCGATGACGGCGCCTGCAGCGGCGACGGCGAGCCCTGCAATGGGGTCGAGCGCTGCGCCCCCGACGCGCCAGGGGCCGACGACGAGGGGTGCGGCGTCGATCCTGAGGAGCCGCTGCCGCTGGCCTGCATCCCGGGGCCTGCGGAGGTGGCGGGCCTGACGCTCTGGCTCGACGCCGACGATCCTGGGACCTTCACCATGACCCGCGAGAGCGGCGGGCACTCGCTGCGCGGCGACAGCTTCGTCCTGGGCGGCTCCCTCTCATTCAGCCGCACCGAGTCGGCCTCCCCGCGCCCTGGCCGCTACTTCGTCTACCCGATCGGCTTCACGGCGACCTACGGGACGCCGCCGCAGATTGAGATCGAGACGCCGACGGGCACCAACTTCTTCCGGGACACCTTCGAGATCGAGGCCCGCAACGCCACCGTGGGCGGCTTCGAACTCTTCGTCTATCGGACGGATGACCCGGGAGAGGGCTTCGGCAAGGGGCCGGACGACGCGCGCTGGAGGACGGCCGAGGCCGGGCTCGTGCAGACCTGGGCGGACAAGGGCGCCGGGTCGCGCCATGCGACCCAGAGCGCGTCCGAGCGCCGACCGACGAGGCGAGAGGGCGCGCAGGCCGGACGCGCTCTGGTGCGCTTCGAGGACGACTGGATGGACTTCAGCCGGCCGGCCCGCGACGACATGTCGATCGCGGTCTTGATCCGGACCACGGACGGGCGCGGCGATGACAACTGGTGGGAATGTCCTGCGATCATCGGCGGGGAGCTGGCCGGCGTCGTGGACGACCTCGGCCTGGTCCTCAGAGAGGGCAGGGCGGCATGGGCGGCCCGCGACAACGGCTTTGACGTGCAGACCGACCGCGTCGGCGAGCTCAGCGACGGGCAGGCCCACCTCATCGTCCTGACCCGCGACAAGAACACCGGCGCCGTGGTCCTGCGCGTCGACGGCCAGGAGCGGGCGCGCGGCACCGGCGTGAACAACCGCCTGGACTCCAACAGCTTCCTCAGGCTCGCGCGCCACCCGACCGGGAGCGGGGCGCTGAACGCCGAGTACGGCGAGGTCCTGATCTTCGACCGTGTGCTCGACGCGGCTCAGATCGAGCAGGTCGAGGCCTACATGAACTTCAAGTGGGGCCTTTGAGCAGCGCGCCGCCCAGCCGGCTGTAGAAGGCGTCGAAGGACTCTACCATCTTGTCGAGGCTGAAGCGCTCGACGGCGGCCTGACGCGCGGCCTGGGACATGGACTTGCGCAGGGCCTCGTCGTGGATGATCCGCGCGAGGCGGTCGGCCAGCCCCTTGGCGTCGCCGGGCTCGACGAGGAAGCCGTCGATCCCCTCGCGGACGCTCTCAGGGTTGCCGCCGGTCCGCGTGGTGACGATGGGCAGGCCGCAGGCCAGCCCTTCGAGGATGGCGTTGGAGAGGCCCTCGGAGAGGGAGGGCAGGGCGAGCGCGTCGCACAGGGGCAGGAGCGCGTGGACGTCGTCGCGCAGGCCCAGGAAGTGGACGCTGTCGCCGATGTGGTGGGCCACCGCGGCGCTCTCCAGGGGCTGCCGCAGCGGCCCGTCGCCGACGAGCAGCAGTGAGACCTTCTGGCCGCGGCCGCGGAGCTCTCCCAGCGCCCGGAGGAGGTGCTCGTGCCCCTTGACCTCCTTGAGGTTGGCCACGCAGATCACCCAGAAGGTGTCCGGGTCGACCTGGGGCAGCGCCTGGCGGCCCTCCAGGCCGCCCGCCCGCGGCTTGAAGAGCGCCGTGTCGACCCCGTTGGGGATGACCGCCGTGAAGGTGCCGTTGAGGCCGCCCGTGGCGAGGTTCTTCTCGATGATGGCCGCCGAGGGCGCGACGATGGCGTCGAAGCGGCGGTTGAGCACGCGATCGGCCAGCGCCATGCGGCGGCTGCGGAAGATCCCCATGTCCCTGCGGCTCGACACCCGCACGCAGGGCTGCCCCAGGATCGGCATCGAGGCGCACAGGAAGTCGGCCGACTCGTGCATCGACTGCACGACGTCGATGTGCTCGCGGCGGATCAGCGTCGCGATCTTCGCCGCCGCCTTGAAGCCCGAGGTGCCATAAGCCTTGGTCGTCGGCAGCTGGATGATCTGGATGGGATCTGCGGCGCCCACATCCAGAGCGCCCGAAGGGAAGGGCATTCTTGAAGGAGCGAGGGTGGATAGCTGCACGACCCACACCTTGAACCCACGTCGGGCGAGGCCGACGGCGAGGTTGTAGAGGTGGAGCTCAGTGCCTGAGTGTCCGCCGATGTAAGTGTCGATGACGAAGAGGATCCTGATCATCTTCAGGCCCTCGCAGCTTGCCGCCAAGGTGGCGTCACGAAAGGGGTTCGATGCCCTTGGCGCGGGGGGAGCGCCACCCCTGGTGTACAGTTTTAGTCTCGTTGCGTCCAGATAAAACCCCCGTGGGGTGTTGTTCCTGGCGACCCGAGGTGGCCCGCAGTATAGGTACACGGTCGCCGCTGGGGGCGGCCTGTGTGGCGCTGGCCGTCGGCCACGGCGCCAGGAGGAGCTGGGATGAGCGATTACGATCAGCGCTTTGGCGGCCTCGCCCGCCTCTACGGGGTCGGCGGCGCCGAGGCGCTGCGCCGCGCCCACGTCTGCGTCGTGGGCGTCGGCGGCGTCGGCTCCGGGGCGGTCGAGGCGCTGGCGCGCTCGGGGATCGGCAAGCTGACCCACATTGACCTCGACGACGTGTGCGTCACCAACACCACCCGGCAGATCCACGCCCTCGACGGCGAGATCGGCCGACCCAAGGTCGAGGTGATGGCCGACCGCGTCCGCCGCATCAACCCCGAGTGCGAGATCCGCGCCGAGGTGGACTTCTTCACCCCGTCGAGCGCCGAGGCGCTGATCCGCGCCGGAGCCTTCGACGTCGTGCTGGACGCCATCGATCAGGTCCCCAACAAGTGCCTCCTGCTGGCCCGCTGCCGCGATCTCCAGATCCCCGCCGTCACCGTCGGCGGCGCAGGCGGCCGCCGCGATCCCGCCCGCGTCGCCGTCGATGACCTGACCCGCACCCAGCACGACGGCCTCCTTCGCAGCGTGCGGCGGACTCTGCGCGCCGATCACGGCTTCCCCGGCGGCAACGCCCGCTGGGGCATCCCCTGCGTCTACTCCACCGAACAGGTCGTCTTCCCCGGCGCCGACGGGCAGGTCTGCGACTCCCCCGAGCCGGGCGTCAGCCTCCGGCTCGACTGCGCCTCCGGCTTCGGCACCGCCAGCTTCGTGACGGGCACCTTCGGCCTCGTGGCCGCCTCGATCGTCGTCAACCGTATCGCCGCCCCGGCCTGAAGATCCCCGTGCGCCGCCGCAAAGAAGGCCACCACGGGCCAGATCCGCGCGAAGTCCGGCGCCTCCACGTAAGGCCCCGCACCCTGCTTGAGCGGCAGCGCCCTGCTGACCTGGCGCTGCGGCAGCTCGGCCCTGAGCGCGATCGTCGCCCCATGCCCGCTCGCCTCACCCGCCGCCCCCCAGCCTGCCCCTCCGCTGCGCTGCCTCAACCTCACGGTGACCTCGGCCAGCTCACCCGACACCAGCCACGCCGTGACCTCGGTCGAGAAGGGCCGATCGAGCCTGACCTCCACGGGCCGCGCTCGACGCCCGACCGACTGGATCAGGCTCGTCGGCGTCAGCGCCACGGCGCCGACCTGCGCGCTGACCTGCGGCCTGCCCCGCAGCCTGCGCTGGAGCGCCAGCAGCCTCGACGCCGCCACAGGCCGCAGCGTCGAGACCATCGGCGCGTTGATCGCCGCCTCCGCGACCGCCTCGCCGATGGGCGCAACCCCCATCGTGGACGGCTCAAAGCGCCCCTCCTCGACCGGCCCCGCCTCCTCGAAGGCCACCCCCAGCAGCGAGGGCGCGACAACCTCGGTCGGCGCCTGGGGGTCGATCAGCAGCGCGATCGACGCCCCGACCTCCGGCCGATCCACCGCGCCCGGGTGGGCCTTGACCGTCGCCTCCCGCCCGGCACCGAGCGCGTCCACATAGCGGATCTTGACCTTCGGCCACCGCGCGGTGTCCTCCACCTCGCCCTGGATCAGCGCCCCGTGGGTCAGCAGCGTCCGCTGCCCCAGCGTCAACCTCGGCGCCTTTTGCCTCGCCGCCGACGCCGCCGGTCGCGGGCGAGCCGCGGGCACCTCCTCGTCGAAGTACCAGCGCTTGACCAGCGGCAAGAACGCGAAGATCGTCCCCATCCCGATCATCTTGCACGCGATGAGCACGAAGAGGGCCGCCATCGCGTCCGGGTTCCTCGCCAGATCCTGAACAAGCGCGCGCTCATCCATGTCGATGAAGGCCATCACGAGGTAGGGGCTGAACATCATCAGCAGCGCGAAGGTCAGCACGAAGAAGATGCCGTTCCTCCCCACCCGGACCCGCAGCCGCTCCCAGTCCAGGCTCGCCCTCGGCGGTCGCGCCGCCGCCTCTCCCACCCGGACAAAGCGTCGAGGGGTCAGCGTCGAGGGCGCCGAGGTGGTTCGTGTCGTCGACATTCTTGAGCCTCTGGGGCGGGCCTCGTCCTTCAGAGGCCCATCTTCAAGGTTCGCCCTTGCGAACCCGCTGTCAACAGCACCTCATCGATCCCCGCGCGATCGAGAACGCGCACACGAGCACGTCGAGATCGGCGAACTCCCCCTCCTGTCCTCCCCCTCGCTTCGCAAGGGGGAGGAACGCTCGCGGTTCGGGCAAGGGGGAGCGGCGAGTCGACTTCGATGACGGACAAGGGGAGATCGGCGAGTCGACTTCGTTGACGGACACGTTGGGCTCGGCGAATCAACTTCGTTGACGGGCACGGAGAGATCGGCGAGTCGACTTCGGTGAGGGGCAAGGGGAGATCATCGAGTCGACTTCGATGTCGGTCACGTCGGGATCGGCGAATCGACTTCGTTGATGGACAAGGGGAGAGCGGCGAGTCGACTTCGTTGATGAGCTCTGCACGTTGACGGTCCACCCGGGCTCGCGCCCGGGCCTTAGGTTTTGTCCCGGGCCGCCCCGCCATCCGGCGGGGCTGGCGAGCGGGTGTCAGCGTGTGCAGAGCATGCCCCAAGGTCGAGATAACAAGATAAATTCAGCATTTGGCAAACGTCGATCGGTCTTGTGAGGGTCTGTCGCCTGAAGGTTGACTTCCTGACGCGAGCCCCGCCGGAGGGCGGGGCGACCCAGGACAAAACCCAAGGCCCGGGCGCGAGCCCGGGTGGACCGTCAACGTGCAGATCGCATCAACGAAGTCGACTCGCCGATCTCGACGTGCCCGTCATCGAAGTCGACTCGCCGATCCCGACGTGACCGTCATCGAAGTCGACTCGTTGATCCCCCTTGTCCGTCAACGAAGTCGACTCGCCGATCTCGACGTGACCGACATCGAAGTCGACTCCCCGATCTCGACGTGACCGACAACGAAGTCGACTCGCCGATCCCGACGTGACCGACAACGAAGTCGACTCCCCGATCCCGACGTGCCCGTCAACGAAGTCGACTCGACGATCCGCCGTGTCCGAACCGCGAGCGTCCCTCCCCCTTGCGAAGCGAGGGGGAGGACAGGAGGGGGAGTTACGAGGGGGAGGACAGCAGGGGGAGTTGCCTTGCCCGCCATCGAAGTCGACCCGCCGATCTCGACTTGCAGGGTTGATCGTCATCGTTGGAGGTGGCCCATCGGGGCGGGGGCGGCGGACGCGGGCGGGATCTGGTCCTGGGGCGTCGAAGCGGTTTATATGGGGGGTCACGATCGGAGAACCCCCCCACGGGAGTCGGCATGGTCACCTCTTTCAACCTGCGCCACCTCGGGCGCCCGATGGCGCTGGCGCTGAGCGGCGGCCCGGCGGCGGCCAGCGTGGTCGATCTCTTTGGATACGGCGCCCGCGGGGCTGCGTTGGCCGGGGCCATCGTCTCACACCCCACCGGCCACGCGGCGGTCTACTACAACCCCGCCGCGCTGGCCTTCGAGTCGGCCCCCTCCTTCTCGATCGGCTTCCAGCGCGGCGACCTCCTCCTGGACGTCAACGGCAACCCCTTCGACGCCCAGGCCATCCCGGCCCTCGTGCTCGGCTTCGGCGCCCCGATCCCCATGGGCGGCTGGATGGAGCGGCGCCTGACCCTCGGCCTGGGCTTCGTCCTGCCCCAGACCTCGATCCTGATCGCCGACCTGCCGCGCCCCGGCACCGAGAGCTTCGTCCTGCTTGAGAACCGCGCCCAGACCGTCAGCCTCCAGGGCGCCCTCGGCCTGCGCCTGACCGACTCGGTCTCCGTCGGCGTCGGCTTCATCGCCCTGGCCGCGCTCATCGGCCAGATCGACGTCGCCCCCAACGACGAGGGCCAGATCGGCTCACAGGTCAAGGACGAGGTCATCGCCGACTACGCCACGATCGCCGGCGTCCTCTTCCGCCCCCTGGACGGCCTCGCGCTCGCGGCCACCTTTCATGATGAGTCCCGCGCAGAGTTCGCCATCCCCATCACCGCCGACCTCGGCGACCAGTTCACCCTCCCCATCCCCCCCCTCAACCTCGCCGGCATCGCCCAGTACGACCCCAGGCAGGCCACCCTGGAGGCCTCCGCCCGCCCCATCCCCGCGCTCGCGCTCAGCCTCGGCGTGACCTGGAAGCAGTGGAGCGCCTTCAAAAACCCCATCGAGTACACCGCCGTCCCTGTCGACTTCCCCGCGCAGCCCGACCCGCGCTTCAAGGACACCTTCTCCCCACGCCTCGGCGTCGAATACACCCACGACCTTGACCCCGACCTGCGCCTCACCCCCCGCCTCGGGCTCGCCTTCGAGCCGACGCCGGCCCCCGAGCAGACCGGCGATCAAAACTACCTCGACAACAATCGCGTCGTCGTCGGGCTCGGCTTTGAGGTCGGCTGGCAGACCCTGAGCCTCGCCGTCGTCGGCCAGTGGCACCACCTCCTGCCCCGCACCAGCGTCAAGGACCCCGCCCTGCTCAACGACGCGATCCTCGAAGACAACCCCGGCGCCCCCTCGATCACCCACAGCGGCGACATCCTCTTCTGGGGCGTCGAGCTGGGCCTGGAGCTGTGACCATGCCACCGACCACCCACACCCTGATCTCAACGGCGCTGCTCTCGGCGGCGTTCATCGCGGCGACCGGCTCGCCTGCGGCGGCCAACCCCCTGGACAGCTTCGGCTTCGGCGCCCGCTCGGTGGCGATGGGGGGCGCGGTGACGGCCACCGCCGACGACTTCTCGGCCAACTATTACAACCCCGCCGCCCTGGCGCGCGGTCAGGACATGCGCCTGGACTTCGGCTACGTCCTGACCGACCCCTCGCTGGCGATCAACGGCCGGGACGTCAACGTCGATCCCAGCCAGGGTTTCGAAGGCGGCGTCACGCTGCCCGGCAAGATCTTCGGCCGCCGGCTCGCCGTCTCCGTCGGCCTCTTCCTGCCCGACGCCCGGATCACCCGCGTCAGAGCGCTGCCCCAGCGGCAGCCCCGCTTCGTGCTCTACGACAACCGCCCCCAGCGCCTCGTCATCACCACCAGCGGCGCCCTGGAGATCGTCGAAGACCTCTTCTTCGGCTTCGGCCTGACCTACCTGTCGAACACCGGCGGCACGGTCGAGATCGACGGCGTCGTCAGCGCCTCGAAGGTCGAGGACACCCGCCTCTTCAGCGGCGTCGACGTGTCGCTGCCCGCCGTCCGATACCCCTCCTTCGGCCTCCTATGGACGCCGGGGCCCTGGCGCCTGGGGCTGACCTGGCGCGAGGAGTTCAGCCTCGAGATCGACCTCGGCCTGACCGTCAAGGGGGACGTGGTCTTCGGCGAGGAGCAGACGATCGTCGCCGAGGACGGCTCATTTGCGATCAGATCGGTCAACACCAACCTCTTCTCGCCGCGTCAGGTCGCCCTCGGCGTCGGCTACGAGGCCCAGCGGTGGCTCGTCTCGGCCGATCTGACCTGGCTCGACTGGAGCTCCTTCCCCACGCCCACGGCGGCCGTCGCCGTCTCCATCGACGTCCCCGGCCTGCCCCTGGACATCCCGCCCTCCGCCGTCCCGGTCGCCCCCGAGTTCCACGACATCCTCGTGCCCCGCCTCGGCGCCCAGTGGACGGCGATCGACGGCCCGCGCCTCGGGCTGGCGCTGCGCGCGGGCTACTTCTTCGAGCCCACCCCGGCCCCCGATCAGCCCGGCCCCACCAACTACATCGACAACGACAAGCACGGCTTCTCCATCGGCGCCGGCCTGCGCCTCTCCAACCTCACCGAGGTCTTCCCCAAGCCCATCCTCATCGACCTGGCGCTCCAGACCATCCTCATGCCCGAGCGCCTCACCCTCAAGGACGACCCCGCCGACCCGGTGGGCGACTACAGCGCCGGCGGCCACTTCGTCGGAGGATCCCTGACATGCAAGTTCCTGTTTTGACTCTTGTTTTGAGATTTGACCTTGGAAGAGTCTGGAGGGGTCTGGCCGTCGCGATCCCGGCGCTCGCGCTGGGGTTGGCCGCGTGCGGGGCGCAGGGGGGCTCGGACGGCGGCGCCGAGCGGCTGCCGGATCGAGGGCTCATCCCCTACGAGAAGATCACCGCGATCGACGAGAACCCGCCCTTCATCTTCGGCCCGCAGGAGGGCAGGGTGCTGGTCGAGCCCTCGGGGGTGGTCGAGGGCGGGCAGGTCGTCCTCTTCCTGGAGTCGCGGATCGAGGGCGACGAGGGATCGCGGCAGATCGTCCGCGCCTTGAGCCAGGACGGCGGCTTGACCTTCGGCCCCGCCTCGATCGCGCTGTCTGCGCCTCAAGGCGTCGGCTCGCCGAGCGTGCTCCGGGTCGGGGATCGCTGGCTGATGGCGGTCGAGCTGGGCGGCACCGGCGCCCTGGGGCTGGCCACCAGCGACGACGGCGTCACCTTCGCGCTCGACGGCGCGCCGCTGCTGGAGCCGGAGGGCGACGCGGAGGCCGGCGGGCTCGGCGGCCCCTCGCTGGTCAAGGTCGGCCAGGGCTTCGACCTCTATTACGACGCGCGGCCGCTGGCCGTCGAAGGGCAGGGGACACCGACGCCCGTCAGGCCCTTCATCGCGCGAGCCACCGCGGGCGCGGACCTCGCCTTTATCCGAGCCGGGATCGTGCTCCAGGGCGGGGAGGGTTGCGTCAACGGCGATGGCGTGCCTGAGGGCTGCTGGGACGGGGAAGGCGTCGAGAGCCCGGAGCTGCGGCGGGCGATCGCGTCGGCGTCGGGTCGGACGGTGCTGAGGCTGATGTACACGGGGGTGGGCAGAGGGGGCGTCAACGTCGGCGTCGGGGTCGCGGCCTCCTTTGACGGGGAGCGCTTCAGCCGCTTCGAGTTCAACCCCATCATGGCCCAGAACAGGCGAGAGAGGGACCCCACAAACGTGCTGATCGGCAATGATTATCTGTTATACTTCACCGACCGCGTCAATGCGGCATTCGGTGTGGGGCTGGCCCTGAACCGGGCCGACAGCCCCTCTGAGCAGTTTTAAGACGACAGAACCGGGTGATGCGATGACCTCTGGCAGGGCCCTGCTCCTCATCCTCTCCTGTGTCTCCCTGGCCGCGGCCGGGGTCTGGTCTGCGGCGGCCTACAAGGGCGCCATCCCGCTCGGGCAGGGCGCCTCGATCGCCGTCGCCGTCGTCCTCGTCGTGTTGGGCCTCGGCCTGATCGCCGCGCTCCTGCTGCGGCTCAAGCCGCGCGCCCCCGCGCCTCAGCCCTTTGAGCGTCGCCCGAAGATCTACACGCCGCTGGACACCCTGCGCGTGCTCCCTCCCGTCGTCCACGCGCCGCCCCCGGCGCCTGCCCGCGTCCCTCCTGGCATGATCCCCTCGATCACCGCGCCTGGAGCGGCGGCCTCGTCGGCTGCGCCGAGATCGGCGACCCCCCTCCCTGCGACCTCTGCGCCGTCGAGGCACGTCGCCGCGCTCTCCGGCGAGGTCATCAGCGGGATGCTCGACCCCTTCGAGGTGGTGGACACCGACAACCTCAAGCAGCCTGTCGCGCGGAAGACCGGGGAGGTCCGCGCCCTGGCGCCAGAGATCGTCGACGACCTCTTCCTCGGCGGCCCCACGCGCCAGATAAGCCCCGAGGCGGTCCGCACCCTGCGCCGCGCCAGCTCCCAGGACATTCTGGCCCCCCCCGACCCTTCCGAGGCCAGCCAGGCCGACGCAGAGAGCATCACCGGCCTGCTCAGCATCGACGAAGAGGTCGACTACCTCAAAAAAGCCTTCGACTGATCTCTTCGTTGACGGGCACGGCAACGGGTGTGGAGCAGGCTCTGATCGTACGGCCAGCGCACCGGGCCGCCCCGGGCTCGCGCCCGGGGCTACAGCGAAGGGACGCCTCTTCGAGGCTGACGACGGGCTCTGGAACAGCTCGCAGCATCGTGTCGCTCGGCTCGATGGCCTCAACATCAAAGGCCGCTTGTCCTGGATGGCACCATCCCTGAAGGTTGACGCCCCGTCGTCAGCCTCGAAGAGGCGTACCTTCCCTGTAGCCCCGGGCGCGAGCCTGGGGCGGCGGGGTCATCGATCCCGGCGGGGTCGCCGAGCATGGCTCCTGCGTCCCCTTCGATAGAATTGCTTCCTGCGGCTGCTCATTCTTGCACGCATCCCGATCTCTGTCGTAGAGTGGGTCCGTGGTCCCAATCCAACCCCCTGTCAGGAGTCTTCTTTATGTCGAACTTTGGATACTCATACGTGACCAAAGACGCGCTGGTCGGCTTCAAGGAGACGCTTCAGCAACCCCCCTGGTCTTTGCTGGACCCTTTGGAGCGCTCCTCGCCCGAGGATCGCGCCCTCTGGCTCCAGGCCACCTGGTTCCAGGTCCAGAGGGCGTTGCTCTGGGAGGCTGTCGAGGCTGTCATCGGCGCCTTGGACATGTTCGAGCAGGAGCTGTTCGACAAGGACGCCGACTGGGACGCCGTCCAGCGCCAGTTCAGCTTCGGCCTCATGGAGAAGGAGGCCGATCGCGATCCCAAGGTGAGCCAGGCCGCCGCGCGCCTGCGGGTCTCCATGCTTGAGGGCGGCACTACGGCCCAGACGCGCTTGACCTATCAGGCTGAGGTCGACTTCGGGCGCAAGCAGGTCGAGACCGGCGCCCAGCCCCTTGTCCTGGCTGATCTCGAGACCGTCGGGATGGTCGATCGACCCGAGCGCATCAAGCGCACCACCGACGCCCTGGCTGAGACCCTGGCCCGCAACCTCGCCCACACCCGGCGCCTCTCCCTGTCCCAGGCCCGTCACATCAGCACCTCGACCTTCAACAACGTCCACGGCCAGCTCATCATCATGAGCGATCTCCTGGCCCCTGGGCCCCAGCGCGACCAGCTCAACGCGCTGCTCGCCACCCTCAACAGCCTCCTGCTCCGGCGCTGAACACACCCCACCCCGACCCTCGACAGGCTGCGCTCTGCCCCCAACGGATTCCTCCCGCGCTCGCCCCCTTGCCTCCTGGGATCCTCTCAGGCTGCCATTTTCACAAATAGAATCCCCTTTGGGTCGCCTCACGACCTCCAGGATCCTCGCGGGGTCCCTTCCGGGGATCTTGAGATCCTCGCGCGGTGCCCTGCGGGGATCTTGAGATCCTCGCGCGGTCGCTTTGGCCCCTTCAAGATCCCTTGAGGCGGCCCTCGGGGGATCTGGAGATCCTCGGAGGGTCGCCTCAAGGCTCTTTGAGATCCTCGCAGGATGGCCCGAAGCTGCCCAGGATCCTCCGGGGGTCGCCTCCGAAAATCTCCAGATTCTTTCGAGGTCGCTCGCGAGGATCTCAAGATCCTTGCGCGGTCCCTGACGAGGATCTCGAGATCCTCCCGGGGTCGCTCCGAGGATCTGAAGATGCCCGCGCGGTCGATCCGGCTTGTCAAGAATCCTCTGAGGGTCCCCCGCGAGGATCTTCAGATCGCTGGGCGGTCGCTCTGGCCTGTCAGAAAGCCGCTGAAGGTCCCCTGCGAGGATCTTCAGATCCCTGGGCGCTTGTACCGTTGAGGAATGGCTGTCGGGACAGGGCGGGTGCGAGGAGGGGAGGGCGGCTCAGGTGTGGGCGCGAGGTTAGAGGCAGGAAGCGCTCCATGAATCGCCGTTCTGCGTGCAGGTGCAGGTTCCAAGGATGTTGGCGCCGTTGGCGCCGACGTTGATCGTGCCTCGAATGCCCTGTCGGCTCTGGATGGTGTCGCGCAAGGCCAGGGCGAGGCAGTTGGGCAAGAGGGGGTTGCTGATGAGCGTGAAGCCAGTGGCTACGGATTGGATCTGCCAGAGGTCGATGTCAGTGAGCTTGCTGTTGGAGATGTTGAAGGTCCCGTTGAGGACCTCAAGCCCCGGCAGGTGAAGCTCAAACCCATCGCGCGAGCCTCCCGTCACGGTCAGATCGTAGAGGGTGGTCAGCGCAGGGGCGCTGAAGCGCGTCAAGTGGGTGCTGTTGAGGTTGATTGAATTGGAGGTCTCGAATTGATCGAGGTCAAGCGCCCGCGTGCCTTCGCCGACGTTGAGAACCAGGGTGGTGGCTCTGCGCAGGTTGACGAGGTTGACCTGGTAGATGTCGTTCAGGTTGAGCACGCCCGGGACCTCTTCGAGCGAGGAGAGATCGACGAGGTCGGCGACGAAGGAGATGCGCAAGTCGGTGGTGATCGTGACCAGCGCGCTCAGGTCGATGCTCTGGACCGACCTCAGGGAGTTCTGGCAAGAGAAGCTGCTTGCAGATTCGAGGGACGGGAGCTCGATCCGTTGAATCGTGGCGGTGTTGAAGCTAAGAAAGCCGCCGACTGAGGTCAAGTTGGGGAAGCTCACCACGCGGGTGGCGGTGGCTGAGGTGATGCCAAGGTTGCCGTCGATCTGTACGAGGTTGGGCAGCGAGATGGTGGCCACAGCGGGGCTTTGGAAGGTGAGGTTGCCGGTGATCCGGGTGTAGGGCAGGAGGCTATCGAGCTCCAGCGCGGTCGTGACGGTGATGTTGCCTTCGAGGATGGTGTCGGGCAAGGGAGCGCCACCCCCTCCGATGAGCGCCTCGGAGCCGTCCTCGCAGGCGAGGGTGGCGCTGTTGTTTCCGTGATCGATCACGGTGCAAGACAGGCCGTCAACGCCGGACTCTCCAGGCTCGCCCTGGGATCCAGCAGGCCCCTGAGGTCCAGCAGGCCCCTGGGGTCCTGGGGGACCCTGGGGTCCGAGATCGCCGCGCAAGTCGTCGGCGTGGTCGTCGACCAGGATCGAAGCGAGCGTCTGTCGAAAGTCCTCGTCCTGGCTCAGGCTTGCGGCGATGTCCTCGGGTGAGGCGTCGCCGGACAGGCCGGGTATGCCGCGTGGCCCGGGTTCGCCCTGGACTCCTTGTTCGCCCTGGAGCCCTCGCTCACCCTGTGCGCCGCGGACTTCTTCGGCGTACTCGTCGAGCAGAAGGGTGATCAGGCTTCGGCGGAAGTCGGTATCCTCGGCCAGGCTGAGGGCGATGTCTTCGGGAGAGGCGTCGCCAGACAGGCCGGGCACGCCGCGTGGCCCGGGCTCGCCCTGGAGCCCTTGTTCACCTTGGGGCCCTTGCTCGCCGGGCTCGCCCTGGATTGAGGTCAAGAAGTCGGGATCGTTCTTGAGAGCGTCGCTGAGCTGCTGCCTGAAAGACAGGCTGTCGAGCAGCTCAGCAGCGACCGACTGTGCGTCTGCGCTCATGCCCGGCTCGCCCGGCAGGCCCTGTGGCCCCTGCGGACCCTCGGCGCCATCGTCGCCATCGGAGCCAGGGGCGTCGCAGGCCGTCAGGAGGAAGAGGACCGCGATCATCGCCCGAAAAAATTTTGCCTTCATGGGAAGCTCCTGGGGAAACAAATGATGCAGGCCGCATGTGGGAAGGTATCAAAATGAGAGGCCGCGATGCAAATCCCGACCTGTCGAAGAGTTCCGTCGGTTCAGCAGAGAGCCGAAGCGTGGTGTGGGTGGGCCCTTGGGCGTGGGATGGGGGTCGCCGCCCGGCGTGAAATGTAGAACCATCGCGCGCCGCCGTCGTTGTTGTGCTGGCCGTCAGGAGGCAAGAGGAGGTCAGGATGAAGGCGAAGGTGTGGATGCTTGGGGTGGCGTTGGGGTTGTGGTCGTGCGCGGGGCCGGTGCGTGAGGCGCGGGCGCCTTCGGCGTCGGTCCCGCACTTGAAGGTGATGACCTACAACGTCAATTACGGGCTGGCCGGCGATCCCGATACGATGGCGGCGATAGGTGAGTGCGACTGCGACGTGATCTTCCTGCAAGAGACGACGCCGCGTTGGGAGGAGGCGCTGCGCGAGGGCTTCGGGGAGCGCTACCCGCACATGGGCTTCGTGCACAGCGGCGGGGCAGGGGGCATGGCGGTGCTGTCGCGGAGGCCCTTTTCGGAGGGCGAGGTGCTGGAGCCGCCGGACGGGGGCTGGTTCCCGGCGTGGCGGGTGGTGATCGACAGTCCGCTGGGCGAGGTGCAGGTGTTGCAGGTCCACTTGAGGCCGCCCTTGAGCGAGACGGGCAGCGTGGTCAGCGGCTACCTGTCGACGCCGCCGGTTCGGAGGGCGTCGATGGTGGCCTTCACCGAGGTGCTCGATCTCTTGTCCGCGACGCGGCCAGGCTTGCCCACGCTGATCGTCGGAGACTTCAACGAGGCCGAGGACGGGCAGGCGATCGGCTTTCTGGCCGAGCGGGGCCTCAGGAGCGCGCTGCCGGAGTTTGATCCCGGCGCCGAGACGTGGCGGTGGGACACCAGCGTCGGGGAGGTGACCTCGCGGCTGGACCACATCGTCTACGATCCGAAGTTGGCCCCGATCCAGGCCAGGGTCGTCAAGGCGGGCCGGAGCGATCACCTGCCGGTGGTGGCCGTCTTTGAACGGACTGATCTCTAAGTGCAAGTAATTCAAACGATTTCAATGTGCGCCGGGGCGCAGTGCGCCGGCCTATGCAAGGGAGAGAGGCGATGAGGATCAAGAAAGCGGCGTGCGTGCTGGCGGCGGTGTCGGTGTGGGCGGGGGCCCTCGGGATCGCCTCGGCGCAGGGCGATCCGGCGGCGACGGATGAGAAGGATGTGAAGGTCTACGACTTCCCGGAGGAGGTGATCAAGGGCGGGATCGACGCGCCGGGCGGCGCGGTGATCATGGGCGACGTGGCGGGATCGGGGCGGAGCCTCATCCGGCCCCGGCTGCACTTCATCGCCGAGATGATCAAGTCCGTCGAGTCGCTCTGAGCCCGCCGCGCCGCGATCGGCGATGAGGGTTGGGCATCGGCGTCCGGTCTTTGGTATCCTCTTGTCATCGGCGCCGTGCGGGCGCCCTGGGGCTGGTCTGCGCGATGCAACAGCTGATGTACAAGATGGTCGCTCGGATGCTCGTCGAGCGCGACGCCTTGAGCCGCAACAAGAACTTCGCGGCCTTCGACGACCCTCGCCTGGCGCGGGCGACCCGGATCGTCCGTCACCTGCGCGCCCTGCAGGAGGATCTGCGGGTGGCCGGCCCGCGGGGCTGCGTGAGGATCACGCGGCTGGAGGGGGCCAGGGACGGTCGCCACGTCTGCCTGGAGATCGATCAGCCGGAGATCCGGGGCAGCCGGCGGGCGATCCTCAACGACGAGGAGGTGCGGCTGCTCTGCCTCGATCCTGAGGTCGAGGCGCTGGTCCGGAAGCTGACGCCGCCGCCCCGGTCTCCTTGAACTTCGCGCGCGAACCCTGTAGACATCGGGCGCATGAAGGTCGGCCGGCTGGATGTTCGATCGGCCCACAGCGGGGCTAGAGGCGGTGGAGGAGGTGCCATGTTCGTCAGCGCGGGTGCGAGTCGGGGTTGGGTCTTGTGGGTCGTCGGGTGCGTCGCGGTCGCGTCGCTCGCGGCCTGCAGCAACAACCAGGTCAAGATCGAGTCCAGGCCGATGCCAGCCGGCGCGAGCTTCACGGGCGACTGGTATTCCCCTCAGTACGAGAACATGACCCTGACCCAGACGGGGGCGACCGTGCGGGGGACCTTCACCTACAAGACCGGCGGGGAGCTTGAGGGCACCCTGGACGGCAATGTCCTCTACTTCAAGTGGTCCCAGCCGGGCGACTTCAAGGTGGCGCGCCGCGACGTGTCCGGCGAGGGCTACTTCGTCATGGACGAGTCGGGCGACAGCTTCACGGGGCGGTGGGGTTACGAGGACGACAACCACAGCGGCGGGGTCTGGGACGCCGAGCGCCTTGAGAAGCGCCAGCAGGAGGAGGGCTTCGACGAGCCCATCTTCAAGAGGCCCTGACCCTCCGATCCACGACGCCCAACCGCCGCCCCCCGTTGTGTCTCGTGGCGGGCACTCGACGTGCCCCCTTCCCAGCCGACGCGACGATCCCACCTCGCCCGTCCATCGACGCCGACGCGGCGATGGGTCTGGACCAGCCATTGATCGTAGGCTTCGATGGATGGGCGTGCGGTCCCTTCGGCGATGGGCGTTGTTGGGTGGGCACGTCGATCGCGGCGGGGCGGCGTCGTTGGCGGTCCCGTCGATCACGGCGATGGGCGTTGTTGGGTGGGCACGCGGTCCTTCCGGGGACCGACGGGTTTGCCGGACCCTGATCGGGTCCGGCTGCACGCCGCGGCTACTCTGTTTCGCCCCTGCCGGGGCTCTCAAATGCTGTCACTTCTTGGCGAAATCGGAAGGCCAGGGCGGTTTGAAGCCCCGAGGCGCCCGGACAACAACCCACCGATTGAGCTTGTCGGTGCGTTGTCGCATCCGCCCCGCCCCAAGGGGGCGGCTCGCTAACTAGAGCCCCGGAGGGGCGACACAGAGTAGCCGCGCGGTGCAGCCGCGACAGCGGCAAACCCGTCGGTCGCCGAAAGGACCGCGTGTCCATCCATCGACGCCGACCCGCCGTGATCGACGTGCCCTTCATCGACGCCGACCCGCCGGGATCGACGTGTCCTTCATCGACGCCGACCCGCCGTGATCGACGTGCCCTTCATCGACGCCGACCCGCC
>SYOX01000330.1 GCA_005804885.1 Pseudomonadota bacterium
ACATCGCCCAGCCGCCGCTCTACAAGATCAAGCGGGGCCGTCGGGAGGAGTACCTCAAGGACGAGCGCGCCCTCAACGCCCACCTCATCGACGTGGGCACCGACGGCGTCCACATCGGCCACGGCCCCGACCACCCCAACCCGACCACGATCAGCGGCGAGGCGCTCGGCGCCTTCATCGGCCAGATGTCGGCGTGGCGGGCGACGCTGGACAAGCTCACCCGGCACGGCGACCGCCGCGTCATCGAGGCCATCATCCGGCACCGGCTCAGCGCCGACGACCTCTCCGACCAGGCCCACCTCCAGGCGCGCATCGGGGCCATCCTCGGGGATCTGCGCGAGCGCTTCCCGAACACCCCCTGGCCCGCCCCTCAGATCGACGAGGACCCCGAGGAGTTCCTCTTCGACATCATCTTCACCTCCCGGCTGCAGGGCTCGCGCACGATCACCCGGATCGACCGCGCGCTGCTGGAGTCCGCCCAGTACGGGCGGCTGCTGGAGGCCCAGGGCCGCTTCGAGGAGCTGCTGGCCGCTGGCGCCGCCCAGCTCTGGGTGCGCGGCACCGACTCCCCTGACGGGCTCACCTCGGTGGAGGACGCGCTGGACAAGATCATCGCGCTGGGCAAGAAGGGTCAGACCATCCAGCGCTACAAGGGCCTTGGGGAGATGAACCCGGAGCAGCTCTGGGAGACGACCATGGACCCGACCACCCGCACGCTGCTGCAGGTCCGGATCGACGACGCCGTCGAGGCCGACGAGCTCTTCACCGTGCTCATGGGCGACGAGGTCGAGCCTCGGCGCAACTTCATCTTCAAGAACGCCCTCAACGTCCGCAACCTCGACGTCTAGCCACAGCCGTCAGGAGGGCGCCCCGCGCCGCGACATGGCCACCCCCCCCCCGAGCCCCTCGCCGCGCCGCGCCCGGATCGCCGGCGCCGGACACCACCTTCCGGACCGCGTCGTCACCAACGCCGACCTGGGGCCTCTCCTGGACACCACCGACGCCTGGATCCGCCGACGGACGGGCATCGAGCGCCGCCACTTTGTCGACGGCACCGAGGGCACCGCCGATCTGGCCCACAAGGCCTCCCTTCGGGCCCTGGACGACGCCGGGATCGGCCCCGACCAGATCGACCTGATCATCTTCGCCACCTTGTCGCCCGACGTCTTCTTCCCCGGCTCGGGCGTCCTGCTCGGCGCGCTGCTCGGCATCCCCGGCACCCCCGCGCTGGACGTGCGCAACCAGTGCACGGGGTTCCTGTACGGCCTGCAGTGCGCCGACGGGATGCTGCGCGCGGGCCTCTACGAGCGCATCCTGCTCGTCGGCGCCGAGGTCCACTCCACCGGCCTGGACTTCTCCAGAGAGGGCCGCGACATCGCCGTCCTCTTCGGCGACGGCGCCGGCGCCGTGGTCCTTGAGGCCGCCGAAGACGGCTCGGGGGTCCTGCGCACGATCCTGGGCGCCGACGGCCGACACGCCGAGGCGCTCTGGTGCCAGGCCCCGTCGAGCCGCCAGTTCCCCCTGCGGATCACCCGGGACGACCTCGACCACAAGCGCCACTTCCCGGCCATGCAGGGCCGGATGGTCTTCAAGCACGCCGTCGTCGCCATGCGCGACGCCGTCCGCGCCGTCGCCGCGGCCGAGGGCGTCGCGCTGGACGAGGTGGACCTCTTCATCCCCCATCAGGCCAACCTGCGCATCAGCGAGCTTGTCCAGCGGGAGCTGGGCGTGCCCCCCGAGCGCTTCTTCAACAACATCGCCCGCACCGGCAACACCACCGCCGCCACGCTCCCCATCGCCATCGACGAGTGCCGCCGATCGGGCCGCCTCAAGGCCGGGGATCTGCTGTGCACCGTGGCCTTCGGCTCGGGCTTCACCTGGGGATCGTCGCTGATCCGGATCTGAGCCCGCGCCCCATGTCCCTCTACGCCTCAAACAGCTTCGGCTACCTCCAGCAGGCCGAGTCCTTCTTCCTGAGCCACAGCGGCCAGGGGCTGATGCTCGGCAGCAAGGACACCGAGCTGCTGCGCCACTGGCGCGACAGGGGCGTGCCCATCGAGGTCGTCTGCGCCGGCATCCACCGGGCCTTCGAACAGTTCGAGGAGCCACCCCGGCAGGTGACGCGCTGCCGCAAGATGGTCGAGTTCGAAATGCACGCCTGGCAGCAGCGCAGCGCGGGCGGCCACGATCAGGCCCCCGAGGGCATGGGCCCCGGCCTCCCTGGCCGCGAGCTGCCCGATCCCACCGACCCCCGGCGGCGCCAGCGCCGACAGGAGTTCCGCCAGCGCTTCGAGGCCAGCCGCGAGCGCGCCTTGACCCGACGCATCCCCGACGACGAGCGCTTCCTGGCCGTCTGGTACCGCAGCATGTGGCGCCTGACGGACCTGGGCCAGGAGAGCGAGACGGAGCTGGGCCGCGACGTGTACCGGTGGGCTTACAAGCAGATGCAGGCGCTGCGCGTCGAGGCGCTGGAGGTCAAGGACGATCCCGTCGCGATCTCCCGCGTGGCGCTGGCCATCGGCGAGATCGAGGCGGCCATGTACGAGCAGATGATCGCGCGGCTCTCGCCGCGCCAGCGAGAGCGCCTCGATCGTTCCGTCCCCGAGGCGCTGCGCGAAGCGCTGGCCGGCATGAGCCTGGAGGCGCGCGAGCGCCAGATGCGGCTGTGGCAGCGCAAGTCGCTGGAGGAGGAGATGGCCTTCAGGGCCTTCTTCACGCCCTGATCTCCCGAAATCACCTTCTGGATCAACAGGTTGAGTGACTACTTCAGGATCGCCTGGAGGAGCTCGGCGGCGGCCTTCTTGTCCTGGGAGATGGTCACGGTCACGAGGGTGTTGCCCTTGTTGTCGACGGCGGTGTCGGGGACGAGCTCGCTGGCGGCCTTGGCCTGGCTGACGATCTGGTCGTCGCCGTAGGTTGCGACGCTCACGGAGCCGGCCAGGGCGTCCTTCTTGACGGCGAGTGCGGTGACCTTGATCCCGCCGGCGTCGGACTCGGTGGGCTCGCCGATGATCTCCCAGCCTTCGGCCTCGATGGCCTTCTTGAGCCCGTCGGCGCTCAGATCGCCGCCCTCAGCGGCCTCGCCACCCTCAGCGGCCTCGCCACCCTCGGCGGCCTCGCCGCCCTCGGCGGCCTCGCCGCCCTCGGCGGCCTCGTCGCCGCCCTTGGGGGCCTTGTCCTTGTCGGCGCCGAGGAGGCCGCCGAAGACGCTGGGGTCGTTGGTGTAGAAGTAGCCGCCGACGCTCAGCGGGCAGCAGCAGAAGAGGACGAGCGCGGCGACGGCGACGCCGACGATCAGGCCGGTCTTCTTCTTCTCGGGCTCGGGCATCGCGCCGCCGAAGTTGGCGCCGCCGCCGCCTCGGCCGCCGGGCGGGGGGGCGACCGGGGGGGCGCTTGGGGGCGGGGCGAGCCTGGAGGGGATGGCCGGCTCGGGCGCGCTTGTGCGGGCAGGCGGCGGCGGGGTGGGCTCAGGGGCGCGGCGGGGCGGCTCGGGCTCGGGAGCGCGGCGCGGCGGCTCGGGGTCGCGGCGAGGGGCCATGGCGCGTTCGAAGTCGCCGTAGGAGATGGCGGCGGTGGCCTCGTTGGGGTCTTCGGCCGGCTCGGCGGGCTCGGGCTCGGGGTCCGGGGCGCGGGGGGCGAAGGCGTCCTTGTAGCGGTTGGGGTCGATGGCCGCGGTGGGGTCGCGGTCTTCGGCCTCGGAGGAGAGGTCGCCGCCGGCCTTCAGAGCTTCTTTGAAGGCGTTGAAGTCCATCGCGGCGGTGGGGTCGCGGCCCTCGGGTTCGTCGTCGTCGTCGTCGTCGTCGGCGGGTGTGTCGGAGGCGGGGGTGTCGGGCTTCCTGCCGGCGCTCAGGGCGGCTTCGAAGGCGCGGAAGTCCATCGCCTGGGTGGGGTCGTGGCCTCCGGCCTCTCCCTCGTCGTCTTCGGAGTTCTCGTCGTCTTCGGGGCTCATCAGCTCGGAGAAGTCGATCGCCTGGGCCCGCTCCGGGACGGTGTGGGCGGGCTGGTCCAGGGCGCCGGAGGCCATGAGGTCGGAGAGGTCGAGGGCCTCGGTGGGCTCGGGCGCGGGCTCTTGTGAGGGGTTGAAGCGTCGGTCCTGGCGCAGCAGCTCGTCGATGCCGGTGATGGCCTGGGTCCTCATGGAGTCCTCTTCGGAGGACTTCATGGGGTTGTGGCAGCGCTGGCAGAAGAGGGCGCCCGTGGGGTTCGGTTGTCCACAGGTGGAGCAGGTCGCTTGCTCGTTCAAGGCAGGATTCCTCCATGGCGCGCCGTCGGCGGCCCCGTCAAGGAGAAGACTCGCGCGGTCGGCCCAATTCAGGGGCCATAGTAAATGCGCGCGTGGATCACGTCTAGACGCAATGCGCGCTGAGACGGCGAGGCGCTTGCAAGAGGTCACCTCGGGGCGGACAATCGGCGGGAATCGGTGGCGTGGTCGCGCCGGTTGTTGGACCCGGGAGGAGCTTGATGAGGAGCCACAGCGCCGACGCCTTGAGCCTGGATCAGATGGCCGCGCGCCTCGCGGCGGCGGCGCTGCTGGCGGTGATCGCGGCGCTGGCCGCGCCCGCGGTGGCCGAGACGGTGTACCTCAAGCGCCGCGCGCTGCCGCTGACCGAGGGCCTGGAGCTGGACTTTCACACGGTCCAGCAGCGCCCCCAGCGCGACACCTACACCTCGTCGGTCCACGTCCTGAGCGTCGATCGGGGCTTGCGGGGCGAGCCGGGCCCGGTGCGCTTTCAGTGGCGGATCTTCGAGCGCGAGAAGCTCAAGGGGCAGGACGAGGCCGGGGTGATCACGACCACGGGGCTGCTCGCGGGGCGCTCGTACAACCCGTGGTGGAGCAATGGGACGACGGAGATCTCGGGGCACACCCACGTCTGGCTCAGCCAGCGGGCCTGCGAGGAGCTGGAGAGGGCCGGTCAGACGACCTACGCGCTGGATCTGAGCCACCGCAGCGACAAGGAGATGGCGCTGCGCAAGGTGGCCGAGGTGAGCTTCGAGGTCAGGGTCGACGGCGCGCCGGTGCAGATGACGGCGATGGAGCTGCGATCGGAGAAGGAGGACACGCTGCTGGTGCTGGCCGACTGCGCGCACCCGCTGGTGTTGGAGGCCGACATCGCCGGCATCTACCAGTGGAAGCTGGCGGAGGCGCGCACGGGGAGTGCGCGGCGGCCTCGCCCGTGACGACCGAGGCTCCAGCGAGGCACGTCGGCGGGCCTGTCTTGCGCCCTGGAGGCCCGAGCGAGGCGCTGGCGCGCTACAGGGCGGAGCTGAACTTCGCCCGGACCTTGAGGCAGCCGACGCCCTTGAGCCTGGGCTTGCTGGCGGCTCTGGTCGCGATCCACCTCGGCGCGGTGGGGCTGGACTTGACGATGCAGGCGTCCGGCGTCGAGACGGGGCCGGCGATCTTCCACGGGGCCAAGGTCAACGCGCTGGTGTGGCAGGGGCAATGGTGGCGGCTGATGTCGGCCACCTTCCTGCACGGCGGCTGGCTGCACCTGGCCTTCAACGCCTACGCGGTCTTCTTCCTGGCGCCGATCCTGGAGCGCCTCTACGGCGCCCGGCGGCTGCTGTTGATCTACGTCGTCAGCGGGCTGTGCGCCAGCGCGGCGAGCCTGATGTTCAACGAGGGGGTGTCGGTGGGGGCCTCGGGGGCGATCTTCGGGATGCTCGGCGCCATGACGGTCTTCGGCTTCAAGTTCAGGGACTTGCTGCCGACTCGCCTGCAGCGGGCCTTTGGCGTCCAGCTCCTGCCGTGGGTGGCGATCAACCTCTTCGTCGGCTTCTTCTTCGAGAGCCTGCGGATCGACAACGCGGCGCACGTCGGCGGCCTGATCGCCGGGGTGGTCGTGGCGCTGCCGATGTCCACGGCGCTGGAGGGCCGCGTGTGGGGCTGGCGGCGGGCGGCGCTGGAGGTCAGCTTCGCGCTGCTCTTCGTGGCGATCGCCTGGGGGCTGGTGTCGATGCTCCACCAGGTGATGCTTTGCGGGGGCGGCGCGGGGCGCTTCCTGGCCTGCTACCCGAAGGAGCTGCTGGGGTTGTGAGGGCGGCCGGGTCGTTTTTGTCGACGCGGCGGGCTGTCCGGCGGTTGCATCCCCTTCGGCGAGTTGCTAACAGAGGCGGTCCAGGCGCGCTGTGCGCCAGGGGTTGGGGTTCTCGAGGGAAGGTCGTAGCGTATGAAACTCTGTGTTGTGGGGACGGGATACGTCGGGTTGGTGGCTGGGGCCTGCTTCGCGGACACGGGCCACTCGGTGACCTGCGTGGACATCGACGAGGCCAAGATCCGGGGGCTGCTCGACGGGATCCTGCCCATCTATGAGCCGGGGCTGGCCGAGATCGTCGTGCACAACGTGGCCGACGGGCGGCTGCACTTTACGACGGACGCGGCCGCGGCGATCCGGGCCGCGCAGGTGGTCTTCATCGCCGTCGGGACGCCGCCGGGCGAGGACGGCTCGGCGGACCTGAGCCATGTGCTGGCCGTGGCCGACACGATCGGCCAGACCCTCGACGCCCCGAAGATCGTCGTGGTCAAGAGCACCGTCCCGGTGGGCACCTGCGATCGGGTCCGGGCCGCCATCCGGGCGCGCACCGACGTGCCCTTTCAGGTGGTCAGCAACCCGGAGTTCCTCAAGGAGGGCGCGGCGGTCCAGGACTTCCTCAAGCCCGATCGGATCGTGCTGGGCATCGAGAGCGACGAGGTGCGCGAGCCCATGCAGGATCTCTACGAGCCCTTCGTGCGCACGGGAAAGCCGATTCATTTCATGGACCTGCGCTCGAGCGAGATGACCAAGTACGCCTCCAACGCGATGCTGGCCACCAAGATCTCGTTCATCAACGAGATCGCGCGGCTGTGCGAGCTTGTCGGCGCCGACGTCAACCTGGTGAGGAAGGGCATGGGGGCCGACCCGCGGATCGGCCCGCACTTCATCTTCCCCGGCGTCGGCTACGGCGGCTCCTGCGTCCCGAAGGACATCAAGGCGCTCGTGGGCACGGGGCGCCAGAACGGCGCGCAGATGTTGCTGCTGGAGGCTGTCGAGGCGGTCAACCACGTCCAGAAGCGGCGCTGCTTCGAGAAGGTCATCGAGCACTTCGGGGAGGACCTGTCGGGCCTGACGATCGCGGTCTGGGGGCTGGCCTTCAAGCCGCGCACGGACGACAAGCGCGAGGCCCCCAGCGAGGTGACCATCCGGGCGCTGGTGGCCGCCGGCGCGCGCGTCCGGGCCACCGACCCGGTGGCGATGCACACCGCCGCGGCCGCGATGGCCGACGTACGCGGCGTGGAGCTGATCGAGGACGAGTACGCGTGCCTCGAAGGGGCCGACGCGCTGGTCATCTGCACCGAGTGGAACGACTACCGCAACCCGGACTTCGACCGGATTCGGGCCGCGCTCAAGACCCCGGTGATCGTCGACGGCCGCAACCTCTACAAGCCCGACAAGATGCAGCGCATGGGCTTTGTCTACTACAGCATCGGCCGTCGGACCACGACGGCCTCCTAGCGGGGCGAGCGGGCGGGGCCAGGGAGGCTCGGCGCCGCGATCAACCAGGGACGGTGTGCCATGTCGACTCCACGCAGCGGGGCCTCCACGATCTCCATCGCCGTCGCGACGACGATCGCCCTCTGGGCGACCCCGGGCGCGGCCCAGCCCGACGCGTCCGTCGGGGCGGCTGCCGCCGGGGCCAGCCCAGGCGTCGGCTACGCCGGCGGCGAGCTGGGGGTCGGGCAGATCGACGAGGACTTCTTCCTCACGGTCAACATCACCGGCGCGCTGCGCCTGGATGTCCCGAAGGTCTTCTGCCGCGGCTACTTCGACGAGCTGGAGGTGCCCGAGGAGGGCGGCTGCGAGACCCCGCTGAGCCTCGGCCTGCGGGTGCCCTTGCGGCTGCGCGTCTTTGACCGCGATCCTCAGGACGCCGGGGTGCTGCGCCGGGAGGACTGGGACACGCCGGGGGACTTCGCCCGCGTGGTGCGCTTCGTCGAGTACGGCCTGCGCACGGACCCCCTCTACGGGCGCCTGGGCGAGTTCAACGGGGCGGTGCTGGGCCACGGCACCATCATGAACCGCTACTTCAACGTCCTCTTCCTCGATCACTACCAGCTGGGCCTGAACCTCAACGTCAACGCCCACCTCGGCGGCGTCGAGTTCGTGATGGACAACCTGCTCGAGCCCCAGGTCTGGGGCTCGCGCGTCTTCGCCCGCCCGGCCTACCTCATCGACCCGACCTCGTGGTGGACGCGCTACGTCATCGGCCTGAGCCTCGTGCTCGACGTCGACGCGCCGCTGGACTTCGAGCGGGTCAGCATCGAGCAGGACCCGGCGACCCCTTTCGAGGTCACCGACGACGGCCGCCTGATCCCCTCGCGAGAGAAGGTCACGGGCGTGCTCGGGATCGACCACGCGCTGGAGCTGGTCAGGACCGAGGAGGTGGACTTCACGCCCTACATCGACATCAACCTGCACCTGGCCCAGTCTGCCGGCCTGCACATCGGCGCGCTGACCAACTTCCGCCCGACCGAGGGGCTCAGCCTGCTGACGCGGCTGGAGCTGCGCCTGCTGGGGCAGAACCACATCCCGGCCTACTTCGGGCCGCTCTACGAGATCGAGCGCGAGGCCTTCTTCGGCTTCGGCGGCCAGGGGCAGCCCAAGCTCGTCGTGCTCCAGGGCCTCGACCGCGGCGGCGTCGCGGGCTCCTACGCCGAGCTGACGGTGGACGTGAGCGGCCTGATGACGCTGACGGGCGCCTACGAGGACTACCAGGGCCCCGAGAACGCCAGCGTCTGGCTGCGGCTCCAGCTGCCCAAGGTCGGCCCGATCACGCTGGCGGCGCTCTACCAGAACTCGGGCTTTGACGACATCAACGACGTCTTCTCGCTGGACAACACCCTGATGCTGGCCGAGGCGCGCTACGACCTCAACCCCTTCCTCTACCTGCTGGCCCAGGCCAGCCGGCAGTTCCGCCTCCAGAACGACGGCCAGTACGAGACGGTCACCAACTGGCAGCTCGGCGCGGGCGCCGCCATCGGCTTCTGAGCCAACGCTAATCCCCCTCGTCGATCATCGACGGCGATTCGGCGCCCCGAAGGACGGCCGATGGCCAGGGCCCGTGAACTTGACAACCCCTGGGGGGCACAGTAACTCTACAGACTGCCTGAGCAAGGCGCGGCGACACCCCACCCCCCTCTCACCACCGCGCGTGGGCACGGCGATCTCGACGCCAGCGCCCACGCCTCCAAGGAGAGCGCGGTCGAAGGTGACGGGCGCAGCTCGATCGCAAGCAAGGGGACGCCCCCAGGCAAAGACTGACTCTCGGGAGCCCCCGGAGACGGCACCTCAGGAGACCGCTTCACATGTTCATCATCACGGTCACCGAAAAGGACGGCCCATCTGAGACCTTGAACTTTGACAAGTCCGAGATCAGCATCGGCCGCGTCAAGGGCAACGACATCGTGCTGCCCAAGGGCAATGTCTCCAAGCGCCACAGCCGCATCGTGGTCAAGGATGGCAAGTACATCGTCGTCGATCTCAAGAGCACCAACGGCACCTACGTCAACGGGCGCAAGATCACCAGCCCTCAGGTCATCAAGTCGGCCGACAAGGTCTACATCGGCGACTTCATCCTGAACGTGGCCGAGAACGGCGCCGCCTCCCTCGACAGCGCCTCCCCCTTGCCCTCAGGCGAGTTCAGCCCCATGGGGCCGGCCTCGGACATCCAGCCGATGGGCCTGGGCAACAACGGCGCCTCCTCGATGACCGCGCCGACCCCGATGATCCCCCCGCCCGTGGTCCCCTCCGGCGCGCTGCCCCCCATCGGTCGCTCGCCCAGCGCCCCAGGCATGCCCGCCGTCCCCCCCCTCGACGCACCCAAGCCGCCCGACCCCGTGCGCCGCACCCCGACCGTCGCCTCGCCCAACCTCGGCGGCGCCGGCGGCCTGCCGCCGAGGCCCCCGATGGGCGGCCCGACCCCGATGGGCGGCGCCCCGATGGGCGGTCCTCCGATGGGCGGCGCTCCGATGGGCGGCGCTCCGATGGGCGGCGCCCCGATGGGCGGCGCCCCGATGGGTGG
Organism: Pseudomonadota bacterium; assembly: GCA_005804885.1. GTDB lineage: Bacteria > Myxococcota_A > Bradymonadia > Bradymonadales > SYOX01. The sequence goes on from SYOX01000330.1 coordinate 10,060, forward strand.
CACCCCGATGGGCGGTCCTCCGATGGGCGGCGCTCCGATGGGCGGCGCTCCGATGGGCGGCCCTCCGATGGGCAGCGCCCCGATGGGCGGCGCAGCCCCCTCGAACCTGCCCGCGCCCAACGTCCCGTCCAGCGCCCAGCCCAGCCGCCCGCTGCCCACCGGCGGCGGCCTCGGCGGGCCC
>SYOX01000331.1 GCA_005804885.1 Pseudomonadota bacterium
GGCCGTGGCGGCGGCGGCGGCGGCGGTGATCGCGGCGGCGATCGCGGCGGCTACGGCGGCGGCGGCGGCGGCAACCGCTGGTAGGACCGGGCTGGCGCGCGGTGACGCCGCCAGGCACCCGTCATGAACTCAGAAACCCTCGTCGCCTCACGGTGGCGGGGGTTTCTCGCTCTGTCGCCGGAGGAAACCATGAACGCACAAGTCCTCGTCGTCGGCGCCGGCCCCGTGGGCCTGACGCTGGCCTGTGAGCTCTTCCGCCACGGCGTCCCCTGCCGCGTCATCGATCGCCTGCCCGCCCCCCACGCCCAGTCCCGAGCCACCGACATCCAGCCGCGCACCCTGGAGGTCTTCAACGCGATGGGCTGCCTGGAGGACATCTTGAGCGCCGGCGCCGAGCGCTCCAACGTGGCCATGTTCGCCAACGGCTGCAAGACCCTCGACCTGCCCCTCAAGGGCGCCGACACGCCCTTCTGCAGCGTCCTGGGGCTGGCACAGAGCGACACCGAGCGCATCCTCGAAGCCCACCTCGCCTCGCTCGGCGGCCGCGTCGAGCGCGGCGTCCGGCTGGCCCACGTCGACGCGCGCTCCGCCCGCCCGCTGGCCGTCCTGCTCCACCCCGACGGCCGCTGGCAGGAGCCGGCCTTCGACTGGATCGTCGGCTGCGACGGCGCCAGCAGCCTCGTGCGGCGCGCCATCGGCGACCCCTTCGAAGGCTCGACCTTCGAAGAGCGCTTCTTCCTGGCCGACGTCACCCTCAAGACCGATCGCCCCGAGGCCGAGATGTCCCTGTGGACCTCCGCCCACGGCGCCATGATCGTCCTGCCGATCCCTGGGCCCCGGCGCGCCCGGATCTTCGGCGACCTCGACCTGGACACCGACCCCGAAGCCGAGCTCGACGAGGCCGCCTGCCGCCACCTCCTCGCCACCCGCACACACGGGCAGATCGACTGCGCCGACATCGGCTGGTCCTCCATCTTCCGCGTCCACACCCGACAGGTCGCCCGCTACCGCGACGGCCGCCTCCTGCTGGCCGGCGACGCCTCCCACATCCACAGCCCCGCCGGCGGCCACGGCATGAACACCGGCATCCAGGACGCCCACAACCTCGCCTGGAAGCTCGCCCTCGTCCTCAAGGGCCTCGCCGATGAGGCGCTGATCGACACCTACGACGCCGAGCGGCGCCCCGTCGGCCGCGATGTCCTGTCCGAGACCGACCTCGAGACCCGCATGTCCCTCTGGCGCAACACCTTCGGCCAGGAGCTCATCGGCGGCCTCATGGCCCTGTCCGCGCTCCTGCCTCCCGTCCGCCGCAAGCTCCTGGCCCGCCAGTTCGAACTCGACCTCCACTACAAGAGCGACATCATCGACGAGGCCCACGGCTCCCTCCTCGACGCCCACATGCTGCCCAGCGACGACGACGAATCCCCAAGCCTCTCCCAGTGGCGCGCCTTTGACCGCGGGCCGCGCGCCGGCACCCGCGCCCCCGACGCCCCCCTTTCCCTCGGCCCGCACGCCTCGCTCTTCGAACTGCTCGGCCTCCACCACGTCGTGCTGCTCTTCGACGGCGCCGCAAACACCGACGCGGGCTACGAGGCCATGATCGAGGCCGCCGAACAGATCGCCAGCCGATGGAGCCTCGCCGCGCGATGCTTCGCCGTCGTGCCGCGCGACAGCGCCCCGACCTCCCTGGAGCGCGCCTGCCCCGTCATCCTCGACCCCTCGGGGGCCCTGCACGCCCGATACGGCGCCGACGCCGCCTGCCTCTACGTCGTGCGACCCGATGGCGTCATCGGCTACCGCGCCCAGCCCCTCGAACCAGACGCGCTCATCCGGTGGTTCGAGCGCACCCTGCTCTGACCCGCGAGCGAGCCCCCATGACCCAGAACCCCGCAAGACGCCCCGACAGCCTCCTGAGGCGCCTCCGGCGCTTGAAAACGCCAGCGACGGTCGCACCTTGCGACTACCTCACCCTCAGGCCCTCCCCCGCGCACCTCGTCGACGCACAAGGGCGCTACCAGGCCGGCTGGTACGACGATCCCGCCATCGCCCTCAACGTCATCGACGCCGCCGCCCCACGCGCCCACCTCCAGAGCTGGCTCCACGTCAGCTTCCTGGCCGGAGATCGCTTCGTCGTGGCCGACATCGCCGATCTGACCCGCGCCGGACACACCGCCGCCCTGATCGTCGACCGCGCCACCGGAGACATCGACGAGGGCGCCGTCCGACACCTGCGCAAGGGCCGCGTCCTCGTCGACGACCACTGGCGGCGCTTCCGGGATCTGACCAGCGGCTCCTTCCTCGAAGCCCGCGGCGACACCATCGCCTTCAACGTCCTGGCCGGCGGCGTCCGCGTCGAGGGGCTCGCCCTCCGCGTCGGGGACCCCTTCGTCCAGGTCACCGCCGCACACGACGGCCACGGCGCCTATCAAGTCTGGGGAAACCTGGAGCTCATCCACGGCGCCGCCCGCGGCCGCTTCGGCCACTTCGCGCTCACCCCCGGCGCCCGCGGCGCCTTCGACCTCACCGTCGGACACCGCAGCCGCCTCCAGAACTGGAACTGGCTCTCCGTCCTCGGCCGCGCCACCGACCAGACGCCCTTCTCCATGATCATGGCGCGCGACAAGGAGGGCGCCCTGCCCTTCGTCGACGCCCGAAAGCACGCCCTCTGGATCGACGGCGCGCTCCACAAGCTCGACACCCTCGCCTTTGACTACGACCCCGCCGCGCTCGCCCCCTGGCACATCCACGGCCGCTCCGAGCGCGGCGGCCCCTGGATCGACCTGCACTTCACCCCCCGCTTCTGCCGCAACAACAGCCACCGCATCCCCCTCGTCTACGAGGTCGACTTCAACCAGCACTACGGCGCCTTCAAAGGCCGCTTTGGCCTCGGCGATCGCACCTGGCACATCGAGGACACCTTCGGCCTGACCGAAGACTCCTGGCTCATGCTTTAGGCACTCCACCCCCTGTCCCCCTCCGAAGGGCACTGCCCTCGTGGCGTAAGGGGAGGGGGGACGCTTGAATTACGGGCACGGTGGTTCGGGGGTGGGCTCGTTGGGTGGGCACGATGACTTGGGGGGCGGGCCGCAGGAGCCATCGACGGGATCACTGGCCGTCTGGGGCGAGACCCCGTCGGGGACAATCGTGATGTCGCCTGTGCGGGACTCGATCCACCCAGCCCGTCGTTCGAGCGTCCCCGAACCACCTTGCCTGTAATACGAGCGTTCCCCCTCCTTGCGCAGCGAGGAGGGGGACAGGGGGTGGAGTGAGGGGGACAGGGGGTGGAGTGCCGATCCATCCAGCGCGACCGCCCCGCACGACATCAAAAAACCAACAATTACGACCACTTGCGCCGCGCGCCACCCTCCCCCTCCGACCCTCGCCATGCCCCCGGCCAGGTGCTACAATGGCTCCCTCATTGACCCTGACCGGAGCACAGGCCATGCCCGCACCAGCCGTCCTGATCGCCGGAGGAGGCCCCGTCGGCCTCACGCTCGCCGCCGAGCTCTTTCGCCACGGCGTCCCCTGCCGCGTCATCGACAAGCTCATCCAGCCCGAGGTCTGGTCCAAGGCCGCCGCCGTCCAGGCCCGCACGCTGGAGGTCTTCAGGGACATGGGGGTCAGCGACGCCATCCTGTCCAGAGGCCGCCCCGTCTACGGCATCAACATCCACAAGCGCGCCGAGCGCTTCGCCCACGTCTCGACCGAGGTGCGCGGCACCCCCTACCCCTTCATCCTCGGGATCTCGCAGCGCGAGACCGAGGATCTGCTCCTGGAGCACCTCGTCGCCCTCGGCGGCCACCTCGAGCGCGGCGTGACCCTGGAGGGCTTCACCGCCCCCGGCCTCGACGGCGCGCCCGACGCCCCAGGCCCGATCACGGCCACGCTGCTGCACGCCGACGGCCGCCGCGAGATCATCGAGGTCGCCGCCCTGGTCGGCTGCGACGGCGCGCGCAGCCGCGTGCGCGAGGTCCTCGGGCTCCCCTTCGAAGGCTCGACCTTCGAGGAGGTGGTCGTCCAGGCCGACGTCCGCGTCCGCTTCCCCTTCAAGACCCCCCAGGACGAGGGCCTGGCCTTCGTCGCCGAGGGCGGCCCGCTCGTCGCCCTCCCCCTGCTGGCCGAGGGCCGATACCGCGTCTTCGCCATCTCGCCGCCCGACCCCGAGCGCGAGCCCAGCCTCGAGCTCTTCGAAGAGCTCGCCGCCGCCCGCGGCCCCGAGGGCATGGAGATCACCGACCCGCTCTGGATGGCGAAGTTCCGCTTCCACGGCAGGGTCGTGCCCTCCTACCGACGCGGCATGGTCTTCCTGGCCGGCGACGCCGCCCACATCCACAGCCCCGTCGGCGCCCAGGGCATGAACATGGGCATTCAGGACGCCTACAACCTCGCCTGGAAGCTCGCCCTGGTGCTGCGCGCCAAAGCCCAGCCGCGCCTGCTCGACTCCTACGACCCCGAGCGCCGACCCATCGGCGAGACAACTGTCCAGACCACCGATCGCGTCACCCGCGCCATGGCCCGCGCCATGACCTTGCGCTCACCGCTGGCCCAGGATCTCCGCAACCAGGCCATCGCGATGCTGACCGGCATCGGGGTCTTGCAGGACAAGGCGCTCCAGGGCATCGGCGGCATGACCGTCAACTACGCAGGCAGCCCCGCCGTCGGCGAACACCACACCTCCGTCTGGCGCTCGAACCTCGCCTCCGATCCCGACAGCGAGCTGCCCCAGATCGGCCAGTGGCTCAACTTCAGCCAGGGCCCCGGCGCCGGAGCGCGCGTCTCCGACATCGATCTCCCCGGCCACGACGGCCGCACCCTCTTCGATCTGCTCCAGGGCACCCGCCACACGCTCCTGCTCTTTGACGGCGCCTCCCCCTCCGCGGCCGGCTACAAGAACCTGACCGAGATCGCCGAGCACGTCGCGCGCCTCTACGGCGAGCTCATCAACGTCCACATCGTCGTGCCCGCCGCGGCTCGCCCCGAGGCGCTGACCTTCGGCGGCTCGATCCTCCTCGATCCCGAAGGCGCGCTGCACCAGCACTTCCACTCAGGCGCCGAGAGCCTCTCGCTGATCCGCCCCGACGGCTACGTCGGCTTCCGCAGCCAGCCCGCCGAGGGCCGACACCTGCTGCACTACCTCAACACCTTCTTCATCCGTTGCTCGAAACGGTAGCCAAGAGTCATAGACCACCTGCTATCGCCGATTCCTGCTTCAACGCCGACTGCGAGATGGCCCGAAGACCTCCCCGTCTGACACCGGCTCCGCAGGCGCTTTCTGTTCAAAGAGGGCATCACGCGAAAAAAGTCTGTTGGGACCCCAAGATAGACGATCCCGAGATCGTCGGCGAGCGCACAGCGTGGAAGAGGGTGCTCAAGATTCTGACCTTTGCGGCTCTCAGTCGGCTGGTCTTCATGGACGAATCAAGGCGCTCGTCAGGGGGCGCAAACCTCAAGGGGACGCTCAACTGCGTGCAGCGGTCGATTGGGCCTGGGGGCAGATCAGCTCCAAGGATATCCAAGGCTTCTTCAGACATTGCGGATGACTGCCTGCCATCGAGATTCCAAGAACCCGCATCAACTGTGTGAGGATGGCGCGGTAGTTTTGGGGGTTGTCGGTGTGAGGGGAGGGGGTCAGGTGGTGAGGGGATGGGGAGAAGAGGGTGTTTGGTTCAGGGGGCGGGGGGGAGTGAGAGATCGATGTAGCGGAGGACTTGGCCGTTGTCGGGGACATCGGGGATATAGACGGGGATGCGGATGCAGTTGTTGTCGAAGGTGTGTTCGTGGAAAGCGCGGCCGGTGTTGGTGCAGGTTTCGTGGAGGTACCATTGGCCGGGGGTGAGGTCGGTGGGGGCGGGGGTGGTGCCGCGCAAGACGAGCCATTGGCAGTCGAGGGTGGCGGGGTAGCTGTCGGCCCAGCCGGGTTGGATGCCTTGGTCATCGCAGGTGGAGCCGGCTTCGCAGGGGATGTTGGGGCCGGTGAGGTGCTGGTAGCTGTCCTCCATGCAGTAGGAGAGCTTGCGGCCTGAGAGGACGTGAGCGCCGTCGTAGCTCAGGAGGGAGTAGTTGGCGAAGCCGGAGAAGTGGTAGTGCTGGTGGCACTCGTGGTAGTCGAAGAGTTCGGGTTGGGTGGTGGGATCGCCGGGCTTGAAGCCAGCCAGTCCCTGGTTGAGGACGTCGGTGCTGAAGCGCATGAGGAGCCAGCGGCCTGGACCTGGGACGCAGCCTTCGGCGAGGCCGCAGGAGGAGCCTTCAAAGGAGCGCCATTCGAACTCGATGCTGGGCAGGAGGGTGGCAGCGGGGGCGGGGATCAGGTCAATGAGGGTTTCGGCGGTGGGGTGGCATTGGCAGTCGGTTCCGCAGTAGGACTTGGGGCCGCAGCTTTTGCAGGTGGGTTGGAAGTGGTCGCAGCCGGAGGGAGGCACACAGCGGCCTTCGAGCTCAGCGCACAGATCGCCGCCGGAGCAGGAGCCGCAGGAGCCGCCGCAGCCGTCGTCGCCGCATTGGCGGCCGCCGCTGCAGTCGGGTGTGCAGGGTGAGGTGAAGCAGCGTCCGCCGCTGCTGCAGAGTTGGCCGCTGGAGCAGGAGCCGCAGGAGCCGCCGCAGCCGTCGGGGCCGCAGAACTTGCCGTCGCAGGCGGGGACGCAGGCGGGGACAATTTTGACCTGAAGCTGAACGGGGCCGACCTGGGAGGCAGAGTAACCCGTCGCCACCAACCGATAGCTGCCCGGATCCAACGGTCCATAAACTCGCGATCCCAGCCCACCCGGGGGCGCAGCATCGTCGGAGCAAAAGCCGCCGAAGGGGACTTGGGTGAGGCAGTCGTCTTTGTGGACAGCGAGGACCGTGTCGAGGGCGTCGGGGTCGCCGGAGGCGGAGAGCATGCGGATATCAAGGCCCATCTTGACGCCGATGTCAAAGCGGTAGACGAGCTCCTTGATGCCGGTGCCGCCGCAAGAAACCTTGAGCGCGTCGAGCCCTGTGGAGGTGTCACCGAGGACGGTGGTCAGGATGCCTGCGTCGGGGATCGCGGTGCCTGCGTCGCCCAAAAGGGGCAGCGGGAAGGTGCAGGTGCCGGGGGCCTGCACGTCCTGGCAGCGCTCATCGAGGCAGGACAGGCCGCCGAGGCATTGGCCGGTGCTGTCTGTGGCGGGGGTGATGCACGGATCGCCGCAGCCATCGTCGCCGCATTCTTGGTGAGGTCCACAGCGGGGGTTGCAGTTTTTGGCGTCGCAGGAGGCGCAGTTTTGTCCTTGGGGCTCGAAGGTGCAGGTGCGGGCGGCCTCATCGCAAGAATCGCGGGTGCAGGAGACACCGTCATCACAGGGCTGGGGGGTGCTCACGCAGCCTCGGCGGGTGTAGCGCTCTTCGCCGTTGCAAAAGAGGCCATCAGAGCAAGTGACTTCGATCTTGTCGGAGACCACGGGGCCAAAGGGCGCTGAGGCGTCGCTGCGCTTGAAGGCCCAGGACAGATCGTGGAGCCCGATGAGCACGGGTGCGGTGAGGGTGCCCCTGAATGTGTAGCGGTCCCTGGACTTGGACACCTGGGGCAGATCGGCAGAGGGCCACACGGCGCGGTTGCCCGCGAAGGAGAGGGAGAGGGTGACGTTGCGGGGGACGTTGGTGATGGTGGCGGTGACGGTGGCGGTCGTGGTGCCCTCTGGCAGCACCCTCGGTCCCAGGTCCAGGGCCACATTGCTGACGGTGATCCCAGCGGGCTTCAAGGCTGCGGGGACAGTATGCAGGGACGTTTCGGCTTGCTCCGTACAGCCTGCCGCGAAGCATAGGCTCATCAGCATCACGCTCAGACCGACCTTCTTGCCCAAAGCGGCCTTCGAGCTGTCTGGACACGGGTTCTTGAAGAATTTCATTGTCGAACTCCTGTCCACCGAAGGTCGTGGGGGTTGATGTTGACTTGGGTGGCCTTTACCGGTTGGAGGTTCATCCCGCATTTTGTGGAGGGATGGTTTTGAGTGTTCGAGGGAGGTCGGCACACACAAACACCCATCGACATCCAACCAAATTCAGAGGTGTCAGTCAAGTGCAAGACCACAGGATCTGGCCTTTGGTTCAGGGTTTGTCGATTTGGCCGTTGCTGAGGGTGACGAAGTCGGTCTGGCCGAGGTTGGTGGCGTGACGATAGAGAGTCTGAAGGATGTGACCTGCGCGGAGAATTCCGCTGTCGCTCGTGTTCTGCCCTCCGCCACTCCTGGACGCCGCAGTTGGAACACACCCAGATTGGCTGCCCAGGCGGGTTCACCCGAGGCCGTGAGGCTGCTGCTCGACGCCGATGGCGGCACCAGTCGCCACGCCTACCAAGCCCTCAGCGACGCCCAAAAAATCGCTGTCGCGGTGGGTGTCAAGGTAGTTGTCATGGTCAGTTGTCTTTTCGGCACTCCGTTCGACCTCTTCCTCAAGCTCAAGGCAAGCGCCTCGCAGACCGGTCTGTGCTCCACCTGGCCCTCGATTCCAGCCGCTCACCCCTCCAC
>SYOX01000332.1 GCA_005804885.1 Pseudomonadota bacterium
ATCAAGTTCAGCACGTACACCTGACCGTCGCGCGCCTTGTAATTGAGCCGCACCGTCTGCGCCTTGATCGTAATCCCGCGCTCGCTCTCCAGATCCATCGAGTCGAGGTACTGATCCTTGGAGTCCCGCGCGCTGACCGCCTTGGTCAACTCCAGGATCCGATCGGCCAAGGTCGACTTGCCATGGTCGATTTGCGCGATGATCGAAAAATTGCGCATCCGAGACTGCGTCGTCCCCTTCGTTCCCATATCCTCACTGCCCCTGATGCCCTGAAAAAACCCGCGCGCCGCGCCATGACCCCGACGAGGCCCCGCCAGCACCTCGACCCTCAGAGGCCTCGCCCCTGAGACCCCGCGCCCGCCGCCAGCTCGCCCTTGAAGAAGGCCACCGTCCTGCGCAGCCCCTCGTCCAGCCCCACCTGCGGCGACCAGCCCAGCTCCCGGCGCGCGCGCCCGATGTCCGGCTGCCTCTTCTTGGGATCGTCCTGCGGCAGCGGCTCAAGCACCACCGCGCTGCGACCCCCCACCAGCTCCACCACCCGCTCGGCGAAGCTCAAGATCGTCCACTCGTCCGGGTTGCCGATGTTGACCGGCTCCCCATACCCCGACGCCGCCAACCTCACCAGCCCCTCGACCGTGTCCGTCACAAAACAGAAGGACCGCGTCTGGCTCCCGTCCCCGTACACCGTCAGCGGCTCTCCCCGCAAGGCCTGACACACGAAGTTCGACACCACCCGACCGTCGTTGACCTGCATCCGCGGCCCGTAGGTGTTGAAGATCCGCGCGATCCGCACCTCCAGCCCGAACTCCCGCCTGTAGGTCGCCACCAGCGACTCGCTGAAGCGCTTGGACTCGTCGTACACGCTGCGCGGGCCTATCGGGTTGACGTTCCCCGTGTAATCCTCATGCTGCGGGTGCACCAGCGGATCCCCGTACACCTCGCTCGTCGAGGCCATCAAGAAGCGCGCGCCCGCCTTCCTCGCCAGCTCCAGCAGGTTCCACGTCCCCACGCTGCCCGTCCGCAGCGTGAACAAGGGCATCCGGTGGTAGTCCACGGGGCTGGCCGGGCACGCCAGGTTCATCACCAGCCCCAGCCCGTGCGCCTCGATCGCCGCCAGGACCGAGGGCGGCGCCTCATCGCAGATGTCCCACTGCACGAACTCGAAGACCCCGCCCGGCAGACCCTCCAGCTCCTCGATGTTCGCGCGCGCCCCTGTCACCAGGTTGTCCACGCACAACACCCGCCACCCATCGTCGCACATCCGCGCGCACAACCAGGACCCGATGAAACCCGCGCCGCCGCTGATCAAGACCTGTCGCATCGCCCCTCCCGTCCCGAAGCCCCCCGACGACACGCGCCAGAGAGCCACAAGGTAGCGATCCCCCGAACCCACGTCAAACCCCTTGACCACGGGCACGCCGACCCTCACGCCGATCCTCGAAGACCCACGGGCACCGCGCCCGCCCTTGAGATGTTGCGCCAGCAGCCCGAATCTTTGATAAGAGTACGCAGACCCTCCGCGACCCGCAGGGAGGCCACGACGAGGACACCCATGAGCTACCCCCGACACACCTCCCCCAGGCTCGCCCTGACCCTGGCCGCCGCCCTGGCCGCCGCCACCCTCGGCGCCTGCGCCGGCAGCCCCGAGCAGAAGGGCGACAAGGCCGGCGCCCGAGCCCAGGTCCTGCGCGGCGCCGACCGCTACCCCAACGAGGGCCTCATCGTCGTCAAGGCCGACCTCAACAACGACGCCATCCCCGACGTCTACTCCGTCTACAAGGAGATCCCCAACACCAACGACCCGGACGCCCCGCCCAACAGGCTCCTGCTCCGCAAGGAGATCGACGTCAACTTCGACGGCAGCGTCGACATCTGGCGCCACTACAACGAAGACGAAAAACTCAACAAGGAAGAGCTCGACTACAACTTCGACGGCCGCATCAACGCCATCAACTTCTTCGACAAGGACAAGCTCGTCCGCAAGGAGCTCGACGTCGAGTTCGACCAGGCCCCCGATGTCTTCAAGTTCTACAAGGACGGCGAGCTGATCCGCGTCGAGCGCGACACCAACAACGACGGCAAGGTTGACTACTGGGAATACTATGAGCGCGGCGTCCTCGACCGCATCGGCCGCGACAACAACGGCGACGGCCGCGTCGACACCTGGCAGGAGCGCTGAGCGCCCCCACACCGCGACCGAGCCGCCCAGCCCGCGCCCCCCTCAACGCTCCAACCAGCCCGGCCCCTCCACCCCCAGCGGCACCAGCGACACCTCGGGCCGACGCCCCGCCTCCGCCTCCACCACCACCGCCCCCCTCCAGCCCGACGCGCGCCTCACCGACAACCTCGCAACCCCCCCCTCCATCCCGACCCTCGCCACGATCCTGTCCCCCACCCTGAGCCCCCCCCGCGCCGCCGGACCGTCCGGATCCACCCAGGACACCACCTCCTTACCCCAACCCTCGACCCCATAGCCGTAATAGGGCGCTGACACCTCCTGCTCCACCAGGCCCAGCCCCAGGCCGTCGAGCCCGGCCACCAGCGGCAGCGGCTCCACACCGGCCACGAAGCGCTCCCAGAAGCGCCCCCCCGCCCCTTCCCCCGACCACAACCCCAGCGCCGCACCCCGCAGCGCCTCGTCGTCGTAGGGCCGACCCTCGGCCGCCTGCGGCAACATCGCCCCGAAGAGGCGCTCCAGCCCCGACCGGCCCTCGCCGGCCAGGGCCTGATCCACCAACAAGCCCAGCAGCGCCCCCTTGTCGTAGGACGCCCGACGCGCCGCCCTCGACGACAACCTCGACGGCGCACCCAACCCCGACGACAGCGGGCTCTCTCGATACCCCGACACCACCTGCGCCAGCCGCGCCCTGAACCACGCCCCGTCCGCGTAGCCCGCCCGCACCACGCTCAAGAGCGACACCCACACCGTCACCCCCTCCTTGAACCAGAGCGTCTCCTCCTCCCGCCCCTCCCCGTGGATCAACAGGTGACCGTTGACCGCGTGAAAAATCTCGTGCGCCATCAGCTCCGCCAGCGCCCGATCCTCCACACCCCGGCCCACCTCCAGCACCGCGCCGCCCCGCCGACCTGTCCCCTCCGAGACACCCTCGGCGCCCTCGGCGATCAAGACCGTCAACACCTCCGTCCCCCTCGGCCACCGCCACCCCGCCGGCAGGTAGCGCCGCTGCGACTCGACCAGCCGCTCGATCATCCCGACGAGCACCTCGCCCTCCAGCGCCGCCCCCTCCAGCACCACCCGCAGCGCCCGGCCATCCGACAAGGCCCCCTCCATCACCCTCAACCCCGGCCCCGCCACCAGCGCCGAGTCCTGAAGGTGCCCCCAGTCCTGAGCCACGAAGCGCCAGCGCGACAGATCCCCGTCCTCCCGCAACGACAAGGGGCTCCACGTCGACCCCACCCGCCAGCCTGCCGGCACCACCACCTCCACGCCGACGCCGCCCGCCACCCCCTCGGGCACCGCCAGCGCGCTCTGACCAAAGACCCGCAAGCCCCGGGCGGCGTCGAGCCGCTCGCCGAGCGGCTCGCCGCCGCCTGCGCCCAGCTCCACCGCGTAGAGGATCGTCGGCGACGCGCAGCCCTCAAGCCCCACCGACGCCCGGCCGCCCGCCTGCACCTCGACCGGCAGGCGCTCCCCGTCGCAGCGCGCCTCGAAGTCGCGCGAGCGCGCGCCGCTGCGCCCCGGCGCCCACGGCTCCGGCATCTGGACCACCAGCGGATCAGGGGCGCCCTCGAAGCGCGCCTCCACATCCAGGCGACCCCGCACGGGATCGACCGCGATCCGCACCCGCGCCCCCTGCACCACCGCGCTGCCCTGCTCGCCCACCGCCACGGCGACCGGCGGCTCCACGACCGGCCCTGGCCGCGCGCAAGCGGCCGCCTGCGCCACACACACCAGCAGCGCCATCGCCGCGAAGGCCCCAGACCCCGACGTCCACCGCCACGGCGCCCGGTCGCGGCCCTCATCGCCCGGCGGCGGGCTCAATGTCCGTTGTTCTTCTTGAAGTCCGAGCACGCGCGCACGCACGATCATGGCGCGCGCATCCTTGCGACAAACCGCGCCAGAGCCCAGGCCCGCGGCGTCCATCGCGAGCATGAAGGCTCAGTATGCCTCGACGCAGGCCGTGGGCAATTTCTGGAGCGGCGCCAGGCGCTCGACCCGACGTCGATCCCGGCGCAGAGAGGCTTCATACCAGACCACAGCCGAGAGACTCACTTTGTGGACGGTCCAGGCGGCGCCCTGAGCCTTTGCCATCACTGGGCGGTGCGGTGCACCAGCCTCGCTCAGGCCCAGGCCATCCCCCTGTCCTCGCCCACAAAGCAAGCCCTTCGTCTGTGGTCTGGTATCAGGCTCCCTCAGGTCTTCATCGGTCCGCACGCGGGCGCCAGAGAATCGCCGCGCCGGATCACCGCTCCGAAGTGGGCCTGTGGATTGGAGTTTTTGCTCCCCCCTGGTGTCGACCTGGGCCGCCCGCCGGCCTGCGACCGAGAGGTCGCAGCCCGCCCGGGCATCCAAGCCCCACCCGACGAGCCCGCCCCCTTGAGGGGCGGTGCGAGGAGCGTGGGGCGCTCGTGGGACGTGGAGTTGTACGTGGAGCGCGGGCGGTGCGAGGAGCGCAGGGTGTTCGTGGAGCGTGGGGCGTGCGTCGATCCGAGCTGGCCTGCGGGTCACCTGGGACTCAGGGGCGGCCCTTGATCATGTAGGTGGAGTCGGGCTTGATGGTGAAGGAGTAGCTCTTGGTCACGTTGACGCTCTCCATCACCAGGACGGCCTTGTGGGGGCCGGGGCTGAGCTGGATCTTGAGCTTGGGCGTGTAGCCGATGTCCTGGCCGTCGAGGATGACGCGCGCGGGGGGCTTGGAGATGATCGCGACGTAGCCGGGGCCGGTGGCCGGCGGCTGGTCGTTCTTCGGGGGGTCCTTCTGGACGGTGTCGTTCTTGGGAGGGTCCTTCTCTTTTTCGGCCAGGAGCTGCTCTTTGCGCTTCTCCTGCTCCAGGCGCCGCTGCTCGGTGGCCTCCTCTCGCCGCTTGCGATCGGCCTCCTGCTCGGCCAGCGACTTGGGCGGGTCGACGAGGTTGTTCTTGTCCTCGGGGGTGTTGAGCGCCACGGGGGGGATCACCTCGGCGGCCTCCAGCTTGACGATCAGGACCTCGTCCTGCTTCTGGCCCGGCTCGAAGGTCTTCTTCCAGGGCTTGAAGCCCTCGAGGTAGACCTCGACGTCGAAGACCTTGCGCGCGTCCAGGCCCGGCAGCGACAGCGGCGTCTTGCCGTGCTTGACGAGCTGGCGCTTGTCGGGGTCCCCCGCCTCGCGCTCGTAGACGACGGCCTCTGCGCCGACGGGCTCGGAGACGATCTCCAGCTTGACCTGGGCGGGCCGCAGGGTCACCTCGACCTTCTTGATCTCGCCCTGGGCGACGGCCACCTCCTCGATCAGGTCCAGGTAGCCGTCCTTCTTGAAGATCAGGACGTACTTGCCCGGCTTGAGGTCGTCGCGGGTGAAGGGGCTCGTCACGTCGAGCTTCTTGCCGTCGAGCGAGACCTCGGCGTCGGCGGGATCGACGCTGACGGCGACCCCGGTGCCGTCGACGGCCGCGGCCGCGGCCATCTTGACGGGGATCTCGTAGTCCTTGCCGCCCTCGACCTGGAGCAGGTCGGAGACGGGCTCGAAGCCCTCGGCCGAGACGGTGATCTGGCGCTCGCCGGGCGTCAGCGACGGGATCGTGATCTCGCCCTTGTTGGGCCCCTGGTAGGCGACCTTGCCGTCGACGGTGATGCTGACGTTGGGGGCCTCGGCGATCTTGAAGCGCAGCGAGGCGCTCTGGGGCTCCAGCAGCCGGGGCAGGAAGATGGCGGCCATCACGCCGCCGAGCACCATGACCATGATCAGCGCCACGATCGCCACGAGCAGCCCGGCGCTGGAGCCTTGGCCGCGGCGGCCCTCCAGCGAGGAGGGCGCCTCGATCGGATCAGGGTTCAGGCTGGCGAGCCGCTCGGTCTGGAAGATCGACGGGATCGCCGCGTCGGCGCTGGCGGGGCCGGGTCGATCCGGCGAGGCGGGCGGCGAGGGGCTCTTCTTCTTGAAGATGGGGGCGCTGGGGTCTCGGCGGAAGGCGGCGGCCTCGACGCCGCCCCACTCCATCGTGGGGTCGTCCTCCTCGTCGAGGGGCTTGTTCAGATCCACGCCCGGCAGGTCGGCGGACGCCTCCCTGAAGCCGAACTCCGGGGCGCTGGCCGACAGCCGCAGCTCCCCCGTGGTCGGCCCCGAGAGCAAGGGCGAGCCGCCTCCCAAGGTCGAAAAGGAGGGGTTTTCGAGGACGAACTCGGCCGCGGGGCTGATCTCGTTGAAGTGGACGCCCCCGCGCCCGAAGTTCTGGGAGTCGAGGGATTCTTCGGCCCAGACCCCGGAGATGGATGAGAGGTCGCCGCTGGTGCTGCTCATGCCGCCGATGTCGCCGCCGAGCGACTCGATGTTGATCGTCCGGTAGTAGTCGAGCTTCTTGCGCTCCAGGTCGATGGAGGTCGCAAAGGCCGTCTTCATGCTCGTGGCCAGGTCCTTCGTGCCGTAGTACGAGGACTGGTTGCGCATGAAGCGCTCCAGGGCGTCGTGCAGCTCGCTGCCGGACTGGTAGCGCTCCTCGGGCGACTTGGCCAGCGCCTTGATCACCACGTCCTCAAGCTCGCGCGGGATGTGCGGGTTGTAGAGCGTCGGCGGCGACATCTCCACCTTGCGGATCTTCTCGAGCGTGTCGAAGTCGCTCTCGCCGACGAAGAGCCGCTTGTTCGTCAGCAGCTCGTAGAGCACGATCCCCAGCGAGAAGATGTCCGCCCGCGAGTCCACGTGGAGGCCGCGGACCTGCTCGGGGGACATGTAGCTGAACTTGCCCTTGAGGATCCCCACCTGGGTCTGGCTCGACTTCCCGGTCGCCTTGGCGATCCCGAAGTCGATGATCTTCACGTCCCCCTCGTAGCTGATCAGGATGTTCTGCGGCGAGATGTCCCGGTGAACGATGTGAAGCTCGTTGCCGGCCGCGTCGCGCTTGGTGTGCGCGTACTGCAGGGCCTCGCACACCTTCATGACCACGTGGCAGGCCAGGAAGATGTCCGCCGGATCGCCCGTCGAGGCCATCTTCTCCCAGATCGTCCGCAGGTCCTTGCCGCTGACGTACTCCAGCGCGATGAAGTAGGAGCCGTCGACCTTGCCCAGGTCGAAGATCTGGGCGATGTTCGGGTGGTTGAGCTGGCCGGCGATCTTGGCCTCGTCGATGAACATCTTGATGAAGACTTCATCCTCGGCGATCGTGTCCAGGATGCGCTTGACCGCCAGCAGGCGCTCGAAGCCCTCCACGCCGAACTGCTTGGCCTTGAAGACCTCTGCCATGCCGCCGACGCTGATCCGCTCCAGCAGGCAATACTTCCCAAAGAGCAAGGGCTTGGAGAGGACTTCGTTATCCGTACTCATCGACTCTGACCGGGATGAAGGGGGGGAGGGGTTGCTGGTCCTGAGCCTGCCGGTGACGCGACACCGGCCCCAGCCGCCTGAAAAATGCCGGCTCACGGCGGCTGGACTCTAGAAAACCCGCCCCTGGTTGTCAACAAGAGGTCCACGAGCGACACGACGGCCTCGCCCTGCGGGCCACGCCCGACGGACGCTCGACGCTCTTTACGCCTCAGCGGCCCGCGCGGGCTGGATTTTCTTCGGGCGACCGCCGCAAACAGTTTCGCTCGGTGAGTCACGACCGGCCGCCCCAGGCTCGCGCCTGGGGCTACAGGTCAGGGATGCCCCTGCGGGGCTGGCGACAGGGCGTCGACCTGTGCGGCGGCGTGGCCCTGGACACCAAGACCCTCAACCCATCGCGTCCCTTGTGGCTTGTGACAGGGCGCACGCAGGCATCGTCCCGTCAGAAGCCCCTCCAGGGGCGTCCCTGATCTGTAGCCCCAGGCGCGAGCCTGGGGCGGCGGGCGGGTTTTCGGCGGGGCGTCAATCTGCCCGGCGGCGTGCCCCTGGACACCAGAGCCTCAACCCATCGAGTCCCGTGGGGTCTGTGACAGAGCGCTGCGAAGGCGCTGACCCTGTCGTGAGCCCCGCAGGGGCGAGACGCCGTCGGCATGATGGTCGCCCCAGGCGCGAGCCTGGGGCGCCGCGCCACCCCGGCCAGACCCTACTGGCCGGTCAGGGCCGCCGAGGGATCCATGTTCGAGGCCCGCAGCGCCGGCACCAGCGCCCCCAGCAGGCAGAAGAGCACCGCGCCGCCCACCCCCACCAGGAAGAACCACGGCTCCCAGGCGAAGAGCGTCTCGGGCTTGAAGGGGAAGTCCGGGATCTTCCAACCCCACAGCCCCCCTCTGAAGATCCTGTCGATCCCCAGCGCCAGCAGGTAGCCCAGCCCCGAGCCGATCGCCCCTCCGACCAGCCCCACCACCGCCGCCTCCATCAAGATCAACCCCGCGATCGCCCCACGCGTCGCCCCCACTGCGCGCATCACCCCGATCTCTCGCCGCCGCTCCACGATGATCATCAAGAAAGTGTGCATGATGTTGACCGCCGCGATCACGATGATGATGACCGATATCAACGAGAAGATCAGCGTCACGATCGTGATCACCAGCCCCGCCCGCTGCGCGTCCTCGTGCTTCTCGTCCAGCGCAAAGCCCAGATCCTCCTCGATGCGCCGCGCCGTCGCCGCCACCACATCATTGGACGCCGTCTCCACCAGGATCGAGTGGTACTGGCTGCTGGAGCCCTCCCCCTTGAACTGATCGTTGAAGCGCTTGACGTAGCCTATCGGCATCGTCACCCCGATCCCTATCGCCTTGTCCGAGAACCCCACCAGCTCCAGCTTCCGCGTGATCGCCTCGCCCTGCTGCGACTCGCCCAGATACGAGCGCCCCATCTGCCCGTGCACCTGAACCCCGAGCAGCGCGTCCTCGGAGAGCTTCGGAACCTTCGAAAGCGCCCCCTTGGTCCCCTTCATCGCCGTGTGCAAGGAGCCGTTGTAGATCTCCAGCAACCTCGGGTTGGCGATCAGCGGGATCGGCATCTCGCAATGGGCCGTGTCCGTCGCGCAGTAGCTCCGACCCGGACACTCCCCGTCGCCCAGCGGGCGACCCCGGCGATCCACCTCCGGCGGCGTGCACACGATCCGCTCGCAGATCTTCCGATCCCCGGCCGCCACCCCCGTACAGCGGCTGCTGTCCGGACACTCCCCGTCCGCCGCGCACGCGATGGCGCCCTCCTCCCAGTCCCGGAAGCGCTCCGGCCGCTCCAGATCCCCCTTGACCAGCTCCGGCGGGATCCCGTCCGCGATCAACTCCGTATAAAAATCGCGCCCCAGCAGCTCGCTCCCCCCCCAGGCCCTCGCCGGGAACGACAGCTTCATCTTCGGGTAGACCCCCGAGACGCCCTCCCAGCCCTGCACCCGCGCCACCGTCGCGTCGTCGAGCTTCGGCCCCCCGAAGAGCCCCCCCTCCGTCCGGAAGGCCCCGATGTCGTAGCTCTTCGGCACGATCTCAAGCTGGTTGATGATGAAGATCCGCTCCAGCACCACCGTCTTGATCCCCTCCCCGAGCCCCATGAAGAACACGAAGGTCGAGATCCCCACCACGATCCCGAAGCTCGAGAAGATGAAGTTCTTCTTGTTGCGACGGAGGTTCTGCGTCACAAGCCGAAACAAGCCCCCGCTCATGCGCCCCCCTCTTCGCCCGATCGCTGACCCTCGGAGCGCTGACCCTTGGGGCGCTGCCCCTCGGGGAGTTGCCCCTCGGAGAGCTGCTCCTCGGGGCGCACGGGGACGTTGGCCACGTCCGAGACCACCGCGCCGTCCTCCAGCCGCACGATCCGAGAGGCCATGCGCGAGATGTGCTCCTCGTGCGTGATCACCACCAGCGTCAGCCCCTCGGCCTCATTGAGCCGCTGAAAGAGATCCATGATCTGCATCCCCGTGCGTTGATCCAGCGAACCGGTCGGCTCGTCGCAGAAGATCAGCTTCGGCCTGTTGAAGAGCGCCCGCGCGATGGCCACGCGCTGCTTCTGCCCGCCCGACCGCTCCGTCGGCCTCGACCCGAGCTTGTCGGCCAGCCCCACCGTCCGCAGCACGTCCTTGGCCCGCGCGACCCCGTCGCTGATCCCGCCGCCGAAGTAGCCCGGCAGCATCACGTTCTCCACGCAGGTCAGGTGATCGAGCAGGTTGAAGTGCTGGAACACGAACCCGAAGCGCGACGAGCGCAGCCGGCTGAGCGCCTTGTCGCTCAAGCCCCCCAGCGACTGCCCGGCCACGCTCACCTCGCCCTGCCAGCTCCGATCCAGCCCCCCGATGATGTTCAAGAGCGTCGTCTTGCCCGAGCCGCTCGTGCCCATGATCGCCACGAACTGCCCGTCAGGGATCTCCAGGTTGATGTCCTTGAGGGCGTCGTGCTGGCCCGCCCCGCTCCCATAGCGCCGGGTCAACCCCTTGATCGTAATCATGGCGCCTTGACCCCCTGCCCTCCCGCGTCGGCACCCCCGGTGCCCACGCCGTCCGACGGCCCCTTGTCGCCAGCGGGCGCCTCGGCGGGCGCCTCACCCGGCGCGTCGCCCTCTTTGGCGCCGTCGGCGCCGTCGGTGCCGGCGTCGCCAACGTCGCCAGCGGGCGCCTCGGCGGGCGGGCTCTCTGCCGGAGGGGTCTCGGCGGGTGGCTCGGGCGGCGCGCCCGCCCCGACGAAGGTCATCTCCCCCGAGACCACGAGGCCGCGCGGGCTCATGGCCAGCGAGACGACGAGCTCCTGGGGCGCGGCGAGCATCTTGTTGAGCATCCGGCCCGCCAGGAGCCCCACCTGATCGCGCACCCTCGGCACGTTGATGTAGAGCCCCGTGCTGGCCTCGCCTTCAAGCAGCGCCTTCGTCGCCGGGCCGCTGACCCGCTCAAAGAGCTTGGGGCCAGAGCCGAGCATCGCCGCCGACATCCGCTCGTCGCCCAGGCGGCTGGAGGCCACCGTCAGGACGTCGTCCTTGAGGTAGAGCGTGAAGGGCGGCGCCGTCGAGCTGTTGGGGTCAAAGCCCCAGGCCGTCAGCCCGCCGGGGACCTGGCGCTTGAGCACCGCGCCGCCGAGCTCCGTGGCCAGCTTGTCCAGCAGGGCCGCGATCGCCGCCGGGTCCTTGACCTGGACGTGGGCCGCCAGCGTCACCACGGTCATCCGCTCGGTCGCCCGCCGCGCCATCAACATCAAGGGGTCGACCCCGTAGATCGCCAGCCCGATGTTGCCCGTCAGGTTGTCGATCAGGTCCTTCTCCACGTCGATCGAGGTGGTCGACTTCAGGTTGCCGACGACCTTCTTGAAGTAGGCCTTCTGCCGCTCCGGCATCAGCCCGTAGTACTCGCGCCAGAACTGCGCCGCGTTGACCGAGGTGCGCACGAAGGCGAAGGCCTTGTCGTTGATCATCACCTTGAAGCGCGGCGAGGGCTTGGGGGGCTTGTCGATCCCCTCGAATTTCTTGAGGGTTTCGGCCGAGACGCCCAGGAAGAGGATGCCCTCGGCGCGCGCCCCGTCCGCGCGGCCCCCCGCGCCCGCCCAGCGGACCTGCTCGCCGACCGTGTCGATGATCTCCTTCTGGTAGACCTTCAAGGAGGGGTCGACGCTCTGGTAGATCGACAGCAGGCGCGGCGTGTTCATGTAGATCGACGCCGGCCACTTCTCCCCGACCTCCGCGCGGAAGCCGTCAAAGCCTTCCACCTTGCCCAGCGAGGCGGCCTCGGTCAGCGCCGCGACCTCCTTGAGGGCCACCACGCAGTCGCGCCCCGGCGTCGCCTCGGCGCCGACGGGCGGCCCCACGATGGCCGTCATCCCGCCGGGCAGGTGCAGCCACGCGAACTCGACGCCCGGCCCCTTGACCGAGTAGGCCCCTGGCAGATCCGCGACCGCCTCGTCCGCGGCCTCGATCCGGTAGTGCCGCTTGAGGTTGGCCACGGCGCCCTCCTTGAAGCGCGCCCGGTCCTCGACGAAGAGCAGCACCACGGGCGAGCCCCGGTAGTAGCCCACCGCGATCCCGCCGTCGGGGTGGATCCCCGCGCCCGCGTAGGTCGCCTTGTCCAGCAGGTCGATCCCGACGACCTGCTTGACCTCCTGGCGGTAGACGTCCAGCGGCAGGCTGCCCTCGAAGGTTTTGGTCAGGCTCGACAGCGAGCCCCGCACGCCGTCCATGTCCACGAGGAAGAAGGCCAGGTCCGTCTGCGCTGGCAGCCGAGCCGAGAAGGCCGCCAGCCGCTCGGCGGGGGTCGCCGGGATCTGCGCCCGCTCCGCCGCGCCGCCGCACCCGCACCCGCCCTCCCCGCAGTCCAACAAGGCCGGCAGCAGCAGCAGCGCCGCCGCCAACCAGGCCAGCCTGCGCCGACTCCCCCTCATCACGTCCGCCTCAGCCATGATCCCTTTCTCACCTCTGCGTCCGCAGGCGCGTGCCCGTGGCCCGGCTCAAACCGGGGCTCAAGGTGTAACGGTGAGGGCGAGCCGCCGTCAACTCTGCCCCTCGGGCCCCACACCCGACGAGCACCCCACGCCCACCCGACGAGCCCGTCCCGAAGGGCGGTGCGAGGAGCGTGGGGCTGGGAGGGTAGGGGGGGGGGCTACGCACGATGGACGCCGGCCTGCGGACGGACGAAGGAGGCCGCCAGGGCACACCTCCCAGTGACCAGGATGGGAAGACACCGCCGAGCCACGCTCCTCAGCGGGCTGACGTCGGGTGTGCCACTCTGGAGGGTCATCAAGGCCAGCGCGACATTGGATTTTCCCACCTTGAGGTCCGGCTAGAGCAGGGTCGCGCTCCTGTTCTGATCCCGGAGGGTCGAGACACCAACGAGATCACGGTCGGCGAGGATCAGGTCAGGGTTTTGAGGGCTCATCGACGGGCTGGAGCGTCTCCTGGGAGATTGGCTCGTCATCGGGGCGATAAGGAGGGGTCAACCTTCCATCGGGTGTGTGGACTCCTGCGCGGACAGACATCTCAAGAGCCTCTTGAGGTGTCATTTTCCTGAGCAAGGCCATGACCTTCTTGTGTGTCTCTGCGTTGGGGTGAGGAGGAGGGAGGAAGCCGTGAGTGGGGTTGTCGTTCATGGTCGACCTCCTGGGTCGCCGCCGTTCAGCGGCTGAAAGACGCCCAGGATACAGCCTGGGTTTCTGACCGAGAGTTGGATGTGGCTCTCAAGATGAAAGCCTGCCCCGTCATAAACAGGCTCGCCCTCAACGAAGACGCCGCGCACCGCGTCGTAGCTCGTGCCTGTGCGCTTGGCAAAACCAAGATACTCATTGATGACCGCGCAGTCCAGGTAACGTCCTTTGCGCTCGGGAGTGCTTCCCCGGTTCACCGGGATCAGCGCACCAGACAGCTCCATCATGCCTTTCCACAGACCGTGGAACTCTCGCAGGTCGTGAGTGAATCGGGTGTCGAGCAAATCGAAGCACTGACCCAGTTGAATCAACGCCCCGACCACGGCTGGCGTCTGGATCCTGCCCTTGGCCGCCTGTTCGAGGGCGAAGCGCCATGCTCGATCAGGACCAAACTCCCAGAAGTAGATGCCGTGGCCCAGCCAATCGTAATCGTTGGTGCTGGGGTGGAAGGGCTGCCCGCGCAGAAGCCCTTCTGCTGTATGAAGATCACAACCGTGATACCCGATTACGGTCCTGGCGTATTGCACGGGCAGGGCTCCTGTGGGCTCGTCCCTCGGACCTGAACGGATTAACTCGCCCCAACGGGCCGTGACCCTCATCGACGACCCATGAAGGTCGGTGATGATCAGAATCAGGTCGGGGCGAGGCGCCATTTTGCGCCGTGGCGGCTGGCGAGTTTGTCGTCGCCGAGCTTGATGAGGTGTGCCAGGAGGCTGCGCTCGGCCAGGGGGTAGAGCGCGGGGGGGACTTCGGGGTAGGCGGCGGGGACGAGGGCTGCGGGGATCCTGGGGGTGTGGTCGAGGGCGGCCAGGACGAGGGCCTCGCGGGCGAGCCGGTGGTCGATGACCTGGGCGAGGTGTTCGTCGGGGGCCTCGATGGGGGCGCCGTGGCTGGGGATGAGGAGCTGGAGGGAGAGGGCGCGCAGGCGTTGGAGGGAGTGGAGGTAGGCGGCCATGTCGCCGTCGGGGGGATCGATGATGATGGAGCTGTCGGAGGCGACCATGTCTCCGGCGTAGGCAACACCTGAGGAGGTGTCGAGCAGGGCGAGGTGTCCTCGGGTGTGTCCGGGGGTGTGGAGGATCTTGAGGGTGTGGCCGCCGAGGTTGAGGATGTGGCCGTGCTCGACGGTGAGGCGGTCGGCCTCGGGGACGGGGAGGGAGGGGGCGCGTTCGAAGGTCAGGGGGTGTGCCAGGACGGGGGCCGCGAGGCCGAGGGCGGCGAGCTGGGCGCGCAGTGCCTCGACGCCGGCGAGGTGGTCGTGGTGGTGGTGTGTCAGGAAGATCCCGGCGAGGTGGTGTCCGAGGGCGTGGCGCTCGGTGAGGATGGCGAGCAGGCGGGCCTGCTCGTCGGGGTGCGGGGAGCCGGGGTCGACGACGAGGAGGCGGTCGCGGCCGATGATGGCGGCGTTGGTGGTGGTGGCGGGCGGCAGGGTGGGGGTGCGGAGGGGCAGGAGGGTCCAGTGATCGGGGAGGGCGGCGGTCAAGGGGTCACCTCGCGGTGGGGCGTCGAGGGTGAGAGGGGGCGGCTTGCCTGGGGTTGTCGTGGGGCGCGCGGCTCTGGGGGGTGTTGGTCGGCGCGGTCATGAGGGGGCGCCGAAGGTGAGGCGCGCGTCGAGGCGTCGGACGGCGAGGTCTTCGGCGCGGGAGGTGGGGATGATGGGCGGGGGAGCGTCGGCCAGGGGTTCGCCGCCGTGTCGCTCGATGGCCTTCTTCCAGGCGTGGAAGGAGCCGCCGGCCTGCCAGGCCTCCATGGCGGCCAGCCCCATGGGGGGTCCGCCTTGGGCGAGGCAGTACTCGACCCAGGCCCACCGGGCGGAGGTGCTGCGCATGTCGATGCGGCGGCCGAGGGCCTTGCGGAGCATGAGGAGGCGGCGCTCGACCTCCTTGACGCCGGCGAAGGGCTGTCGGTCCAGGGGCGTGTTGCGCTTGGCGACGAAGGGGGCGATGCCCATGGCGACGCTGCAGATGGAGGAGAGCTCGAGGGTGAAGTCGATCAGCTCCTTGAGGTCGTCGTCGGTCTCGTTGGGGACGCCGATCATCATGTAGACCTTGAGGCGTCGGAGGCCGTGGTCGCGGACGAGCTCGGCGGCGCGGAGGAGGTGTTTCGCGCGGATGTTCTTCATCATCATGGCGCGCAGGCGCTCGGAGGCGCCGTCGGAGGCGACGGTGATGGTCTGGTAGCCGCCCTGGGCCAGCAGGGCCATGAGCTCGTCGGAGAGGCGGTCGGCGCGCAGGCTGGAGAGGCTGATCTGTCGGCCGGAGTCGACGATGGCGCGGACGATCTCGATGAGCCTGGGGTGGTCGGAGACGGCGGCGCCGACGAGGCCGACCTTGCGGGCCTCGTCGGGGATGGAGGCGAGGATGGCCTCGGGGGAGGCCAGGCGCATGCCGCCGTTGGTGGAGCGGCGCATGACGCAGAAGGTGCAGGCTCGGTGGCAGCCGCGCTCGGACTCGACCAGGTGCATGCCGGCCAGCTCGGTGTCCTGGGTCAAGAAGACGCTGGCGGCCGGCAGCATGGCGTCGTCGGCGGCGATGACGGGGGTGGGGGTGTCGCCGTGGATGGAGGGGATCCAGAAGCCGGGCAGGCCGGCGAGGTCTTCGAGCAGGGCCTGTCGCCCTCGGTCCTCGGCCACGGCGTCGATGACGGCGTGGATGGCTTCCTCGCCCTCGCCCATGACGACGACATCGGCGAAGGGGCCGACGGGCGAGGGGTTGGAGAAGGTCAGGGGTCCGCCGACGACGACGAGGGGCCAGCCCTGGCCGCGCTGGCTGGCCAGCAGGGGGAGGCCGGCGAGCTTGAGGCATTCGAGCAGGCCGGGGATCTCAAGCTCGTAGGAGAGGGAGAAGGCGATGACATTGCAGTCGCCGACGGGCAGGCGGGACTCGTAGGTCAGCAGGGGGCCGATCTCGCGGCGCCAGGCGTCGACGTCGTCGGGGAGGAAGGCGCGCTCGCAGGTGGTGTCGGGGCGGCCGTTGAGGATCTTGTAGATGACCTGGAAGCCGAGGGAGCTCATGCCGACGCGGTATGGGCTGGGATAGGTCAAGGCAACGCGCAGGGGCGCGCGCTTGAGATCGATGGCGTTGAACTCGGCGGCGAGGCGGTCGGAGATGATCTGGTGCTGCTTGCTCCGGCTTGCCATGGGGTATCGCTTGTGAGGGAAGGGGGAGAGGGGGGAGATCAGGCGTTGCGCCGGATGGCGCGGTCGAGCTCCTCATCGGTGAGGCCGGAGTGTCCGGTGACGACGATGGACTGGGACTTGCTGGTGGCGGTGTCGACGGCGGTGACGTTGACGATGCCGTCGGTGTCGATGTCGAAGGTGACCTCGATGCGGGGGACGCCGGCGGCAGCGGCGCGGATGCCGGAGAGGTTGAAGAGGCCCAGGAGGCGGTTGCGGCTGGCGCGCTTGGACTCGCCCTGGTGGACGGCGACGGTGACGAGTTCTTGCTCGTCGCGGGTGGTGGTGAAGGTCTTGGAGACGCGGGTGGGGATGGAGGTGTTCTTGGGGATGATGTGGGAGAAGCCGTCGTTCTCGACGCGGATGCCGAGGGTCATGGGGGTGACGTCGAGCAGGACGACCTCCTTGATCTCGCCGTCGATGATGCCGGACTGTATGGCGGCGCCGATGGCGACGACCTCGTCGG
>SYOX01000333.1 GCA_005804885.1 Pseudomonadota bacterium
AAAGCGTTTTGACATCGAGAGCATCCTTGATCCTCCGTGATTGTTGCGTTCACGGAGCTTGCACTGCTGGACCCTGCTGAGTCACCCTCTACCCGTCAGAGTTTCCGGAACTGAGCCCGTCAGACTTATTGGAACCTACAATGGCGAAACCCAAGCTCAGCGCTCTGACGTGGGTCTGTGCCCATTTTGTACCAGGCTCAGAGCGCGATGCTTGACGACCGGCGCTTGCCGCGCGGGTCGCAGGCCTGACCGACCCCGCGACAGCCGCCATTGCAGCGCTCATCGGCGCTGGAGGGTGCGACCTGGGTAGAACAGGACCTTCTCGGGATCAGGATAGGCATCCGGGGTTCACTATCCTGGACATCCAGAGGTGCGCGATGTCGAAGTCCAGGCCTTTGAGGATCTCGCTGCGCGAGCGGAGGATGAGGGCGGTGCGGGCCTCTCGCAAGAAGCGCTCGCGACCCTCCGGGTTGTCGTCGCTGTGGAGGAGATTGAGGGCGACGGGGGCGTCGATGGCGGTGTGGATGGCCTTTAGACTGCTCCAAAGCCGCCGTTGCCGGGCAGATCGAGATGATCCCGATGGGAAGATGCCGAACGCGCCCCGACCCACGAGGCCTTTCGGTCGTTGGCATCGACCTTCATCGGCCTCGGTGGAGGGGAGCCGTTGGCTCGTGCTGCTCTACTCACAGGGAAACGTGTCGGTGCATTCCTCCGAGGGTCCTTCTTGGGAAGGAGGGACTCTCTCTTCAGGAGGAACACATCCATAATACCTGGGGTCATAATGTCTGTTATGCCACTCCTCTTCTGAAAAACGATCTCTGGAATTAGTAGGGCATTCA
The DNA here is from genome assembly GCA_005804885.1 of Pseudomonadota bacterium. GTDB lineage: Bacteria > Myxococcota_A > Bradymonadia > Bradymonadales > SYOX01. The sequence continues at coordinate 840 of SYOX01000333.1, forward strand.
ATGGATTCGTTTTCCAGTAAATAGTTGGCCCGAGCAGAGAGTTCTTCAAAGGTGTCGGGAAATTCTGCCAAGCCTTGCTGGGAAGGGGCGATTCTATCTGTTATGAGTTCTATAGGGGCAGAACCTACGGGGAACCATTGTCCTTCTGATTGACGCAAAGTGAACATCCAAATCTCACCGGGAACAGGAAGGCGATCCTCCAACCCGCTTCCATATGTAAGGACCACGATGTCCATGCGACTCATCAAGTCTGCGCCCGCGACGACGGCCCACACGTTGACGGGGAAGATACCGGCAGAAGTACTGTAAGAGCCAGAACAATCATCTTTCGAATGAATAATTCGCGGTTCGTCAGCAATTTCGACGATTGCGATTGAGCCAACATTCCGAATGAAGTCGCAAAGGGTGATCACGGGGAGCGCATCGCCGATCTCGTGGGAGGTGACGTCAGGTCCTGGAGTGTTGAGATAGTGAACGAAGCCAAGGTCTCTGATGCTCGTTCCAGAGGCGATGAGGGTGGGGGAGGGTGTGCTGGTCTCTTGGTCGCATCCGCAGCAGAGGCTTGCTGTGAAGAGAAGTATTGTTGAAAGTACTCGGGACTTCATTGTTTGCCGGCTTGGACAACTTTTCCAACTTGCTCGTTGGAAATGCCATCGATGTTGCTTGGGGGTGGAAGACAACTGAAAATCTCATCGCCCATATCGCTTTCTATGCAGACATAGATCGAATCGCCTGGGTTGTCATCCCAGCCGGAGTTCACAGGTGTGGCACAAACAGTTTGGTTGAAAATGGGTTTAGTCTTTGCTTTTGAGGGGGTGCAGAGGAGGGTTGGCGTTAGACCGTCACGAGTGCCATCTTGTTGAAGCAGATTCCGTCTGCATCGGGCTCGGTGGTCAGTTTTTGACACACGTTGCTGACCACGACGGTCTAAGGGTGATGTGATAATTAAGCAGGGGGGGTTGGTAAGGGCAATCTGAAAGTAGGGCTTAGAGAGTCTTGTTGCGATGCGATTTATCATTGCTCACTCCTCTCTATAGTCCGTCTCAGAGCGGTAAGTCTTGCAACTCTCGGTGTCAAGGCTGAGTTGGATCAGTCATCATTGAGCACAGGGCTTGTTGCGAGGAGCCCAGCGCCAGACGGAGAACCCAGGAGCCAATCTGCTGGTCGAGTCTTGAGCCTTTTGAGCCTCGTTACAAGCCACTCGATCAATGATCAATGGCTGGCCCAGACCCCTTTGGTCGTCGTCCCTGCACCACCTAAATCGTCGCAGAACGCGTCATGCTCGGTAGTGCTGGTCCCGGCTGCGGCGCGCCGACTCATGCGCACCAGATCTTATCAAGTGTTTGAAATTATTGACGATCCTCGCGGGCGTCGGGCGCTCAGTAGCCCACCGCGACGAGGTCCTTGTTCTGGGCCAGGGCGCCGGAGGACGCGCGCAGCAGCATCAGCGCGCGGCGCAGCTGCCAGCCGTCCAGCTCCTCGTCGTCCCAGCTCCCGAAGAGGTCGACGAGCTGGGGATCGGAGAGGGTGTGGGGGCTGCGCAGGAGGATCTCCAGGCCGTCCCGGGTCAGGCCGGGCGGCTCTTCGAGCGCGCTCTGGCAGCGCAGGAGGTCGTCGATGACCCGCTCTCGCAAGGGGGCGACGAAGCGCCCAAGCTCGTCGAGGGTCAGGTAGCCGTGGGGCCAGCTCGTCAGGTAGCGCAGCGCGCGCTCGGCGGGCATCGCCATCGGATCGTCGGTGAAGGTGATCCCCCCGAAGGGCCGGCAGGCCAGCCACCAGCCGAACTCGTAGGGCAGCGGCTCCCAGGAGAGCGTCGCCAGGGTCAGGCGCTGCATCCCGCCCCACTGATCGAACTCGACCTCCTTGCCGAAGAGCCGCACGACCTGCGCGACGGCGGAGCTGACCCCGCCGAAGACGCGCCAGGGCTCCAGGGCCATCGGCGGCCGATCCCAGGCCAGCGCGCGGCCGCTGAGCAGGTGCCGGACCCGCTCGCGGGCCTCGGGCTGGATGCGCTCCTCGACCAGGACGTGCATGGCCGGCGAGTAGGCGATGTCTCGCCCTCGGAGAGCGGCCTCGACGTCCTTGAGGTGGGCCGCGAAGTAGGCGATGGCCTCGGCGATGGTGCACGCTCCTCGGTCAGCGACCGTGAAGAAAGGGGCCCCGCTCCGTCGCGGGTGTGCAGAACTGCTGGAAGCGGAGCTTGTCGATGACGACTCGATCCGCCGGGATATAGTAGACGACATCCTGCTCGCCGATGAGGGTCAGCCCCTCGGCGGCGATCAGGGCGGCGCAGCGCCGCAGGAACCAGGCCACCTCGTGCTCGGGGCGCCGCTCGGAGGTGTTGATGTCGTGCAGCTCCAGCACGCGGGCCTGGGCGACGCGGCCGTCCTCGTCCACCGTCAGCTCGACCACGGCGCCGTCGCAGGCGCGGCGGCCCAGCCCGGTCAGCACCCGCTCGGGGCCGAAGCGCTCGCGCACCTGCTTCATGGGCCCCCCAGGGCGTCGTCGGCCAGCTCAAGCTCGATCGGGCAGTGATCGGAGCCCTCGACCTCGGCGTAGAGGTTCACGGCGCGGACGGCGGGCAGCAGGTTGGCGGAGATCAGGTGATAGTCGATGCGCCAGCCGATGTTGCGCGCTCTGGCGCCGCTGCGGTTGGACCACCAGGTGTACTGCCCCTCGGCGTCGGGGTTGAGCGCCCTGAAGACGTCGACGAGGCCGAGGGCCAGCAGCTCGTCGAACTTGCGCCGCTCCTCGGGGGTGAAGCCCGAGGTCTTCGCGTTGGCCCCGGGCCGGGCCAGATCGGCGGGCATGTGGGCGGTGTTGAAGTCCCCTGCGACGATGACCCGCTCCCCCGCCTCGACGAGCGGCTTGAGCACCGCGATGAGGCGGTCGTAGAAGTCCATCTTGAAGGGGACCCGCTCGCAATCCCGCCCGCCGTTGGGGAAGTAGCCGTTGAAGAGCCTCACCCCCCCATGCGCGGTCATCACCACCCGGCCCTCGCCGTCCAGGCGAGGGTCGCCCAGGCCGACCTCGACGGCCTCTGGAGGGCGCCTGGAGAGCGTCATTACGCCGCTGTAGCCCTTCTTGTCGGCCTCGACCCAGGCGACGTGGTAGCCCAGCGCCTCGACCCCGGCCCGATCAAAGTCATCCAGCGGCGATCGCACCTCCTGAACGCAGAGGACGTCGGGATTGGCGCGCTTGAGCCAGTCAAGGAAGCCCTTGCGGGTCACAGCGCGAATACCGTTGACGTTCCAGGAGTAGAGCCGCATGTCACCTTGTCTCAGCGTCTTCCAGTCCAGGGCAGTGAACCACTATAGGGCACACAAGGCAACTGCTCAGAAGCGGCCGACGATCTCCAGCCGGCCTCCGGCGAAGGCGGGGAACTCGCGGCAGACCCCGGAGATGCACTTGATCCCGCCGCGCTGGGTGCCCACGGTCGCGCGCAGGTCCACGCCCTCGACGACCTCGTCGCCGATCAGCGCGCCGAGGTCCAGCGCCAGGATGCCCGCGAAGAAGAGGTTGCGGACCTCGGGGCTGGGGTCCTGGGTGTCGTAGCCAAACTCGAAGGTCAAGCCGCCGAGGTCCTGAATGTCGCCGCCGAGGAAGGTGCTGCCGCGCAGGAACTTCGTCTCGTCCAGCAGCCGATCCTCGACATTGCTGGCGATGTGCAGCGAGAAGCCCGCGCCGATGTGCTGCGTCAGGTCGACCTCGACGTGGTTGATGGCCTTGAAGGTGACCTCGTCGCTGACCTCGCGCCGGGCCCCGGCGCTGATCACGACGCGCGAGATGCCCTCCTGCCAGCCCAGATCAAAGCCGCCGTAGTTGTGGAACATCTCCACCTGGCCCGGCTCGTCGAGGTGGTTGATGCGCACCATGCTGTTGGCGAAGAAGACCAGCTCCGGGTCCGGGATCGCGTACTCCAGCCGCGCGCGCGCCCCGCGCACGTCGGTGTTGTCAAAGACCTCCTGGTCGATCCGCTCCAGCGTCGGGGCGAAGTTGTAATCGAAGCGGCTGCCGAGCGAGGAGTTGCGGCTGCCCTTGACCTCGTAGTCGTCCAGCGCCAGCGCCTCAAGCAGGAGGATCACGTCGCCGGGGCCGATCTCTGAAAAGTTCATGTCGACGGCCATATAGGCCGCAAAGGCGTTGGCCAGGATCGTGTCCCCGACGCCTCGACCGGTCGTCACGGCGCCGGCCAGCTGGGTGCGCTGGGCACCAAGCTCGGCGTAGATCGACAGCCAGTCGGTCAGCCCCGGCGACGAGAGCGTGATCCCCTCGCTGAAGGTGAAGTCGCGCTGGCCGGGCAGCAGGCGCTCGCTGGGGTGGACGAAGACGGCGTAGAGGCCGACGTTGACGATGTCGAGCCCGAGGTACTCCCAGTCCGATCCGACGACGATGTCGTCGGTGTCCTCGATGAAGCTCTGGCTGATGGTGTCGATGTTGACCGGGTTGGTCAGCCCGGCGAAGACGCCCAGCCGATGATCGTCGCTCTCCCACTGGAGGTCGCCGCCGCGCAGCGTCACGTCGAGGCCAGCCTCGTCGACCTTGCGGATCGACAGCGCGATGCCCCGGCCGACCTGCCGGTAGAAGTCGCCCGCGGTCAGCGTCCAGTCCCCGAGGCTGTAGCGCACCGTCAGGCGCTCCAGGCGCGCGTCGTCGCGGAAGGTGGGGCTGGGGGGGTTGGGGAAGAAGAGGGTCTCGTCGGGGAAGTAGACCGTGTCCAGGCGCAGCTGGGTGGCGATCTGGCCCGAGGTGCCGCTCAGGTTCAGGCGGTTGAGCAGCAGGCCGAAGTTGTCGTCCTCGGCTCGCCCGTTCTTGTTGTCGATCCTGAACTCGGCCGTCGTCGTGTTGGTGACGGTGACGGTGGCCTGATCCTGGGCCAGGGCGGCCCCGCAGGCGCCGACGATCCCGATCAGCGCGGCAAGGGAGAGGGGTCTTCGCACATCACCTCCGAGGCCTCAGGGCTTCTCGGCCAGGAGTTTCTTGATGGTCGTCAGATACTTCGCCTCATCGCCGACGGCGAAGCCCTCGTGCTTGTCGGCCAGCCGACCGGCCCGATCGATGAAGAGGGAGAAGGGCTGCGAGCCGCGGGGGTTGTGCAGCGCCAGCACGGCGCCCTCGGGGTCGAGCAGGACGGGCATGTTCCAGCGCTTGCGCTTGACGAGGCTGCGGACCTCCGAGAGGGTCGAGGCGTCGTCGGTGGTGATGGCCAGGACCTCGAAGCCCTCGCCGCCGTGAGCGTCGCGGAACTTCTGCAGGTGGTCGAGCTCCTGCTTGCAGGGCGCGCACCACGTGGCCCAGAAGCTGACCACGACGACCTTGCCCTTGTAGTCGGAGAGCTGGGCCTTCTTGCCGTCGAGGGTCTTGAGGGTGAAGTCGGCCATGTCGGCGCGGGCGGCCTGGGCCTCGTCGGCCCTGGAGAAGGCGGGGGAGAAGGCGGCGCCGAGCGCCAGGGCCAGGAGCGCGGCGGCGATGAAGGTGAGCAGCCTGTTTCGTGTCATGGGAGCCTCTGGGTTGAGCGGGTGCTGGGGCGCTACAGGAGCGCCCCGACGATGTTCTCCACCGCGCTGGAGTCCGCGCCGAGGATGATCTTCACGATCTTCATGGACGAGAGGTCGACGATCATGTTCATCGGGGTCTGGCGCGAGTCGTAATAGTCCTTGAACTGGAAGGTGGGGTCGGCCACGACGAGGAAGGGCAGGTCGTACTTCTGCTGCCAGCCTTCGGCGAGCCGGGCGTCGGCGGGCAGGAAGTTGGCGTCCTCGAAGAGCGAGACCATCACGACGAGCCCGCGGGGCGAGTAGCGGTCGTGGAGGTCGGCCAGCGCCGGCTGCTCCTCGATGCAGGCGGTGCACCAGCCCGCCGAGGTGCTCACGAGCAGCAGGCGGTTGCGGTCGTCGGCCTGGATCTGGGCCAGGTCCAGCGTGCTCCCGTCGGGGTTCACGAAGCTCAAGGGGGCAAGGACGGCGCCCTCGCCGGTGCCGTAGGGGCCGGGGGGGTAGTCGCCGCGCGGGCCAGTGTCGAGGTCGGGGGTGGTGCCCTGGACGACGCAGCCGCACAGCAGCAGCGTCAGCGCGAGCAGAGAGGCCAGCGTCGCCAGCGGGGCGAATCGGGCGCGGGTGTTGGCGGTCGTCAAGGGCATGGGGCTCACCTCCTGGCGAGGGTGCGTGGGCCAGGCCCTTCAGCAATAGCCGGATCGGGGCGCCGCATCAAGGCGCAAGGGGCTACTGCTGGGTCAGAGTGAGGGTGTAGGCGGCGCGGGCGCCTTCGTAGCCGTAGACGCGGACGACGGAGGGGCCGAAGTGGGTGAAGGACTCGTTGTCGTCGCCGGAGTCGCTGCCGACCGGGCGGTTGTTGAAGTCGTTGACGGGGCCGTTGTTGTTGACGTCCCAGACGAAGACGTCGATGTCGCCCTCGGCGTGGCTGAAGGTCAGGTCCATGCGCCAGAAGCCCTGGACGTTGACCTGATAGTAGTCGCTGTCGGAGCCGCAGATGCCGGCGTCGAAGCTGCCGGGCTGGATGGAGGCCGGGGAGGTCGGGGCGTTGTTCGGCTCGCTGGTCTCCTCGGTGCAAGCGCCGCCGTTGTTGCCGCCGGGCGGGGTGGAGCCGCCGCCGCCGCCGTTGGCGCGGGCCAGAGCAGGGAAGTCGAGCATGAAGTTGCTGCTGTTCTGATCGGCGACGACCTTCATGTCGCTGCGGCGGATGACGATGGCCTGGGGGTAGGCCTGGATGAGGCTGGAGTTGTAGATGGCGCGGCTGTTGGGCAGCGTGGCGCCGTCGCCGATGCGGAAGCCGGAGCCGCGCGAGATGTAGTTGCTGATGATCTGGTCGGCGGTGCGGTGGTTGGCCGGCACGTAGCTGGAGTCCTCGACCTCGACGTAGGCGATGACGCCGCCGGCGGCCTCGATCTGGGAGGCCTGGCTGTTGACGCTGCGGTAGTAGTCGGGGCAGGCGCTGCACCAGCCGGCGCCGACGACCATGATCAAGATGGAGCTGTCGTCGAACTCGGGCGAGCAGGCGAACTCCTCGAAGGAGAAGTCGCGCGTGGCGCCGGACTTGTCGTAGATCCCCTGCCAGCGCAGCGCGGGCACGGTCTGGTTGCGCGACAGGCTGCCGCCGGGGCTGAAGGTGCAGGGCTGCTGGGGCTCGGGCTCCGGCTCGGGCTCCGGCTCCGGCTGGGGATCAGGCTCGGGGTTGCTGATCGGGTCGTCGTCCTGCCAGCCGTCCCCAGGATCGTCCGCGGGGTCGTCCTCGACCGGGGGGGCGCCGTCATCGCCGGGGCTGGGGGCGCGCTCGTCGTCGGCGGGGGGCCTGTGATCGTCGGCGACGAAGCCGCCATCGTCGAAGGAGCACCACCCCGTCGAGCTGCCCGGCACCGGGTTGCACAGGTTCGAGCCGCACTCGCTGGAGGACTGGCAGGTCTGGACGCAGACCCGGCTGCTGGTGCTCTGGAGGCAGCGCAGGCCAAAGTCGCACCCGCTCGTGCTCACGCAGGGGCCGCCGATGCCCGAGAGCCTGCCGGAGTCGCCGTTGGGATCGGCGTCGCCGATGGGCGCCGCGCAGCCCACCAGCGCCCCGATCGACAAGGCCGCCGTTGCCATCAGGAAGGACCGCACCGCCCTTGTTCCAGTCGACTTCATTGCATTCACCGCCTCTTGGCTTCTCGCCCTGGGTTCAACCAGGCCGACAAAGAGCAACAAGCAGACCAGATCCTCACAAGGGCCGCGGTGCCCCTGACGGTCGGCCTCCGTGGTCGCTGAAGGGCTTCGTTGTGCCACCTTGTCACAGATCCGCGTGACACCGCGCGCACATCGTGGCTTACGCGCCACATGTCGCCCCACGGGCGCCCTGGCGAGGGTCGGCGCCCGACAGGTTGACCCGCGTATGTGTTTGATCTTGTTGGGTTGTTGGGGGTTTCGTGGCGCCTTGAGGGCGGGGCGGGGCGGAGCGACGCTACTGGGCCTTGTAGCCGAACCAGGTCAGGCAGGGCAGGTGGCCGCTGGGGTCGGAGACGATGAACTGGCCGGCCTGATCGACGGTGCCGGTGCCGTACTCGTGCCACTCGGCCTCCTCGACGAGGGTGCCGTCGGCCAGGTGGCAGTCGAGGCCGCCGAGGACGAACATCGAGACCTTGGCGCCGGGCGCCAGCGCGGTCTTGTTGGGGACGCGGATGGGGAAGGCGCCGTTGAGGACGTCGCCCTCGGGGGAGAAGGCGTAGAGCGCGTCGACGCTCTGGCCCTCCAGGAAGCACAGCCCCTTGCCGTTCGGGTCGATCTCGCCGGCAGCGAGCCCCGCGTAGCCCTCGCCGGCGGCGAAGTACTTCGAGGGGGTCACGTCGATCGAGAGGCCGTCCTCGAAGACGACGGCGCGGGCGGCGTCGGCGTCGCCCAGCGGGGGGAGGGTCGTGGCGCGCACCGTGGGGTAGAGGACGATGGGCTCGGAGATCGTCAGGACGGCGCTGTCGTCGGGAGGGAGGCCGACGTGGCAATACTGGGTGCTCTGGTCGGCCAGCGGGACCAGCACGCGGGCCGTGATCAGATCCGCGCAGCGGGCGTTGTCCGGGATCACGATGCTGAAGGTGCCGTCTGTGGCGGTGTCCGAGGGGGCCAGGCACAAGAGGTTGCCGGCGGGGTTGAGCCGCAAGCAGGTCTGGGCCTTGGCGCCCGCGACGGGGCGGCCGCCCTCATCGACGACGTAGCCAGCCACGAAGCCGATCGTGTTGGACGCGCAGCCGGGGTCGGGGGCGGTGTTGACCTCCGGGCCGGGCGTCGGCAGCGCGATGGCCTGGCAGGCCCCCGCGACGCAGATCTGCAGATCGCCGCATTCGCAGCCGGGCTCGTTGTTGGGGTCGTTGTTGGGCGCGTTGTTCGGATCGTTGTTGGGCGTGTTGTTCGGGTCGTTGTTGGGGTCGTCGGCGGGGGAGTCGGCGGTTTCGCCGCAGCCGACCGCGGCCAGCGCCAGGATGAGGAGGAGGGTTCTCATGGTCTTTCTTGCTTCCGTGTTCAGGTCCAGTCAGGTCGGTTGAGGGTAGCACAACCTCCCGGGCGTTCAAGGGTCTGGAGAGGGGGCTGAGCGCGGTCAGAGGCGCAGGGTGAGGCCGAGGCTGGGGACGAGGATGAGGCCGTCGAGGTCGCGGGGCTCTCCGAGGACATCGGGCTTGAAGAGGGCTTGGACGGCGGTCAACTCCAGGTTGAGGAAGATGAACTTGTAGCCGAGCATCAGGCCGCCGGTCAGGCCGACGTGGTGGATGGTGTTGTCGATCTTGATGATCTCGACGTCGGCGGCGGTCTCGATGTCGGGGATGTTGGCGTCCAGCGTGATGAAGGAGGCCAGGTAGCGGGCGCCGCCGTAGAAGATGAGCCAGTCGTCGAACTCGGCGCTGGTCATCAGGGCGAGGTCGAGGTCGAGGCGAGAGAAGTCGTCGAGCTTGACGAACTCGAGGACCTTGAAGAGGGGCTCAAGGGCTGAGGCGCCGGGTCCGAAGTGGTGCGCGAGGCCGAGGGTGAGGCTGGCCGCCGAGCGATCCTCGCCGGCCCAGAGTTGCCACTGGGCGTCGGCCTTGACGAGCTGCCCGCTCAGGCGAAGGCCGAGGTCGAGGTCGTAGCCGACGCCCACGCGGGCGACGAGCTCGGGCACGAGGGCGGGCTGGAAGAGCGCCAGCGCGAGGGCGGCGGTGGTCAGGTCGCGCTGATCGTCCTCGGCCAGCGGGGTGTCGGCGGCGGCGGCCGCCTGGGCTTCGTCGACGGCGGCGTCGCCGAGATCGATGGCGCCCTCGATCGCGGAGGTGGCGATGGGGACGGCGAGCGCGCCGGTGAACTGGGTCTGGCCGGCGTCCAGGACTCGGGCCGAGTGCATCGCGGTCAGCGAGGTCGAGCAGGCCGACAAGGCCAGCGCGAGGAGCGCCGCGCCCAGGAGTCGGGCCGTCTGGATCGGTGTCATGGCGTGGATCTCCGAAGGGTGACGCGGGCGCCCCGAGGCGCCTTGTTGCAGTGCGCCTCAGGTTATCCTGTCTGCGGTCGAAGGCAAGGCGCGATCGACGGGCGCGGAGGGCGGCGATCGCGGCTGCGGGTGCGCGCGACGAGGGGGGCGGCGAGGGGGCGGGCCAGGGCGCTTCGGCCGAGGGCGAGGGTGGCAACTGGATCTTCCAGTGGCCAGACCATCAGAGGGGTCGCTGGTCCCCATTGGGGCCTTGAAGTGGGGATGGATCTCGCCTTGATGGGGTGCGCCGTCATGGCATCGTGCTTGCATGCGCGGGGATGCGGCTTTGAATTCTTGAATGGTTCGGGGTGGATGTGAAGGTTGGGAGGCTGCGGCGGCGCGATGATGATGGAAGCGCAGCCGTGAACCTGCTAGTGTCGCGAGGGGTAAAGCCTCTTTCTCAAGTCCTTGCGCGGCGTGTTTTGAGGGGGATTCCCTTGTCGGGGTGGTGAGGTGGTGGAGATGCGCAAAGTGGTCGTGCTCTTGGTGATGGCGCTGTTGGCGCTGCAAGCCTGCGGAGATGAGCCGGTGGCGGAGCCCGTGGATGGCGACGGTCCGGGCGGCAAGGCGGACGAGAACGCGTTTACGGCGGCGCTGGCGGGTCGTGAGGATCCGATCGGCAAGTGGCTCAGGGACAAGTCGAACGTGGACGAGAAGGGCCAGCTGGAGACGGATTACGTCCAGGTGGTGCTGGGGATCGCGGAGCAGGAGGGGTGCGCCGTGGATGGCGTCAAGACCTTCCTGATCTCGGACAGCCTCCTGACGGGCGCCGATCCCTTCCCGAGGACGGTGACGTCGGTGTGCGCCAGCGATCCGGCGCGGGCTGCGGACGTCTTCTTGAGCGCGCCGGAGGCGACGGAGGACGGCGACATCGAGGAGCGGGTGATCGAGATGTTCGCCTGGGATCCGAAGCTGGGCAGCTACCGGTTCTACCGGGTCGATCCGGTCGAGGGCCAGCAGTTCCGGGTCCAGGTGGACGCCGATCCGAGCGAGTGCCGCAACTGCCACCTGGGGTCGACGCAGATGGACCCGACCTTCATCCCGATGGCGCCGGTGATGAACGAGCTGACGCTGCCCTGGCAGCACTGGAACGCGGCGCCGGACTTCGAGAGCGTGGACTTCGAACTGAGCGAGGAGGTCCAGGGCAAGGAGGGCTACAACCGGTCCGTGGCCCCCTGGCTGGGTTCGGCGCCGAACCTGGAGGCGATCATCCGCAAGGGCTTCGAGCGGGTCAACGGCGAGCGGCTCAAGGCGCGGCGGAACAAGCCGGCCAGCGTGGCCGAGTCCATGGCGCTGCTGCGGCCGCTCTTCTGCAATGAGCGGATCAACTTCGTGACCGAGGACTCCGGGACGGTAACGACGGCGGTCTACCTCGACGAGGGGATCACGAACATGCTCAAGACGCTCGACGGCGGCGTGTGGCCCTGGGCGTGGTACAACGACAAGAAGGTGCGGCTGGGCGAGCCGATCGACGGCAAGCTGCTGAACATGGTCGCGATCCGCGGCGCGGCGGACGTCGATTACGAGCAGCGGCTGGTGTCGGTGCGGGGCCTGGAGGCCGGTCAGGTCATGCGGGTCAAGGCGCTGGACTGGAAGAGGCCGGTCTTCTCGACCTTCCGCTGCGGCCTGTGGGTCGACGCCAACGAGCGCCTGCGCATCCAGCCCCCGGAGGTCAGCTCCGAGGCGCGCAACCTGAACCTGATGGCGACGCTCTTCGAGGAGATCATGACGGTGGCCAGCGCGGACGGCACCCGCGTGTCGCTGGCGCCCCCCGTGGGCTCGGCGGTGATCGCAGTGGATCTGGCAGACGAGGTCACCATCAACCTCCTGGCCGAGTCGATCAAGGGGGGGGCGGTGGCCCAGAGCGCGTGCGACGCGCAGACGGGCGCGGGCTTCTGCGCCGTGGGCCTTCAGGGCTTCGGTGATCTGATCGAGGCCCACATCAAGGTCATCGAGGCCGATCCCGGGGCGCGCGACAAGATGGCGCAGATCCGCAACGCGCGGGCCTGCATTGCGAAGGAGTTCTACAAGAACTCGCCCGACATCCCCGAGGTCGGGGCATGCGAGGGCGCCGAGGGCTCCAGAGAGTAGAGGTTGAGAGAGAAACTTCAATGGTGTGCCGCCTTTGGCGCGGCGCTGATCGAAAAGCGAGGACTTGAGAGATGATGAAGAAGAACCTGACGATGTTGCTTGCGCTGGGGCTGACGGCCGCGGCGGCCGTGGGCTGCGGGGACGCCACTGAGGAGCCCGGCGAGAACGCGGCCAACAACGGCCCCGGCGGCAAGGCCGACGAGAACGACGGGCCGGCGCCCTGCACGGTCGTCAGCGAGGAGGGGGCCCAGCTGGATCTGTCCCAGCGCAACGACGTCATCGCCAACACCGTGCTCAAGAGCGGGGAGGGCTGCCCGACGACCTTCGCCGAGATCATGGACAAGCTGCGCAAGACGGACGCGGACGACTCCTCTTGCAAGGTGGACAACGTCGAGGGCGGCATCTCCTCGATGATCGTCTCCGAGCGGGCCCAGCTGCTGCAGAAGAGCGAGGGCATGCGCGTCGTGGTCACCCGCCAGTGCAACGGCCGCGACCGCCACGACCTCTTCTTCTCGCTCTTCGGGGTCAGCAACGGGCGCGACCTGCCTGGCGACGTCGAGGTGATGTCCTTCGACAAGGCGGCGGGGGTCTACAACTACTACGCGCTCGAAGGCGGCCAGTGGACCTGGTTCGGCACGAGCCTGGATCTGATCCAGCCCGGCGCCGCGGACAGGAAGCGCTGCGCCGGCTGCCACACCGGCGGCGGGCCGATCATGAAGGAGCTCGACACGCCCTGGAACCACTGGGAGGGCCACGAGGACGTGCCCGGCGCCAGCGAGCTGGTCGACAAGAACGAGGATCTGGGCTCCAAGAGCAGCGGCTCGACGATGGAGAGCCTGGCCAAGTCCGGCAACAGGGCCTGGAACCCGACGCGCGTCAAGGCGCTGGTGGCCGGTCGGGATCTGCACCAGCTCCTGCGCCCGCTGGCGTGCACGGTCGAGGTCAACCTCGACAACGGCGCCGACTTCCGCTCCAGCACGATGAGCCGGGTGCCCTTTGACTTCCTGCTCGACCCGGTCTTCAAGGGCTTCGGCGGCGTCAACGTCAGCGAGGAGGACTACCAGGCCCACCTCGAGGCGCTCGACCAGCGCATGGTCGACGGCCGCGGCAACGACATCAAGGACGCCCAGGACAAGCTGATCCGCGACACGATCTTCCGCTACATCTTCCCCGAGCGCGCCTTCGGCGACATGAACTACGTCGAAGAGCTCAAGAAGGCCGGCGCCATCGACGACAACTTCATCAAGGATTTCCTCATCATCGACTTCGCCCGCCCGATCTACTCCGAGGCCCGCTGCGGCCTGATCGAGAGCCTGCCCGAGACGATCGAGGGCGACATGACGGTCGAGAACATCCGCAACGCCATCATCGCCAAGCTCGAAGGCGCCGCCGAGGGCACGGTCGAGGCCGAGCTGCTGGCCAACCTCAAGAACGCCGAGGACGACGCCGCCCACACCGCCAAGGTCGACACCTTCGTCAACGCCTGCAACGCCCGCGACAAGAAGGCCTTCATGGAGGACGCGCTGATGCTCGCCTTCCAGCGCCGCGCCCAGGCCCGCGAGCACCACGAGCGGGTCTTCGAGTTCCCCGAGACCATGCCCGTGGCCGGCATGGAGGTGGGCGCCTCGGCGGGCCTCGATCCCGTCACCTGCGAGCTGGTTGAGTAGCCGCGCCCCAGGCGCCATGATGTACATCGCGAACACGACGCATCGGATTTGACGGCCGGCCGCCCAGGGAGGCGGCCAGCCCAGAAATCAAGAAAGGGAAAAGCCATGAACCGAAAGCACCTCCTGATCCTCTGCGCCTTCGGCCTGCTCGGCGCGGCCGCCTGCGGCGACGCTCCCACGGCCCCGGTCCCGGACGACGACGACGACGACAACAACGGCCCCGGCGGCAAGACCGACACCCCCGAGGGTGACGCCCCCGCCGAGGAGCAGTGCCTGGATCGCAAGCAGGACGTCCTCAACAGCGCCCAGAAGCACTTCACCCCCACCGCGATCCGCTGGGCCTGCGCGGACGTGGCCGGCGTCAACACCGTCGGCCGCGACGATCGCGGCCAGGAGTACTGCGAGTACTTCTCCATCATCCAGCCCCCGCCGCTCAACGGCCAGGAGGGCGGCGAGCTGCCCCCCCCCGTGGCCACGGGCCAGAACCAGAACGGCGGCGGCGTCAGCGCCCTGAAGGTCGACCTGAACGAGGACCAGCTCTTCTACCTGGAGGATCACCCCAACGAGGTCGTCGGCCAGTGCGTCTTCACCACCTGGCACGCCGACATCGAGGATCGCTTCGGGATCTGCGAGGACGACACCTGCGCCAACTCCAAGCTGCTCGGCTTCCCCCTCAACGGGGACAACTTCCGCATGAAGGTCAGCTTCAACTCCAACAGCGCCGCCTCGGCGCTGGTGCGCGACTGCATGAAGGCCACCATCCCCGCCGGCGACAAGGCCAACCCCGCCGATGACCTGCACAGCGACTTCTACCGCGGCTGCATGGTCACCGCCCAGCTCTACGGCACCCAGTGGCGCCGCTCCGATCCCCAGGTGTGCGCCGCGGCCATCCGCCTGGTCGAGTGCGGCTGCTCGCTGCCCGACAACGCCGACGTCCCCACCGGCCTCGTCCCGCCGCAGCCCCAGAAGGACGCCGACGGCAATGACATCCTGACCCTGCGCGGCTTCCCGCTGGGCACCTGGTCCGGCGCCGCCGAGCTGCCCCTGGGCTGCCGCTACGTCGAGACGGGCGAGGCGGGCCAGAACCTCGTGGCCTGCGACCTGACCGCCGCCGACCTGCTCGTCTCCGCGGACGACCCCAAGGGCAAGTGCCGCGAGAAGTACGGCGACAACGTCGTCGTCCACGTCCCCGTCCCTCAGGGCGTGATCTCCTGCAGCCCCCCCACGGGCGGCGCCTACGCCGACACCTGCTCCAACACGCCCTGGGTTGTCGAGAAGTAGCCCTCGGGCCTCGGCCCACCCCCGCCCCCTCGCGGTCACCCTCGCCTTTCAGGGCCGCGACCGCAGGGGGCAGCCGCCACCCCCCGCCGACTTGAGGTCGTCGGGGCCGGCGGCCGGACAGCGCGCGGCCCGTCTCCTTGCCCTCAAGGACGGGCCGCGCCTTTTTGAAGAGAGACCGACGATGATCGCACCCCACATCAGGACACCAACACACGGATTCTTTGTGTCGAGGTCGATGGCCGCAGGGCTCCTGGCGATCCTCATCGCGCAGGCGGGCTGCGGCGAGGACGCCGCGCAGCCGACCCCCGGCGCCGACAACCCCGACAACCCCGGCGGCAAGACCGACACCCCCGACGACGCCTCCGAGGACTCCTGCACGAAGCGCAAGGCCGACGCCCTGGCCGGCAACCAGAAGGTCTTCTCGCCCGAAGCCATCCGCTGGGCCTGCTCCGACGTCGAGGGGGTCAACAACAACAACCAGGACGACCGGGGCCAGGAGTACTGCGAGTACTTCGCCGTCGTCCAGCTCCCGCCCGAGGCCGAGGGCGCCGAGGCCCCCGAGCCCGCCACCGTGGGCCGGATCACCGTCGCCGAGCAGGACAACCTCGGGCGCCTGCTCATCGAGACGACCCCGCTGGAGATCGAGCTGACCGACGATCAGCTCTTCCATCTGGAGGACAACCCCGATGAGGTCGTCGGCCAGTGCGTCTTCACCTCCTGGCACCTCGGCGTGCCCGGGCCAGTGCCGAGCTGCGAGGACCCCGACGGCGACTGCGCCGACGTCCTCGGGATCCCGCTGACCGAGGAGTACTTCGGCATGAAGCAGCCCACCAACGCCAACGAGGCCGCCTCCGCCCTCGTCGAGGACTGCATGCTGGCCGACCCCAAGGTCGGCGACCCGGCCAACCCCGCCGACCCCTACCACAGCGACTTCTTCCGAGGCTGCTTCATCGCCGCCGACATGTACGGCACCGAGTGGCGCCGCTCCGACCCCGCCGTCTGCGCCGCCGCCATGCGCCTGCGCGAGTGCGGCTGCGCGCTGCCCGGCGGCGCCGACATCCCCACGAGCCTCATCCCCCCTCAACCCCAGATCGACGAGAGCGGCAATGAGGTCGTCACCTTCCGAGGCTTCCCGCTGGGCACCTGGGTCGGCGCCGATCAGCTCCCTGCCGGCTGCCAGTACGCCGATCTCGGCGAGGACAGCCGCACCGTGGTCACCTGCGACCTGTCGGCCATCGACCTGATCGACCACTCCAGCGACCTCAAGCGCCGTTGCGTCGAGAAGTACGGCGACAACGTCGTCGTCCACGTCCCCATCCCCGCCGAGCTGTTGACCTGCACGCCCCCCGAGGGGCGCGCCTACGCCAACGACTGCGGGGCGACCCCCTGGGTGATCGACAACTGACCTTATGTTTTGCAAGGTCGCTTGTTTCATGGGTTTTTCTATTTAGTGTCGAGTCCACCCGGCCCTCGTCGGGCGGGATCAGAAGGCGGATCGGACGATGAAAGCACGCACCACGACTCTGATCATGACCGCGACCCTGCTGGCGCTGGCCGGCTGCGGCGACGCGGCCGGGCCTGCCGCTGAAGCGGGCGGCGATGGCCCCGGCGGCAAGGCCGACGCGGTGGGCAACAGCGGCCTGCGGGCCGCGCTGGAGGGCCGCGACGACGTCGTCGCCCGGTGGCTGCGCGAGGTGGGCAACGACAAGGGGGAGGTGCCGGGGACCTACCGCGAGCTGCTCACGGGGGTGGCCGAGCAGATGGGGTGCGATCTGATCACGCAGCGCACCTTCGTGATCCTGCTGACGCGGGCGGACTACTTCCCGCGCAACATCATGACGCTGTGCTCGGACGACCCGCTCAAGGCCAGCCAGTTCTTCATCTCGACCCAGTCGGACTTCGGGGATCTGGTCGACATCGACCCGCGCGACATCAAGATGTACGCCTGGGACAACAAGGCGCGGACCTACCGGCTCTACGAGCTCAAGGGAATTGACGGCCAGCAAGAGGGGATGAAGCTGTCGATCGAGCCGGGCGAGTGCCGCACGTGCCACACCGGGCCGGCGGACATGAACAACGCCCTGATGCCCTTCACGCCGATCATGAACGAGCTGGTCAACCCCTGGACGCTGTGGAACGCCGAGCCGGACTTCCGCTCCCACCAGTTCGAGGACACGATCAACGACGCCATCGCCGAGGCCCCCGTCTACAAGGAGATGACCGAGGCCGGGATCATGGACTCGGCCTCCAACTTCGAAAAGCACATCCGCGCCGCCATGGATCGCGTCACCAACGCCCGGATGCTCAAGCGCCGCGATCCGGCCAGCGTCCCCGAGTCCATGGCGCTGCTGCGGCCGATGTTCTGCGACGAGACGCTCAACTATGTCTCGGAGAACCACTTCACCGGCGAGACGCACGCCAGCGTGGCCATCGACGACGCCATCCGCCGCCTCTTCCTCACGATCCGGCCCGACAACTGGCCCTGGGACTGGCTCAACGACGGGCGGCTGCGCCTGAGCATCCCCGGCCCCGGCGAGGAGCCGCTGGCGGTGATGCCCGTGCGCGGCGAGTCGACGGTCCAGGTCGAGGTGGCGCTGGTCAAGCGCCGCGTCTTGAGCGCCAACCAGGCCCTGCGCGTGCGCGCCCTGGACTGGCAGCGGCCCGTCATGAGCCAGTTCCGCTGCGGCCTCTTCAAGGACGCCGAGGCGCGCCTGCTGACCAGCCCCCCGGACCTGTCCGCCTTCAAGCGCAACATCGACCTGATCCCTTATTTGTACAACGAGATCATGACCTTGCACACGACCGATCCCGTCTCGGGGCAGCCCCGGACGATCCCGCTGGCGCCGACGACCGAGGGGGCGGCGTTGATCGCGGTGGCCGACGCGCAGGAGGCCGAGGCCGCCTACGCGCTCTCGTCGGGCGACTTCAAGGATTACGAGGTGAGCGTCGACGCCTTCGGCGACGCGCTGGAGGCCCACTTCCAGTCGCTCCAGGAGCCCGGCCAGCGCCCCCTGCTCGACGCCGAGCGGATCGCCCGAGGATGCGTCGCTCGCCTCCTGCACCCCGCCTCACCGCGCATCCCCGGCGCCGACGACTGCCGCTGAGCCGCCTTGAGGCGGGCGGGAGCGCCTGGCGTCTGGCGGCGCTCGACGACGTGTTGCCGATGTCTTGAGCGCTTGTCGAGCCCGTGATCCCTCGCTGGGTCGCCGACCTTGCAGGCGGGCTTCACTGGAGCGCCTTGACGACCCCGTCGACGGGCTGGCCCAGCCCTTCGGTCTGGTGGGAGACGGCGCCGGCCGGATCGAGCACCGTGAGCACATTGCTGTGCTTGAACTCGCCGTCGGAGGTTTGGCGGTATCGGACGCCGAGGGCCGCGGCCAGCTCGCGGATCTGCCCGTCCTCGCCGTGGAGGAAGGTCCAGCGGCTCGTGTCGATCTCGTGGCTTCGAGCCAGCTCAAGGAGCGCCGCCGGGGTGTCCCGCTCGGGATCGATGGTGATCAGCACCATCCGGGTGCGGGCGCGGACCTCAGGGTCGAGCGCGGCGTCGACGCGCTTGAGGTCGTTGATGAGGATGGGGCAGGCGTGCTGGCAGGTGCCGTAGAACATCAGCAGCACGGCGGGGTGGCCGCGAAGCGCGTCGAGTCGGAAGGCGGCGCCGTCCTGTGTGGTCCACGGGCTGTCGAGTTGGTAGAGCGAGAGCCCCTGGGCCGCCGGGCTGGCGGCCATCTCGTCAGGGGCCGAGGCGGGCGCGGAGCCCGGGGCGGAGGCGGGGCCCAAGTCAGCGGTCGAGGCGGGCGAGGAGCCCGGGGACGAGGTGGGCGCGAGGTCGGGCTGCGCCGAGGGGGTCGGGGCGTCGGTGCAGCCCGAGGCGGCCACCAGCAGGGCGCAGAAGGCGAGGGATTTCAAGGCGTTGCTCATGGTGATTCCGCGTCGTCGGCGCATCGAAAGCCGAGGCTCCGCACCGTGTAGGCGGCCTGGAGGCTGGATCGGAAGGCGAAGCGCATGAAGGTGGCGTAGTCGCGGACGTTCTCGGCGCCCAGCGCCGCCCCACCGCAGAAGCGCTGGAGCTGTTTGTCGCCCTCCTGGCGGTTGTCGCCGCTCAAGAATGAGGCGTTGAAGTCCTCGACCCACTCCCAGACCAGGCCGTGCATGTCGTACGCGCCCCAGGCGTTGGGGGCGCTGGAGGCGACCGGAGCCAGCGGGCCCGTGCGCGGCCTGGAGTAGAAGTCCAGGATGCGGCGCAAGAAGTCGGGGTCATCGCTGGCGTCCAGGTGGGCCTCGTCGGCGCGTGCGACGAACTCCCATTCGTGCTCGCCGGGAAGTCGCCGGCCATGAGCGCCGCAGTAGGCCCTGGCGGCAAACCAGGACACGTTGATCACGGGCTGGTGGGGTTCCACGCCGGGGCCGAGGGTCAGGGGGCCGGCCCAGTGGCGAAGGTATCCGGCGTCGGCCAGCAGCGGCGTGGCGGTCCCGCGACGCCACCGCGGCGCGGCGTTGACGAAGGCGAGGAACTGGGCGTTGGTGACCGGGCGGTCGTCGAGCTTGAAGGGCTCCACGCGCGTCAGCGGCTCAAGGGTGAGGTCCGCCTCCTGCTGCGGGTAGAAGGCGCGGTACTCACCCCCCGAGATGAGGATCTGGGGTGAGGGCTCCTGGGCCGAGGCGGAGGCGGCCAGGAGGATCGAAGAGAGCAGCGCGAGGGGGTTGGGCTTCATCTCAAGGGTGTCCGAGGTTGGCGGGCTTCTGGATGGAGGCGCGCACCGCGCCGACTTCGGTCGCCGCGATGGGATCGCCCTTGTTTCCGAAGCTGTTCCTCACGAAGGTCAGCGCGTCGGCGATCTCGTGGTCTGTCATGTTGGCGAGGCCAGGCATGGTCCCGTTGTACTTGACGCCGTTGACCTCGATGGGACCTGCGAGCCCCTCGAGCACCACCCGGATCGAGCGCTCCTTGTCGGCCATCAGGTAGTCCGAGCTGGCCAGCGGCGGGAAGATGCCGGCCAGCCCCGTGGCGTCTTTCTGGTGGCAGGCCGAGCAGGTCCCGAGGAAGGTGGCCTGTCCGCGCAACATGCGGGCCTCGATCGAGTCACCCTGGGCCGAGGGTTGCTCGCGCAGGGCGACCCCCTCGTCGGTCTTCTCCCCGAGGTAGACCTCGTCGACCTCCTGACCCGAGTAGATGATCTTGTCTTCGGGGCCATCGGCCTTGAGCATGCCCAGGGCGCCCTTGTTGAAGGCGCGGAAGATGGCGTGGTCCACGAGGATGAAGGTCCCGGGCACGTCCATCTTGAAGTCCACGATGGTCGCGCCGCCAGCGGGTATCAGCGTGGTCTGGACGTTGGCCGAGGCTTCGGTGGCGCCCTCCTTGTAGACGCGGTCGAAGATCTCGCCGATGACGTGGAACGAGCTGACGAGGTTCGGGCCTCCATTGCCGACGAAGAGGCGGACGGTCTCGCCGACCTTGGCCTTGAGCGCCCGGTCGCCGGTCAGCGCCTCGTCGCGGCCGTTGAACACGACGTAGGCGGGGTCTTCCTTGATCGCCCGATCCATGGCGAAGGGTTGGAGGCCAGGCTCGCGGAAGTCGCCCTGGGTGTAGAACTCGCTCTGGACGACGTAGTACTCGCGGTCGACCTTCGGGAAGCCGCCCTCGGGCTCGACCACGATCAGCCCGTACATCCCGTTGGCGAAGTGCATGCCGACCGGCGCCGTGGCGCAGTGGTAGACGTAGACGCCCGGGTTCAGGGCGCGGAAGGAGAACTGGGTCTGGTGCCCCGGCGCGGTGAAGGTGCTCGTGGCGCCGCCGCCAGGCCCCGTCACGGCGTGCAGGTCGATGTTGTGGGGCATGGTGTTGTTGGGGTGGTTCATCAGGTGAAATTCGACGAAGTCCCCCTCTCGCACGCGGACCATCGGCCCAGGGACGGTGCCACCGAAGGTCCAGAAGGTGTAGGTGACGCCGTCGGCCAGAGTCATCTCCTTCTCAAGCACCTCCATCTTCACCACCACCTTGGCGGGCGTATCGCGGTTGATGGGCGGTGGGGCGGCTGGCGGCGCCAGCAGGGCGGCGTTCTCGACAGAGAGCGTCGCAGGATCGATGGGCGCGAGGGTCTTTGGCCACGATGGCGCCTCCTTCGGGGCCTCTTCGGCCGGCTTGACCTCAGCTGGCCTGGCCTCGGGAGGGGGGGCGGAGGGCGCGGTCGGTGGCGGCGGGTTGTTGCAACCGAGGAGGGTGAAGATCAGGGTGACGCTCGCAGCCAGGGTGGATCTTTGCATGGGAGACTCCGTCGCGTTCATGTGCTCGTGAGGCGTTGGGATGGCCGAGCCACGACGGCGGCTTGAGCAATGCACATGCCAGCGCCCTGAGTGACTTTGGAGGTCGATGCTGACGGGATCCGTTCGATGCTCCGAGCGCAGCCCGTCCTGAACTCGGGGCGATCTCACGCATCTCCTGCGCGGTTTCGTCGGGTGCCGAAATTCTTGCGGCGGCGCCGGATCGAGGACGGTCGCTTGCGCGTGCGTCAGCCCAGGCGTCCACGTCCTGGCCCGAGCGGAAGCCTCAGACCCTTTCGTCGTTCAACATCTCGACCATGCGCTGGAGCGCCGATCGGATCGAACCTCGGCAGCGCTCCACGGTGAAGCTCTCGGCGACGCACTCGAAGGTGGAGTCGTGGAAGGCGAAGATGAAGTGCTTGTACCTCGCGAAGTGCTCCGGGCGATGGAAAGGATGGACGGCGTTCATGCGCTCTAGCGCGTGGATCCACGAGGAGTCGGCGATCTCGCTGACCGCGTAGGGGCGCAGGCCGCGAGACGCCAGCGGGTGGCCCTCGAAGGCCTCGTCGTTGGGCCTCCCGAGCATGTGGGCGCAGACGCGCGAGAAGCGGACGATCGCGATCGGCTCGTCTGCCGAGTCCGGCGACACGACCTTGGCCCAGGTGCCATCCCAGCTCGGATCGGGCTCCGAGGTGATGTAGGCCAGCAGCACCGTGCCCTCGTCCGCGACGAGCACCGGGATCGGCGCCCCTATGTCCGGCCTGGGCGCTGTATCAAGCTCAACCACGCGATCTTTATCGACTTTGTACATCACCGCCCTCCACCCTTCGCTCCCGTCGAGGCCCTCGCCAGATAGAGGCCGCGCCCGCTCAAGCCCACGGGGTCGTAAGCGGCTTCCAGGCCGGCCTCTCGAAAGCAACTCAGCATCTCGGCGCTCGTCAACAACCCGAGCGTGTGAACCTCTCGCGCCGCCCGCACGCCAGCGGCGTCCTCGATCAGATAGTCAAAGGTCAGCGTCGACAGTCGGCCCTCCACGGCCACACGGCTCGTGCGCTCGATCCGCACTCCGTCGGACTCGCCGTGTTTTACGGACAGGCGCCCCGCCTGAAGCACGCCCGGCTCGAACCACGGCTCGACGATGACCGCGCCGCCCCCCTTCAAGTGCGCTCGAAAGCAACGCAGCGCGGCGGCGACACGATCGAGGGTCTTGAGGTAGCCGATCGAGCTGAACAGGCACATCACGACGTCGTAGCGGCGCCCCAAGGCGAAGTCGCTCATGTCGGCCTCGAAAAATTGCGCCGTCGGCAGTTTTTGTCGAGCGACGGCGAGCAGGCCAGGGTCGAGATCAAGGCCGTCGACCGCGAGGCCGTGGGACACCCTCAGGTGTCTGGCGTGCTCTCCGGTGCCGCAGGCCACGTCGAGGCCGCTCAGGCCCTCGCGCTCGTCGATCTCTCGCACCAGGGCGGCGACGCGCGCCGACTCCGCCGCGTAGTCCTTGAAGGCGCCATAGATGGCGTCGTAGTGCTGGGCGGACTCGGAGAACATCGACGCCCCTCCGCGTATCAAGCGACACACCTCGACTGTCTTTCAACCGCCTTCATCCTGGCCTCTCGATGTCATGGGGTCAATCCACCTGCCAGGTTTGCTCAGTGAAGGTTCCAAGGCCCGCGACGCCACTGCATCCCACGCCACGATCGTGCCGACGGCGTATCGCCCCACGCTCCTCGCACCGCCCCTGTCGGGGACGGGCTCGTCGGGTGGGGCTAGAATCTCAGGGTGGGCTGCGCCCTCTCGGTCGCAGGCCCGCGCACGACCCAGGTCGACACCAGGGGGCGTGAAAACCCCAATCCACAGGCCCACTTCGACGTGCTGATCCGCCCCTGCGATCCGCCCTGGCCCGCCCGGGCATCCAAGCCCCACCCGACGAGCCCGTCCCCAACGGGGGCGGTGCGAGGAGCGTGGGGCGATCGGCGGGCGCGGCAGGACTTCAGGCTTCACTGAGCAAACCTGTCCACCTGCGGCTGTCCAGGGTTTGTCTTGTGGAGGTCCGCGGGGTGCAATAAGGTGGTGGTTCGTGTGCGTCGGTTGCGTCTGCGCAGGCTGCTGAAGTCAAGGCAGGCCCTCCAGCGCGCCTCGTGGTCAGCGTCGGCGCGGCGCTGGACCCGCTCCGATCACCCACAACGCTCGGTGAGACACCCATGCACCCTGAGCACTCATCCCCTTGGATCATCCTCATCTTCATGGTCATCCTGTGCGCGTGTCGCGCCGAGCAGCCCTCGCCCGGTGCCGCGAAGGCCGACGCCGGTGTGGCTGAGGGCACGGCGAGGTCGGGTGTCGCGGGTGACGCGGGCGGCGCGCCGCAGGGTGAGGTTGGCAAGGCGGCAGATGTGGGGGCCGCGCAAGGGGACGTCGGGGAGCCGACCGGGCACGCGGCCAGCGCGCGGCGGATCGTGGCCGCGATCAAGGCGCTGGAGACGACCCGCGACGTGACCTGCTGGACGAGCTTCCGGCAGCTGGACGCCTTCGTGGCGACGAAAGAGGTCAGTGATTACGCCACCTTGACCAAGATCGCCGCGATCAAGTCCCTCGCTCGCGCGCTGTGGACCAGAGCCTCCGAGGCGGCGCCCGGCGCGCTGATCGACGCGAAGTCCGTGCAGGCCGTCGCGTCGCTGGAGGCCGTGGCGCTGCCCGAGGAGCGCCGCGCTGCGCTGGGGTCGCTGGCCGGCGAGCTGGGGTTGAAGGCCTTTTCGGACTACCGCAAGACGAGCGAGCACTGGCGGGTGGTCCTGGCGCTGGTGCAGGACGAGCTGCGCCAGCCTGGCGGGCTCAAGCCGCTGGGGGCCGAGGCCGAGGAGGCGCTGGCCGACATGGTCACGGCCTTGTCGCTGGAGCTGCTCGTGGTCGCCGGAGAGCGGGCCACGATCGGCAAGAGCCCCTTCATCGAGGCCGAGCACGTGCGCCAGAGCTACGAGCAGCTCGCCGACAAGTACAAGCTGCGCTCCCCCGCGCCCGCGACGCCCGCGCCGACCTCCAAGGAGGGCCTTGCGGCCATCGAGCCGGTGACGGGCGCGCTGATCGAGGCCAAGATCGCCGCGCTGCTGCATTACAACAAGTCCGAGGGCTCCGTGCGCGGCGATCTCCAGCGCATCAGCCAGATCCCGATCGACGAGGCCGCCGTCGAGCCGCTCGTCGCGATGGTGCGCGACCTGGGCCGCGTCGTCGCGCGCGGGATTGAGCCCATGCGCGCGGACAACTACCTGGCCGGCGCCGTCGCGGACGAGGGCCCCAAGGGCGGCCTCGTCGATCGCAAAGGCGGCGCAGGTGGGGGCGCAGGCGGCGCGGACCCCGCGCGCGAGGGCCTCGATTACATCGACCCGGTAACGGTCGAGAACATCACGGGGCAGCTCTTCCCTCACCTGATGATGGCCAACGGCGACATCTTGCTGCGCTTTGAGCCCAACCCCGGGATGGTCACCTCGGCGGACCTGAAGCCGCAAGAAGTCCGGCTGCTGGATCACCAGATGAACGCCGTGCGCGACACCGCGATCCACTGGCTCGTGATGCGCGAGCTCTTCCAGGAGCGGCCCTTCGCCATGGACCCCTTCGCCGCCGAGATCCTCTCCGAGGTCCTGTCGATGGCGATGACGCTCCACTTCAGGCGGGCGCAGACGCTGGCGCGGCAGCTTGGCAAGGCGGCGATCGATCAGGACGTGGTGTCGCGCGTGCAGGCGCGCTCCTACGTCATGGTGCCGCCGGTCGAGGCCGCGCCGCCGACCTGGGATGCGGCGAAGGTCAAGAAGAAGGCCGAGGTGATGGGCCGGCTGCCCGAGGCGCTCTTCGAGGACGTCACGGCGGCCGCGGGGCTGCCCGTCAAGCTCGATCTCGAGGGCGCGAAGGCCGGCCTCGGGGATATCCAGACCGTGATGGGCGCGGGGATCGCGGCGGGGGATCTGAACGGGGACGGCCATCCGGATCTCTTCATCGGCGGCGAGGGGCTCGGCAGGCTCTATGTCAACCGGGGGGCGGCGGCGCCGGGGCAGTTCGAGGACGCGACGGCGGCCTGGGGGGTCCCGCCGGGGCTGAAGGACGCGAGGGCGGCGCTCTTCTTCGACCGCGAGGGCGACGGGGATCTCGATCTGCTGATCCTGCGCAGCCGGGAGCCCTCGCTCTTGCTGGAGCAGCGCGAGGGGCGCTTCGTGGACGTGGCCGCGGGGCTGGGCTTCGTCCCGGGGCGGGGGGCGCACGCGGCGTCGATCTTCGACTTTGACGGCGACGGGTGGCTGGACATCTATGTGGGCTTCTACGGCAGCGCGGAGTGCAACCGGGGGAGCTGCGCGGGGCACAACCTGCCGAGCCTGGACGGGCTCAACGGGACGCCCAACCAGCTCTGGCGCCAGAAGCCCGGCGGGGCGGGCTTCGAGGAGGTCGGCGGTGTGGCCGGGGTCGACAGCCGGGGCTGGACGCTGGCCTCGCTGGCCTTTGACCACGACGGGGACGGGGATCTGGACCTGCACATCGCCAACGACTTCGGCGCCAACTTCTTCTACGAGAACAAGGGCGGGGGGCGCTTCGAGGACATCAGCGCGCTGACGGGCACCGGCGATCGAGGCAGCGGCATGAACGTGAGCGTCACGGACGTCAACACGGACGGCCAGTGGGACTTCTACATCACGAACATCGATATGTTCTCCAAGAACATCAAGGTCGTCTTCCCCACCGACGAGAAGACGATCAACATCGACGACGCGACGCTGCGCTCCTTCCGCTACATCTCGGGCAACAAGCTCTACGTGCGCCAGAGCGGGGGCCGCTACGCCTCCGAGGAGCAGGCGCGCTTTGAGCCCGGCGACAGGGGGTGGTCCTGGGCCGGGATCTTCTTCGATCTGGAGAACGACGGCGACGAGGACCTCTACCTCTCCAACGGCTGGATCGAGGGCAGCTACGCGCACGGCCAGCAGAATCAGCTCTTCATCCACGACGCCGGGACCTTCTACTTGCGGCCGCCGGCCTCGGAGATCCCTGGCGCGCCGGGCCGCCCGGAGTCCTTCCCGGGCAACAGCCGCAGCGTCGTGGCCGCAGACATCGATCTGGACGGCGACCTCGATCTGGTCGTCAACAACTTCCGGCAGCCGCCCGTGGTGCTGCGCAACCTCCAGCCGGGCAAGAACCGCTGGCTCGGCCTGCGGCTGGTCGGCGAGCCCCCCAACACGCAGGCCGTCGGCGCCGAGATCACGATCGAGGCCGGCGGCCGCAAGCTCCGCCGTCAGATCTCCTGCGGCGGCGACTACCTCGGCCAGCAGTCGTGGCCGGTGATCGTCGGCCTTGGGTCGGCGACCTCGGCGTCGGTGGAGGTGCGCTGGCCGAACGGGGCGACGCGGCGATGGCCGAAGGTGGCCCTCGATCGCGTCGAGGTCTTCTCACAGGCGCCCTGAGCGTGGCGCGGGCTCGCGTCACCTTGACTGGATCGCCGGGTTGCTTGAAAAGGGGGGGGGGACTTGAGGGTGCGCCGTGGCCTCGCGCTCTGGTCGTGTCGGCCGCGAGAGGGTTCTTGTCAGTAACTCGGCGTATTGTTTGCGTAATATCATCATCATGGGGGGGCTGGATGAGCTCACGGCGGGCGCTTCTTATTTCCTGGGTTTGTCTCTCGATGGTCGCGGTCGGCTGCGTCCACCCAGGTCGCAACAGCCTGGTCTTCCCGGGAGGCCCCAGCGCGGGCGAGTCCGGGGCCAGCAAGAGCGACAGCGGCGACTCGGGCAGCGGCCAGCAGAGCGACGACAGCAGCAAGAGCGACAGCAGCAAGAGCGACAGCGGCCAGAGCGAGAACATCCTGAGCACGACCGTCGTCGTGTCGGTGCTGGCCCTCGGGGCGCTGATCGTCGTCGGCGTGCTTGCGATCAGCGACACGAGCCAGCAGAGCACGCGCCAAAGGGCGCAGCAGTACCTCCAGGAGCACCGCCGCACGGTCCAGATGGCGCTCAGCCAGGGGTCGGGGCCGATGATCGACGACATCGCCATGAGCCTGTCGCTGCCCGCCGAGCACCTGCCGCGCCTCGGGGCGGCGGTCCAGCGCCAGCGGCCCGGGCTGAGCGCGTACTTGAGCGACGGCGTGGTGACGATCGAGGAGGCCGAGGGCTTCTGCGCGGCGCTGGTGAAGGCCATCGACGCCGATCCGGTGCTGTCGCCCTACGTGGTCGCCTTGAGCGACAAGCTGGTCGAGTCCCTCTGAGACCGCCGATGCGTCTGTGCGCGTGGTTGCTCCCGCTGGCCGCTCTGATCGCCTCGGAGGCCCGCGCCGCCGATCCGCTGGCCGAGATGGAGGCGCGCCTGCCCAGGTCGCTGCGCGCCATGGCCCAGCCGCCGCCAGACCTTTCCCGCTTCGAGGCCGATGATCCCAGGCGAGCCCAGGGCTTCCTGGTGGTGCTGGCCCAGCGCCTCGACGCCATCGAAGGTTACAGCCGCGACCCTGCGTGGCTGGCGATCATGGGGTGGGGGAGTCCGGGGGAGACGGGCCTGACGTGGTCGAGCGCCGCGCTTGAGGAGGCCGCCGGGCGCTACCCGACGTCCGGCGGGAAGGCCGATCCCAGGGCGGACTTCGCCGCCTCGGTCGCGCTGGCGTGGAGCGCGCCGGACTTCAGCTGCCGCTTCCCGCTGCGCGCCCGCTTCCTGTCCGAGCGCGGCCTCATCCCCGCCCCGCTGCCTCTGGACACGGGCGGCTGCCCGAGCTTCGAAGCCTGGGCCGCGCTGGACGCCATCGAGGGCGTCGAGCTCATCTTCACCACCCCGAGCTGGAGCGATCCGGCGGCCACCGCAGGCCACGTCCTCCTGCGCCTGCGCGCCCGCCAGGATCTCGGCGTCGTCAGCCCGACGACCGAGCGCGTGCTGAGCTACGCCGTCGACCTGAGCCTCCCCGAGAACAACGAGTGGCGCCTCTTCAAGGGCCTCGTCGGGATCCACAAGGGCCAGCTCCTCTTCAACGAGGGCTGGGAGGTCGCCCACCGCTACAACACCCTTGAGCAGCGCGACACCCTCATCTACGACCTGAGGCTCTCCAGGCGCGAGCTGCGCGATCTGATGGCGCAGCTCTGGGTCCAGCGCGAGGCCGAGAGCCGCATCCCCTATTACTTTTTCTCCATCAACTGCGCCAGGATGACCTACGACGCGCTGCGCGCCGTGCTCCCCGAGTTGAGGCGGCGTCCGGCGTGGTTCGCCCACCCCCATGAGGTCATCAGCGCGCTGATGGCCGCCGGGCGCCTCACCCCGCGCGGCGTCCACCGATCGCGCCGCAGCAAGGCGCTGATCGCCGAGGGCGCCCGCGAGCGGCTGGCCGAGGCCCTGATCCCGGTTGTGGGCTTCGCCGCGCTCTACGAGGCGCGCTGGGAGCCCGTCGAGGTCCGCGAGGCGGCCCTGAGGCGCTTTGCGTCCGTGGCGCGGCTCGACGCCCTGACGCCCGCCCGCCGCGCGGCGCTGACCGAGTACCTCGACGCGCTCATCGACATCGAGAACCACGCGCTCGACGCCGATCTGGGGGTCTTCAACGACGCGCTCACCAGCGGCGCGCTCGACGCCGCGCTCGAGCTGCGGGCGCAGCTCCCGATCCAGCTCGCGCGGCGCGAGGACCCCTTCCCCGAGGGCGCGATCAAGGTCAGCGGCTCCCGTCGGGCCAGGGCGCGCGCTGGCGTCAACCAGGATCTCCAGCCCGTCGCGCGGCTGCGCCTGAGCGTGGTGGACGAGCAGCCCGGCGAGCCTCGGCAGGTCGATCTCAGGCGCAGCTCGCGCTTCGAGTTCTTGAGCTCGGAGACGGCGATCCGCTGGGACGGCGCCGAGGCCAGGCTCGACGAGGCTCGCCTGACGCTGCTGTCCACGGCCAACTACGGCACCCACGTGCGGACGACCGAGGGCTGGCTCTCCAGCAGGACGGGCTTCGCCCTGGATCTCAGCGTCCAGTCCCTCCCGAGCCAGGGCGTCCCCTTCGGGCTCTGGCTGCGCGTCGGCGAGAGCCTGACGCTGGCCCACAGCGACGACGACACGGCGGTGCTCGCGGTCGGCCTGGACCTCGCCCTGGCCTCCTTTGCCCACCAGGGCGCAGGCCCGCGCGGCGCCCAAGGCCCCGTCGGGCAAGTCGACGCCATCAGGGCGGGGGTCGGCGCGTGGGCGGAGCTGGCGCTGCCGCTCTCGGCCGAGGGCCTCCACCCGCTGCGCCTCTGGGGTCGGGCGACGCCCTCGCTCAACCTCGCCGGGCCGCTCTTCGAGCTTGAGCTGCGCGCCAGCCTCGATCTGCTCCTCTCGCGCGATCGCGGGTGGATGGCGGGGCCCTTCTTCCAGCTCAACAGCGGCCTCGTGGCTGCGGACGGCTGGATCGGTGGCTTGTCCCTGAGCTATTGAGGGCGCGCCGGAGGGGGCCATGATCGCGTAATTACAGCACAACTGGCCGCATGGAGCGGCGGGTCTTGACAGGAGCGCGGCGCTCTTCTGTTATGGGGGTGTATGAGCGCCAGCACGGGCGGCGCCGCGCCTGGGCGCGGGGTGCCAGCGGACAGCCGACGATCTCCAAGGGCGAAGATGGGGTGGCCTCAAGGGGCCATGGACAGTATCGAGGGTGAAGAGAATGCGAGCGGTCAAGGTGGGATGGGGCGTGAGGCCGGCGGGCTTGTGGTGCGCGCTGGCGCTGGTCGGGGCCTTCTGGGCCGCGTGCGGGGACGAGGCGGTCAACACGGCGCCGCAGTTCATCGGGATCGAGCCGGAGTATCGGATCAGCGTCGGTGAGACGCTGACGATCAACGTCTCGGCCAAGGACGCCGAGGGGGACAACTTCACGCTGGCGATGGAGAGCGGCCCGCCGGGCTCGGACTTCGTCGTCAGCGGCTTCGGGCGCTTCGTGTGGACGCCGCAGGCCCAGGACGGCGAGTCGGGCGGCAAGCCCTTCGACGTGGTCTTCTCGGCGGTGGACGCCAAGGGCGCGCGCGGGACCTTCCGGGCGACGATCCTGGTGTCGCCCAGCGAGGGCGAGATCCGCTTCACGACGAGCAACAGCCGGGTGCTGGACCTGACGCGCAATGACACGCTGGTGGCGCGCGTCTCGGTGCAGCGCGAGGACGTCACGGAGGTCAACTTCGGCCTGGAGAACATGCCGGCGGGGATGACCTTGACGCAGGCCGGCGGCAAGTCTGCCGAGCTGCGCTGGACGCCGGAGCAGGACCAGATCGCCAGCAAGCTGATCTGGGGCGCGACGATCACGGCCGCGGCGGGCGATGGCATAAAAGCCTTGCAAAACATGACCTTGACGCTCGTGGCCAAGAACTGCGGCGAGGGCGCCACGCAGGTCCAGCACACGCCGATGGGGGATCAGCGCGGCGCGGGGGATTACGCCATCGAGGCCCAGATCGTCACCCCGGACGGCTCGCCGGCCAGAGCGACGCTCTTCTCAAGGCTGGGCGGCGACCCGAACGACTCGGGCGGCTTCGACGGCACGCCGATGGAGAACACGGGCGGCGACACCTGGCGGGCGATCATCCGCAACCCGGGCGCCGTGGCCGGCCAGCCCAAGGACATCTACTACTTCGTCGTGGCCCACAGCGACTCGGATCGCAACCTCGGGTGTCTGGCCAGGGCGCCGGCCCAGGGCCTCAACAGCTTCGCGGCCTTCGCGGCCGGCGACGAGTCCTGCCGCTCGGACGCCTTCGAGCCCAACGACAGCTCGGGCGCGGCCGCCGTGCTGACCTCCGACACCCAGGGCGTCAGCCTGGCCAGCGGTCAGCTTGAGGCTTACGGGCTGGCCATCTGCGAGGGCGACAAGGACCTCTTCGCCGTCGATCTGGAGCCCAACCAGGGGGCAAGCGTCCTGATCACCTACAACTCGGAGGTCGGGAACATGCACCTGCGGGGCTTCGACAAGGACGGCCAGACGGTGCTGCTGGAGTCCACGGACATGTTCGCCAACGAGTCCTCGATCCTGCTGCCCGCGGCCACCGCGGGGCGCTACTTCATCGAGGTCAGCGGCGACCCCCAGGGCTATCGCCTCTACCTGAGCCTGCGCGAGGGCGTCGACCCGAACTGCATCGACAACCAGTTCGAGCCCAACGAGTTCGCCACCTCCGCGCCCGTCCTGCCGCCGGGCACCTACGACGACCTCCAGATCTGCCCCGGCGACAAGGACTACTTCGGCGTCACGATCCCCCCGAGCCACACGCTGACGGCCCGCATCCTCTTCCGACACGCCGACGGCGACCTCGACTTCTTCCTGCGAGATCGCGACGAGCGCCCCGTGGCCTCCTCGGGCAGCAGCTCGGACAACGAGCAGGTCGTCTTCCACAACGACGGCATGAGCGGCCTCGGGTCGAGCTTCACCCTGGAGGTGCGCCCCGTCAACGGCGCGGCCGCCCCCTACGTGTTGGAGATCGAGCTGGTCGAGCAGGAGGAGGGCGCCTGCCAGCCCGACTTCTTCGAGCCCAACAACACCGCCGACGAGGCCGACGACGTCCCCATCGACGGGGGCATCAACAACTCGAACGTCTCGATGTGCAGCGACGAGGACTTCTACGCCATCGCCCTCCAGGCTGGCGACCCGCTCAGCGCCACGATCCGCTTCGAACACGCCACCTCGGACCTCGACATGGAGATCCTCGGTCCCAACCGCGAGCGCCTGGCCGCCTCGGAGGGCGTCGAGGACCAGGAGCAGATCGAGTTGACGGCTTCGACCGCTGGCAACCACTACGTCCACGTCTACCGCTACAGCCCGATGGGCGATCAGGACTACAACCTGACCGTCCGCGTCGGCGAGGAGGGCGGCAACAACCGCCCCACCGACTGCGAGGCCGACACCAACGAGGAGAACGGCGCCCGCGCCCTGGCCCAGCCCGTCGACGAGGCCCAGACCACCAACGTCGGCCTGTGCGGCGCCGACACCGACTGGTTCGTCATCTTCCCCAGCGCCAACGACACCGTCCTGGGCACCCTGACCATCGTCCCGTTGAACGGCGGCAACCTCGCCGACGTCCGCTTCGAACTGGTCAACAACAGCGACTCGGTCCTGGCCACCGGCCAGCTCTCCGGCAGCACCTCCGAGCTTGAGTTCCGCGTCCCCAGCGGCGGCCCCCACTTCCTGCGCATCACCAACACCGGCAGCAGCGGCTTCATCTACGACCTCGAAGCCATCAGCCTCTGATCCTCCCCCTCGCCCCCTCCTGCCGGAGATCGCCATCAGGCGGCGGGGCTGGAGCGAAGATCATTGCCGGAGCTGTCGTTGCTCTTGACCTGGCAAGAGGCTTCAGCGATGTGGCGCGTTCTCCCTCTGTATCTGTTATGATTTTTAACCCTGATGCTTTCAATTCATCGGTAAATCTGAAGCTGGGTAGCGGCGGCTGTTCTGGTGGAGAGGCTGAGGTGGGGTGGGATTACCGAACGTCCACTGTGAAGGTGTGGAGCGTCGTGCCGTTGGGGCGATCCTTGACGACCCCAGCCTTGCGCCCCACCTCGAACCGAGGTGTGCATTGGAAACGATGGTGGGTCGTGTCGTCCCCATCGATGTCCACCAGATCAGCGCACTGTTCAATGAAGAAGGCTAGCGAATTCGGCAGGTTGCAGCCGATAACTGTGAAGGTTGTGCTCTGGTTCAACGAGGCGCTCAGTGGCAAGACGCTATGGACATTGACCCCATTGCAGTGGACATCGACCTCGAAGGTGAAGAGCGTCGTGCCGTTGGGGCGATCCTTGACGACCCCAGCCTTGCGCCCCACCTCGAACCGAGGCGTGCACTGGAACTGCCGTTGCGTGCTGTCGCCGTCGAGGGAGACGAGGTCGGCGCACTGATCGATGAAGAAGGCCAGGGTGCTGGGCAGCTCGGTGCCGCGCACGGTGAAGATCGTCTCCCGCCCCAGTTCGACGCGGGTGGGCGAGACGCTGGTGACCGACACTGACATGGGCACGTCACAGATCCCCCACTGGCAGCGGTCGTTGCAATTGCGCGTCCCACCCTCGCCGCAGGCCTCAGAACTCCCCGGCTGGCAGCCTGACTCCCCCGAGCAGGTTGACCAGTCCGACCAGACCCCGTCGTTGCAGCTGCGCGTGCGGGTCCCCGAGTTACAGGACCCGCACGCCTGGCTGGAAGGCCCTTCGCACATCGCAGGCGCGCAGTCGTCCGAGACTTCGAAGAGGCCAGGGGCCGTCCCTCGGCGCGAGTCGGAGTTGGCGTAGGTCACCGCCCGGGGGCCAGGCGAGGCGCCGTCCAGAACCCGCGCCAACACGGACACCTCGGAGTCGCTGATGACGAGGCGGTTGGTCAACTCGATGTCGTCCATATGCACCCTGACGCCTTGGACGGGGTCCTCCTTGAGGCAGGTACCCCGGATGGTCATCTGGCTCGTCTCCCCCGGACAGAGGCTGCCGGGAGAGATGCTGGTGACTTGGGGATCACACGGCTGGCCCGTGATGCAGATGCCAGCGTCGCAGGACTCCTCATCATCACACTGGGAGTCCAGGACGCACTCCAGCGTCGAGTTGGGGACCCGCAACCAGCCCAGCACCGGATAAGCCCCATTGCTCGCCAGCGGGTTCACCCGGTAGCCCCCCCCTGTCTGGCTCATGTTGATTCGGTGGTTGCCGTCCGCGTCGTTGTGGAAATAGTTCTGCTGGATGATCTGGATATGATCCTCCGACACGGCCCGCACGATCGCCACATGGCCCACCCCTGGGCTGTCGAAGACGATGATGTCGCCGGGCTGAGGCGGCGTCGAGCTGCCGTTGGGGTAGCGCTCCAGCGTCCGCCCAGCAGGTAACGCGGGGTCGAGCCAATAGTACTTGGCGCTCCCATTGCCGTTGAGCGAGTCATAGCCCAGCGCCTCGGCATAGAAACGCACGACGTACTCCACGCACTGAAAGTGAAAGCCATAGGTTCCGATGCTGCGCCCGTTGTCCACCCCATACCAGCACTCGGGCGCAGGCTCGCAGGACACATAGTTCGAGTAGGCCTTCACTCCCCGATACTCACCCACGACCGCCCCATAGGGCTTGCGGGAAGGGTCGCTTCCACCAACCTCGCGCACGGACTCAAAGTTCGGGTCCTGGTCAAAGGGGCTGTCCGAGGACTGATCGCCCTCATGGTCGCAGTCCTGGCAAACCTCCACACAGTGATCCTCGACAGCAGGCTCACAGACACGGATATCATCGTTGTTGACTTCATTGTTGAGATCATCATTGTTGGGCGCGCCATCATCCTCGCACCGGCACTCCCCCCAGGCCGCGCCCCCATCGACGCACACCTGCACGCCCTCCAGGGCGCTGCTGCACAGGCAGCCTTGCGTCTCCCCAGGCACGCAGACCCCCACCCCGTCTCCTGGAGAGTCATCGCCGCACCCGACCAGCACCCCCGCCGACCACAGCACCCCCGCCAGCACGAGCCCCCGCTTCCAGCGGCCCCACCGGTAGATCAATAAATCCGATGAGTTGGTGAACATTTCTTAAACCTCGATGTGGGTGGTTGAGGAGATCACGGAGACCTCCTGGCTCAAGATTGAGGAAGGGCGGCGAGGTGAAGGATCAAAAAAGGCCTGCCGCCCCGTCAGAAACACGGCGATGGAGCATCAGTCGCAGACCTTTCGGAAGATGATCCCCTCAGGCTGGAAGAAGCTGGGCTCGTCAGGGGCAATGTTGCTTCCTGTAACCAAGAGGAACTTCTTGGTTTCCCCCGCTTGGGCCTGATCGAACCCGCGCTGGCCCTCGATGTCGTTCGGACCCCACACGTGGAAGTTCGCGGAGAGCACGCTCTGACCCTGGCGCCAGGTCAAAGGACCGTGTCTGACCCGGTAGAAGGCCCTGGCGCCGGTGCAGACGGGCTCCACATCCTCGTCGACGACCGTCACCCAGGCGCTAATGTCGGCGGAGGGGCCTTGGAGGGGCCCCCCCGCCTTGGAGAAGGCCACACTTGCGGTGTGTCCGTTGATCCCGGTGACCATACCCCTGTAGAGCGAGTGACACAGAGGCAGGTTATCGGAACACTCACAGTCGGTCTGGGGCACGAAGTCCGAGGTCCACGTCTGAAGCGAGGTGGGCGAGACCAACTCGGTGCGACAGTTCTGGGGAGGGGCGACAGGCTGACACGTGGGATACCCCTCATAGCCCTCCGCACACTGATTACATGACGGGCCTTCATAGCCCCGATTACACTGACAGAGCCCCCCCTGACAGGATCCGTGCTGGTTGCAGTCCACTCCCATGCACGGATCCTCCTCGACCACGACGCACTCGTTGGCTGAGCAGGCAAGTTGTGGGTTGGAGCACTCGCACTGGCACCCCTCGATGACTCCACAGTTATCTCCGGTGCAGACCTGCTGGCAATCCACCGGGTTATCGCATGGACGACAGTCCTGGGGGCAAGTCTCGCAGGTCTCCCCTTGATCGCAAGACCCATCCCCGCATGTGGGCGAGCAGGCCCCGCAGTCCTCGGGGCAGGTCTCGCAGGTCTCCCCGGCCCCTTCATCACACTGTCCATCATCGCACCGAGGGTAACACCGACCGCAATCCTCGTAGCACAGGAAGTCCCGTTGTCCCACTCTCGCCGAGACATCCAGAATCTCGGCAGAGTAGCGCAGGCCGTCCAGGAAGGGGATATCCAACTCCGCAACCCCGTCAATCTGGACACCCGCGAAGAACTCCACGGAAGCCGCCGAACAGGCGTCGGGATCACTGATTGGAATGGTCACTTCGGCAGATGTCCCCACATAGGGGCTCAACTTAATGCTCGGACCTGCCAGGCTTATATACTTCAGCGAGAGCGCCATCGGGAACTCGATCTTGAATTCAACTTGGCCCGAAGCCTGGACATCCACACCTCCCATCCGCTCCCAATCCGGCAACAGTTGCGGGTCGCCGGAACGGGGGAACGTCGTCTCCCCGTTTTCGTGTCGGATACCGAGGGACCCTTCGAAGACAAAGAGCCTTTGATCGATCAGGCGGGACCTGATCGTCGCCGATGCGTTGGCCTTCAACTTCGCGTCGGCGGTGATGACGACGTCGATGTAGCCGATAGGGAGCGGGATCGGCGTCAGGTGCACTTTCAGGTGTCCGGGGAGCGTGCGCTCGAGCCGACCTTCCAACTCCATGACGACATCGACGTTCAGGTGCGTGTCCAGGTAAAGCTCTGGAACGAAGATGAACGTGAGGGGGGCTCCCCTTCGGATGTCGATATCTGGAGACACAGACCCTCGGAGCGTGACCCCGGCCTGTCCACGGACGGACCAGCGGCCCTCTGAGGCGCTCAAGTCAACCGAACTCTCCGCCTCAAGGGCATACTCCCTGCCATCCTTGTTGTCCCTCGCGAAGCAGTCAGCAGAGTTCATCCGCAGGGTCTGGAACACCTCGCTCAGCGACGCGTCCCGCGTCTGGACCACCCACGCCTCCCCGTCCGGGGTCACGGACTGGACGTAGCGCGCAAAGGGATTCGTGGTGGAGTCCCCCACCACCACGGAGCCAGGGCTGATGTCGTAGCGTCCCCAGATCCCAGCATCGAAGCGGAGGCTGCCCTCTACTACCATTACCGTCTCAGCGTCCCCCTCGGCGATGACCACCGCCTCGGGGGCGACCTCGTACCAGCACTCTTTCTGGGGGAGTTCGCCAGTGTCCTCCTGGACATCCTCGGTGGCGTTGGGGCCTGCGTCGGGAAGCTCGGGTCGTGCCTCCGGGACACAGAAACCAGCCTCGCAGATCGACCCCGGCTCGCACTGGTCGTAGAACTCGGTCCCGGTGCCGGCCTCGTTGCAGATCAGGACGAGGGTGCGCCCGTCGCACAGGCGCTCCTTGGGGGTGCAGATCCCCCCGACAGGCTCATCGACCTCATCAATGAGCCCGTCGCAGTCGTCGTCGATGCCGTTGGACACCTCCTGAGCGCCGGGGAAGACCCCAGCGTTGCGGTCATCGCAGTCTCCCTCGTCGAAGGCCACGCCATCGAGGTCGCTGTCCTTGAAGTCGGCGAGGTTGTTGCAAGCAGCGCACGACAGCGACGCTGCGGCCAGCATGGCCAGCCAAGGACGTCTGTGCGAAGGGATCACCATGGTCTGGTCCTCCTTGTGAGGGTTGAACGAAATAATCGAGATAATCGTGAACACTGCTGCCATCGCTCAGAAACGCCGCCCCAGGCCCAGGTGGAAGGTCCAGACATCCCCCTCGACGACATCTCTCCAGGCGGTCGGCTCAATCATCGCCGTGCTACTCAGATCGAAGCGGGCCGGGAGTTTGAACGAGAGTCTGACCCCCGCCAGCCCCGAAAGGGCGTTGAGCGGTGCCAGGACCCCTACCCCCAGCAGAGCACCGAAACGCAGATGTCCCCCCTCCAAGCCCCAGCTGCCCTGGAGACGCAACCTGGACACCAGGTCATCGACCACTGAGTCGGTCAGCCTGTAGAAGCGGTCCCCCCCATAGAGTCCCAGCCCCAGCCCCACCGACACCACCTGCCCCACCCCCTCCTGGTCCCAGGGCAGCACCAGGGCCTCGACCTCGAAGGCCCCTCCCAGGTGATCGGCGTTGATGGCGTGGTGGATCCCGGCCTCGAAACGCAGGATCACCCCCTCTTCTTCGAACCGTTCCAAATGGGCCATGGCCACGGCGCGACCGCGTGGCGGAGTCAGTGCCTCGAACCCTCCCAGTCCCAGGTGTCTGGCCGAGAAGTCCACGACCAGCGTGCTGGGCGTCGTGATGTAGCGGATGAACTCGCCATACTCGGAGCCGGGCACCACCCTCAGCACATGCAGACCATGATGGAACCCGTCGACGGCGTGAAGCCCAGGGGCCTCCAGCACCACCTGGCGCTTCCCATCGATCTCCACCGTCATGTTGGGAAGATCAGTTCGCACGAGGATCGTAGCCGGGGCCGACTGCAGCTTGATGTGCTCCTCCAACACCTCCCCAGGCGCGATCTGCACATCGACGACCCGGCTGCTGTAGCCCTGGCGCGTGATCTGCAACCGCGCCAACGACCGCCCGTCGTGCGGCACGAACACCTTCTCGAAGGGCGTCACACCCACCAGGCGCTCATTGCACCGCACCTCGGCCCCGGTCGGCTCTGAGGTCATCGAGAGCGTGATGCCTAGCGGCACCAAGTGCGGCGTCCAGACATCCGGCGGGGCTCCATCCCCCAACTCGAACGTCCGCACCTCGGTCTTGTAGCCCTGCATCGAGAGCAACACCTCATGGCGCCCGTGCCCCAGGCTCTGGCGCAACGGCGTCGTCCCCACCAACTCCCCATCGACCCTGACCTCCGCTCCGGGGGGGTAGGAGTGGAGCAGCACATCCCCTGCGAGCGCCCTCTGGGCGCTGTCGTAGGTCCACTGGAACACGGGGATCGGATCGTCGATGCGCAGCAACAACCGCTCCACCACATCCGAGACGTGCTCGCGCAGCGACTGGGGCGTCTTGATCGAGGGAATCTCCTTGCCTTCCAGCAGTGAGGCCCCCGAAGCCAACTGCGGCCCATATATTTCGACTTGGAGCCAGAACCCCCTGACGTGGCCCAGGTGCACCAGCCGAGGGCAGACGATGAAGTCCACCCCCAACCTCCCATCGAATCTCGTCCCTGCGTTTCGGTTAACACATAAGTCAATTATTCCTCGATAGAATCGCTCGTCTGGCGTGGCCTGGTTCGAAGGCTCGTCCTGCTGGTCCAGCCTCACCACCCGCTCCCTGAAGGTCGGCCCATCCAGCGCATCGAACCGAAAGGAAGGCCGCGTCGGAACGAACGCATTCACTGCCTCGATGATGGCCTTGCCCAACTCCTCCTGGATCTCCCGCTCGGTGGTGGGCGAGCGTATCTGGCTGGCCTCGATGGATTCCACCGGAACCACCGCCACCGACACCCCTTGGACATCCTGTGCCATGGTCTCCGCGCCAACCAGCCACACCAAGGCCAGGGCCAGCAAACCCAATGGCCCCCCCGCCCTGCTGCATCTCCCTCTCTCCCACCACCGTCCCATGGCGCAAAGCCCCTTTGTTTAGGGTTTCGTTATGTGATTGAATTCATGGAAGAATTTTTCATGATTAGTAAATAATAGACTTATTGTCGTACCATCTTTCATCTTCTGAGCAGGCTTCCAAGTCCTTCAGCAAGGGGACAGTGGCATGAGGGAGCGTTCACGGTCAACACGGTTTTGAAATCATCATTTACACGGTCTTGTAAACGGGTTATCCATCCGTAGATGACCGTTGATACGGCGTTGATGTGGCATGAGTTATCGTTTACAGTTTCAGGTGTAGTGAAGGGGTGGGGATGAACACTAGATCAGGCCCAGACATCTTCGGCTTTACGGATTACAGGGGCTTCTTGCTGGCGGTCTATGAGGCGCGCAAGGAGGCGGACCCGTCCTTCTCGTACGCTCGGTTCGCCACGAGGGCCGGCTACAAGACGCCTGCGGCCATGCACATGATCTGCACTGGGCGGGACGACAGGCA
Organism: Pseudomonadota bacterium; assembly: GCA_005804885.1. Taxonomy (GTDB): domain Bacteria; phylum Myxococcota_A; class Bradymonadia; order Bradymonadales; genus SYOX01. The sequence goes on from SYOX01000333.1 coordinate 40,541, forward strand.
CATCTCGGAGGCCGCGGCGCGGCGGCTGGCCGACTGGATGGAGCTGGGCGAGGAGGAGCGGCGCCACTTCAACGCCATGATCGGGCTGGCCAGGGCAAAGACCGACGGACAAAAACAGAAGATCATTGACAGGATGCAGGCATTTCGTAGATTCAGGGACGCCGTCAAGGTCCAGGATTTACGGTTGTTGTATTTTTCACGGTGGTTCTATACCGTGATCCGCGAGATGGCCATGCATCCTGATTTTGTCAATGATTCCAAATGGATATCAAGGCACATCCGCTTCCGGGTGGATGTGGGTCAGGTTGAGGGTGCCGTGGAGCGGCTCGTCGAGCTTGGGGTGCTCAAGCGAGAGTCGGGGCGGCTGGTTGACGCGATGACCAGCGGGTTGCTGGCGGTGGGGCACAAGGCTTCGGGCGTGGCTGAGGCGTCCAAGCTGGTCTACAGGGGCTGGTACAAGGAGATGCTCCATCGGGCCGCCGAGGCGCTGGACATCGTGCCGGTGGAGGAGCGCCACAGCAACAGCCTGACGATCCGGATGTCGGCCGAGCAGTTTGAGGCGGTCAAGCCCCTGATCAACGGGCTGATCGAGGAAGTCAACGACATCATTGCCAGCGATTATGACAAGGGCAAGCCGAACAATGGCGAGGTGTACAGGCTCGACGTGTTGCTCTTCCCCTTGACGAAGATCCACGATAAGGAAGGCGCATGAGCTTGATGAGGTTGGTCCTGGCCGTCGCGGCGTGCGCGGCGTCGTGTGCAGCGTGTGGCCAGCGCGGCGAAGATGAAGGGCCAGGGGGGACGCAGGGCGGGCCGCCGCCGCTGCACTGCCTGTGGGTCTATGGGGCGATCGACCCGAGCCCGCCGTGCGCGTCGTCGGATCGGGTCGAGGCGTCGGACTCGGAGGCGCTGGTCAGGGCGCTGGCGGCGGCGTGTGCGGGCGACGAGGTCGTCTTGACCGGGGAGCGCTACGAGGGGACCTTCGTGCTGCGCGCCGGGGTGACGCTCCGGGGGCAGGGGGCGACGCTGGTCGGGGAGCTGACCCGACGCCCGGCGCTGGCGACGATCTGTCTGGAGGGCGGTGTTGGCGGAGAGGAGCCCGTCGCGCCGACGGTGATCGAGGGCGTGACGGTGGTCAACGAGGGCGTGGGGGTGCTGGCCGCGGGCGGTCGCGTGGTGATGCGCGACGTCCAGGTCGAGGTCTCAAGGGGGGTGGGCGTCGTCGTTGACGGGGTCGAGAGCATGGAGATGGGCTCGGTCGTGATCCGCGGGCCCGTGAACCGGGAGAACCTCTTGGTGCTGGGTTCGACGCTCGATCCGCAGGAGACGGCCATCGCGGGCCTGTTGATGGCGCGCAGCGGGGCATCGCTGGGATCGGTCGAGGTCGAGGGCTTCGCGGGCTTCGGGGCGGTGTTCTTCGACAGCGCCGTGGACTGGCAGGGCGGGCAGGTGCGCGGAGTCGTGGGCACCTCGGTGCTGGTCGAGGGCAGCCAGGTCTCGCTGGGATCTGTGCAGATCTCGGAGGGCCTCAGAGGTGTTCAGGCCAACTTCTCCATTGTCTCCAGCGGGTTGCTTATCTCATCGGGCGCGCTGGTGCGCAGCGAGGATCTCTCGATCGAAGGCATGGACGGACTTGGGATCTTGCAGGACGGCGCCGTCAGCGCGCACGCGGGCTTGAGGATCAGCGGGACGACGGACCCTGGCGTGTGGGTTCAGAACGTGCTCACGGGTCCAGGCGGGGTCGAGATCCCAGGCCAGGTCGACGCCGCGACGCCCGCCCTGAGCCTCGCCGGGGCGACGATCACAGGTTCGCGCGGCGCGGGCCTCCTGGTGCAGAACGCCACGGGGGTCGCGCTGGTCGACGCGGTGATCGAGGGCACGCAGTTGAGGCTCCAGCCGAGCCAGACCTTCGACTTCATCGACGTCGGCGATGGCATCCAGCTCTCGGGCGTGTCCAGGGCCGTGGCCTTGAGGCGAGTGGCGCTCAGGGACAACGGCCGGGTGGGGCTGGTGGTGGACGGCTCGCCTGGAGACGAGGGGTCGGAGGCCCTGTTCGACTTTGAGGCCGTGACCATCAGCGGCGATCCAGAGAGCTCCTTCGGCCTGATCGCCCAGAACCTCGAGGCCTTCGATGCCGAGGGGATCTCGGTGGAGCCGGCGTTGTTGGCCGAGCGCGACGCGCAGGCGGCGCTCGACGGGGTGACGCTGGATCTGACGAGGCGGTTTTCGTCCTTCGCGGGGGTTGGTGCGGTGGCCGAGGGCGGCCTGGTCGGGAGCGCGGGGATCGTGGTCCAGGGCGGGCAGCTCAACACCGGGGTCGTCGTCGACGGCGAGGGGCAACTGGAGGTCGAGCGGTGAGGCGTCCGGCCCTGCTCTGCCGCCCCATCACCGGGGCGCGTCAGCGAGGTCGGGCCTTTGAGGAGGGGAGATGTCAGGAGCGCGCACGGCTGGTCGAGCGCCGAGGATGCGGTCGAGCTTATGGGTTCTGGGGCTCATGGTGGGGTGCGGCGAGGCGCCAGAGCCGCGAGCCCCGGCGTCGGAGTTCGGCGCGGACGGCTTCGTAGGTGGGGTCGATCCTGAGCCCGAGGCGGCAGACGGCTGCCCGCTCTTGTCCGAGGAGGATGGGTTCATCGCGGTGGAGGCGCCCAGGCCCGCGACGGCCGCCGAGTGCCCGAGCGGCCGTTGGCTCGATGGGCTGGTGTGCGCCCCCCAACGGCTCCGCTTCGAGGCATGGGCGTGCGCGCCGGGGTGGGATTCTGTCGCCTATCCAGTTGAAGTTGCTGAGGATTTGATTGAGGAGCCGAGGCACCTTGAGGCCTGCCGCGCGCCGGCCTTGCCGCAGTGTGAGCCGGGCACTCTGGCGCTGCCCGGCCGAGGCCAGTGTGTCCAGCAGGGGCCGCGCTGCCCTGAGGGAGAGGGCTGGCACGACGAGGCGGCGATCCGGGCGCTGGCGCCTGGCTTTGAGGGCCGGGTGCTCTATGCGGCGGCCAGCGCGGCACCGGGCGGTGAGGGGTCGAGGCGGTCGCCGTGGGCGCTGGCCGAGGCCGTGTCGGTGGCCGAGGCCGGGGACATCGTGGCGGTGGGCGTCGGCAGCCACGACGCGCTCATCTGGCTGGACAAGCCCGTGGCCCTCGTCGGCGCATGCGTGGCGGGGACCACGCTGAGGGCGGAGGCGCCGCAGGGCGAGGACGCCATCGTCAACATCCAGGGTGAGGCCGGGGTCCGGCTGACCGCCTTGACGCTTCAGGGTCCGCTGAGCGGCCTTCGGGTTCATTCCCCCGTGCAGCCAGTCTCCATCGTGGACGTCAGCGTTCGCGAGGTGTCCACAGTGGGGATACGGATCAACGGCGCGGGGGAGCTCGTGTCGATGGAGCGCGTCGACATCCAGCGTGTCGAGCCGGGTGGTGGGGCCGGCCACGGGCTGCTCGTGAGAGAAGGCGCGCTGGTCCAGGCGAGAGACTGTCTCGTGGTCGGGACGGCGGGCGTGGGTGTTCTTGTGACGGGCCAGGGGTCGACGCTGGACTTGAGCGACAGCCTCGTCCGCACCGCCGCCGATTCAGGGCTCGTCGCACAATCCGGCGCCCGAGCGGCTGTGGCGCGTGTCCTCGTCGAGGACACCCTGGACATGGCCGTGTTCGTGTTCGGTGGTGGGTCGATTCTGGAGGCCGAGGATCTGGAAATCTCGGGCACCAGGCCCTCGAACGCCGACTCCTTCATGGGTTACGGGCTCATCGTCCAGGAGGGACACGCGCGGCTCAAGCGCGCCACGCTGCGCCACAACACCAACGGGATCTACGTTCAGGCTGCGGGCTCGGTGGTGGAGCTTGAGGACGTCTGGATTCTGGATACCGAGCGGCCCCTGCAGCCGCACTGGAAGCTCGGGTGGGGGATCAACGCCAACTCCTGGGCCAGCGTCCAACTCAAGCGCGTCGCGGTGAACAACAGTCAGTTCGTGGGGATCCATGCGGCGGGCCTGAGCTCCTTTGACGCCGAGGACGTCCTCATCACCGAGACTGGAGGTCGAGGCCTTGAGTTCTCCTCGTCGTCCTCCCCCAACGTCAACCTGGACTCGCGCGGCCAAGTGCGCCGAGCGGTCATCTCTGGCGCTTTGGAGGTCGGCGTGATCGTGCTTGAGGAGGGCAGCGCGCTCGACATGCAGGACGTCGTGATCGAGCGTACCGACCGCCGGAGGGTTCGTGAGGAGCGGGGCGCGGCGGGGATCGTGGTGGAGAGCGACGCGCAGCTCCAGGCGCGTCGGATCTTGTTGAGGGACTTGAAGGACATTGGCGTCCGCGTCAACGCTGGCGGCGTCATGGAGGCTGAAGATCTGGCGTTGATCGGGGTGACGGGCCGACCCGCGCCTGAGTTCTTCAACTCGGGTGTGTTGGTGTTTGAGGTCGGCACGCTGTCCATATCACGGGGCCTTTTGAAAGACGCCGACACGTTCGGCGTGGTCGCGGCGGGCCCTGGAACGAGGCTCGACCTTCGGGACTTTCGCGTTCGAGACACTCACCCAGAATCCGGCGTGGGCGCCCTCGGTCGAGGGCTTCAAGCCCAGGAGCTCGCCCTGGTGAAGCTGGAGCGGGTGGAGGTCGTTGATAACTATGACACGGGGGTCTTTTCTTCGTTCGGGGCCATCCTGGAGGCCAGGGACCTCTTGGTTCATGGAACCATGAAGGCCAGGTGCCACACCGAACCCGAGGGGTGCGTCGGGAATGCGCCGCTCGGAGTCGGGCTCGCGGTCCTTGACGAGGGTCGCGCCCAGCTCGAGCGGTTCTTGCTGACCAACAACGCAGAGGTGGGTTTGTTCATCGCGGTCAATGGGGATGTTTCGGCGTCATGTGGAGCGATCATGGGTCACGAAATCGGGGTGGTCCTTCAGGACGCCGAAGTGAACATCGAGGAGGCCCTGCAGCACACCTTCATCCTCGACAATGGCCAGAGCGTCTCCTTCGAAGATCAACCCCTCCCCGACTCCCGCGTTCTTCTTCCATCTCCCTGATCGCCCCTTCCTGTCTTCCCTATCCCGCTCATCATGCTGACTGGAGCGCCTTGGTGGGGGTTCATCTGGCCCTCGCTGATCTCCCCTCCAGAAAATTTGCCCGCCCTCCAGTTTTCGACGCAACACCTCCGCTCCCTCGCCCGAGAACCCTCCCGACAGCGCCGCTTCAGGCGCCTTGTGCCACGCGACACACAAGACGGGAGAGGAACCATGACGCACGCGACGACGAAGAAGACCCTTCTGACCATGATGCTCATCGCGCTGGCCGGCGCCGGCCTCACGGGCTGCGGCGGCGACGACGAGGTCGGCGGGCGGAACGCCCAGGGCGACGACGACCTGGAGGCCCAGCCCGAGCCCGCCCCTGAGCCGACCCCCGCCCTTGAGCCTGAGCCCGACCCCGAACCGGAGGAGCCCTCCGAGCCCGAGCCCGCCCCGATCGTCGAGGACGAGCCCGAGGCCGAGCCCGAAGCCGAGCCCGAGCCCCAACCGGAGCCCGAGCCCGTGGTCGAGCCCGAGCCCCAACCGGAGCCCGAGCCCGTGGTCGAGCCCGAGCCTGAGGGCCAGCCGGAGCCCCAACCGGAGCCCGAGCTGACCTGTCCCGAGGGCGAAATCCTGTGTGATGACGGGTGCTTCGATCCCCAGAGCGACGCCGAGCACTGCGGCGGCTGCGCGCCCTGCGCGCCGGTCGACGGGGCGGCGTCGATCTGCGTCGAGGGGGTGTGCCGCTTCGAATGCGAGGTGGGCTTCCGCGATCTCGACCGCGCGGCGATCAACGGCTGTGAGTGCCAGATCACCAACGGCGGCCAGGACACCTGCGATGGCATCGACAACAACTGCGATGGGGGCGTGGACAACGGCTTCCACGGGTGTGAGGCGGTCGAAGGGGCCTTGACCTACTGCTTCCGGGGGGCGTGCGAATTCAGCTGCACTGCCGGCTTCGTGAATCTGGATCAGGACGCGGCCAACGGCTGTGAGTGCCAGATCACCAACGGCCGCCAGGACGTCTGTGACGGCATCGACAACGACTGCGACGGGATCGTGGACAACCCCGAGACCGCCTGCGACTCGCCCTACGGTGGCTTCTCGACGTGCGTGCAGGGGGCCTGCGATCTGCGGTGCGCGCCAAGCTTCGTCGACGTCGACGGGCAGGCGGCCAACGGCTGCGAGTGTCACATCACCAACGGCGGTCGGGAGGTGTGCGACGGTCGGGACAACGACTGTGACGGCCAGATCGATGAGGGCGGCGACGTCTGCGAGCGGCTGCCTGGCGCCGACGTGAGCTGCGTGGACGGCGCGTGCGAGTTCGACTGCGTCGGGAGCTTCGTGGACATCGACGGGGAGGATTTCAACGGCTGCGAGTGCCAGATCACCAACGGCGGCCGGGACCTGTGCGACGGCGTCGACAACGACTGCGATGGGATCGTGGACAACGCGATCGAGCCTTGCGCGGCGCTGGCCGGGGCCACGGTGAGCTGCGTGGCGGGGGCGTGCCAGTTCAACTGCATCAGGGGCTTCGTGAACGTCGATCGTCTGGCGGTCAACGGGTGCGAGTGCGGGATCAGCAACAGCGGTCAGGAGATCTGCGACGGGGCAGACAACGACTGCGACGGCTTCCTGGACAACAACGATTCCGACTACCTGCCGACGCTCTGCAGCGAGCAGGAGGGCGTGTGCGAGGGTTCGGAGGCCGAGTGCGAGGCCGGCGTCGTGCTGGAGTGCCCGCTGGAGACCTATGAGGCGCTGGCTTCGATCGAGGGCGTGCGCTTTGACGGCCTGCGGGATGACGCCGAGCTGACCTGCGACGGGCTGGACAACAACTGCGACGGCGCCGAGGACGAGAATTGCTGCGGCGGTGGCGAGGGGGTCGTGGAGGTGGCGCTGGACCTGCCCTTTACGCAGCGGCAGGTGCGGCCGACGACGGCGACGAGCGCCGATGGGTCCTTGACCTTCTTCGCGTGGCAGCACACCCAGGACGCGACCGGCGTGACGCCTGAGACCGGCGAGGTGCGCTGGGTGGTGGTGGATCGGAGCTTGCGGGCGGTGGGGTCGATCGGGCGGCTCTTCGCGACTGGGGCCGAGACGATCGACCCGGCGGCGGCCTGGGATGGCAGCGGCTTCGTGATGGTGGCCGTGCACCGCAGCCAGGAGGAGCGGATCGCCATCGTGCGGGTGAGCCCGCAGGGGGCGGCTCAGGAGAGCCGGATCCTGGTGACGGACGCGCGGCGCGGGTTCAACTTCGCCGACCCTGCCATCGCGATGCGCGCCAACGGCACCGGCGTGGTGACCTGGACGCAGAGCGCGGGCGACGTGGTGATTCCTTGCATCAACGAGACGGCGACCTCGTGCGTCAAGGCGACGCGGGTCAACGCGCAGCTCGGCGCCAGCACGATCGATGAGGTTTCGGTGCAGCCTGAGCTGCGCTTCGAGGCCAGCCGCTCGGCCGTGGCGCTCAACCAGGCCGGCGGGATGGTGACGTGGTTCAAGAAGAAGGGCGACGTGGGGACCTTGCAGTGGAAGTCGTTGACGGTGGAGGGTTTTCCGGTCGGCGACGTGCTGGAGCAGCGGCTCTTCAGCCGGATCGCGACGAACGTGCGGCCCTCGATGGTGGCTTCGGACAGGTCCTTCCATATCGCGTCCTTGACGGAGGGCAGCAACACCCAGCTCGCGGTGCGCGTCATGGGGCTCAACGCCAACGGGAGTCGCTTCGGCAACCGGGTCTTCGCCGAGACGAACTCGCCGCGGGAGTCGGTGGTGATCGGTGCGATGGGGCAAGGGTTCGCGGTGGCGTGGCTCGACAAGGGCTTCCGCAATTTCGTGCGGGTTCAGCCCGTCCTGTCTGACGGGCTCCCGGTTGGGCAGCCGGTGGACGTGATCGAGGAGGCCAGCAATGGTCGGATCTTCACGGACAGGCTCTTGAACTTCTCGGAGCTTGAGGGGGTCGGGGCGGTGCTGACCTACGCCGATCCGCGCAGCGCCAGCCTCTTCGGCAAGCTCAACGCGGTGGTCCTGAACGCCGATCTGGACAAGCTCTGCTTCGAGCGCTGATCGTCGAGCGCCGATCGTCGAGCGCTGATCGTCGAGCGCTGATCGTCGAGCGGGCCGAGGTTCGAGGGGCCGATCAGGGGCCGAGGGGGGTCAGATCCGTGGAGGGTCTGGCCCCTTCGCCGTTCTTGTCGGCGGGGTGGCGGTCGAGGGGGCCGGGCCGAGGGGGTGATACGGAACCACGCTCAAGCCACTTACAATCTGGGCCACCAGGAAGCCCAAGATGAAAGTGCTTCAAACGTGGTTCCGTATGAGATCAGGGCAAGGGCAGGATCATCTGGAGATACGCGGAGTTGCGCTCGTTGAAGTGGGGCTTGGGGGCGTCGCCGAACTCGACGCGCTCCTCGAAGGGGCGGTTCTGGCCGGCGTCCATGATGGAGCCCTCCTCGTCGAAGTCGTTGTGGAAGCGCATCGAGTCGGTGAAGAGGTCCTCCTGGAAGAAGCTCATGCCGAGGGAGTGGCCGATCTCGTGGGTGATGGTGCCGCCGATCAGGTTGCCCATGGAGAAGATGGCCAGCTCGATGTCGGCGACGCGGGGGCCGTCGGGCCACTCGGCGGCGTCGATGGGGATGCCGCCGAGCGCGGGCATGAAGGGTCGGAAGATCTGGTCGAAGTTGCCCGAGGCGATCGTGCTGCCGGGGTCGAGCGAGGGGCTGAAGGTGCGAAAGGACTCGATGAAGACGCCGCCGAAGACGTAGAAGCCCAGATCGCCGCTCTCGGCGTTCTGGCTGCCGACGATGTCGTTGAGGCGGATGTTGCCGGTGTCCTTGCCCGCGGAGTTGTCCAGCCCGAAGAGGCCCGCGCCGTTGGGGTCGGGGCCGCCGACCTCGATGATGGTGTACTCCACGAAGTCGTCCGGGCGGATGTCCGAGAACTCGATGTTGACCCCGGCGTAGTCGCGCTCAAGGACCGCGAAGATCCGGGCCCGGATCTCGGGCTCGACGTTGCGCATCCCGAAGGAGTCCAGCGCCTCGCTGAAGTTGGGCAAGAAGCGCACGAAGACGCGCTGGAGGGTCGGGGCGACCTCCAGCGTCCCCTGGAAGGGGCGCCCGAAGACGGTGTTGTTGCCCTGGACCAGCACGGGGGTGATGGTGCCCTGGAAGCTGCCCGGGGCCGCCGTCAGCCCCACGAGGGTCAACACCCCGCCGCGATCCTCGACCGTCGAGCGCAGCACGAGCTGGGCCTCGGTGTGCGAGGGCACGGCCTCGGGCGCCACCTGGATCGCCTTTGGCCCCGAGAAGTCGATCACCGTCCCGCCCCGGGTGCGGAAGCTGCCGTCGAGCGTGAAGAACATCGACTGGCCCAGGTTCGCGTCGGCGCTGATGAAGCCGCGCCCCAGCGCGCGCATGATCTGCCCCCGGCTGGCCGCGGGCGGGTCGAAGCCGTCGATCTCCGAGGGCAGGAGCGCGATGGTCGCGTTGAGCGTGTCGCCCTCCAACCGGCCGCCCAGCTCGTGGTTGTTGACCGGCCTGAGCGTCCCCGAGAACGAGCCCGGCTTGATCCCGAAGACCACCACCGACCAGTGCACCACCGCGTCCTGGCGGCTTGCCCCGACGGCCACCGGCAACACGGCCGAGACGAGCGTCGCCGCGCTGCCGTCCGTCGGCGAGAAGGTCCCGTCCACCAGCAGGTCCGTCGTCCCCTCGCCTGGCCTCAAGAGGCCCTCGGCCGGGAAGCGGAGCTGATCGTCGGCGAAGATCTCCAGCTGCGAGGGCAGATCCAGCCCCGGCCTGAGCGACTCCCTGAAGAAGATGATGGCCGTGGGCAGCTCGTCGATCCCCTTGAGCCCTCCGCCCAGATCGTCGATCTCCACCCTCAAAGACCCCTGAAACTCCGCCTCGCCCGAGATCGCCAGGATGTTGACGAGCTTGTCCCAGCCCACGCTGACGTCCAGCCCCTGGCTCGTCTCGACGAAGTCCGCCCCGATCGACGCCTCCACGGGCCGACCGTCTATCGCCCCGTTCAGCACCACCCGCGCCGCCGCAGGCACGATCGCCCCGGCCCCCTCCACCTTGCACAGCAGAGAGCCACCCAGGACGATCGTCTCGTCCACCAGGGTCAACTGAATGTCCAGGATCTGCTCGGCGGGCGCTCCGGGCGGGACCGGCACCTCGTCGCCGCACCCCGACGACGCCAGACACGCGAGGACCAGCACACACCACCGCCAACCGCTTCTCATCGCATCCACCCTCTGCTCGCCACGGGCGCCGGGCGCCGGATCTCTCCGGTCAGCCTAGCGAAGATGCCCCGAGGCGTCAATCTCGACCCTGACGGGCTCTATGGCTCATCGTCGAGCCGCGCCGCCCAGAGATCCAGCAGCGCGCCGCGCTCGACAGGCCGCTGCTCCTGGGGGTCCAGGGCCAGGTCGTAGAGCGCCAGCCGCCGCTCCTCGTAGCGCTCCTCGATGATCTTGTGGCGGCCGTCCGTGAGCCCGCGGATCACCTGCCCCTCCTGCTCCCTCGGCGTCAGATAACCCGCCCGCGCGCTGTGGAAGCTGAAGATCCGCGCCCCGCGCCCCTCCAGCGCCTTCGGATCCCCGAAGATCGCCGGGCTCAGGTCCAGGCTCTCGCCCGGCGCCTCGGCCGGGCAGCCCGCCAGAGACAGCAGCGTGGCGTGGAGGTCGAGCCCCTGCGCCGGGGTGTCGACGCGCCGGAAGCCCTCGACGCGAGGATCGATGACGATCAGCGGGATGCGCAGCACCTCCTCGAAGAGCGTCCCGTGGTGCGCCGTCGAGGCGTGGCCGACGTGCCCGTGCTCCAGCAGCTCGTCGCCGTGATCGGCGCTCAACACCACGCAGGTCCGCTCCCGCGACGGGCTGGCCTGCACGGCCTCCAGCACGCCGTCGAGCCAGACGCCCATCCGGCGCACGCACGCCGCGTACATCCTCACCACGTCCGGCCGATCCCCCGGCTCCAGCGAGAACTGCCCGCGCGGCACCACGAACTGCGAGCCCACCGAGGCCCGCACCCGCTCCGGGAGCGCCCCCTCGTCGACCCCGAGCGCCGCTTGGCTCTCCGCGTCGGCCCAGTAGGGCAGGTGGACCCACTTGTAATGAAACCACAGGAAATACGGGTGTTTGCTTGATCCGTGGTGTCGGATTGCCTCGATCAGCGAGGGGTCCTCGGGGTTCTTGGGGTAGTCCGGGGCGTCTTCTGCGCGGTAGCCGAGGTTGGCGTAGTTGTCCAGGCGATTGAGGTAGACCAGGTTCGGGCACCGCCAGCCCGCCGCGCCGAGCGCCTGGGCCACGGAGGGGCCGCCCTGCGGCGGGGTCGACCAGGCGTAGTGGGCGCCGTGGCGCTCGGGGCGCTGGCCGGTGAGCATCGAGACGATCGCCGGGGTGGTCCAGGGCGCATTGCTCCAGACGCGATCGAAGCGCGCGGTCATCGGCGCGAGGCGGTCGAGCGCCGGGACGAGCGGCACCCCTTCGAAGGACCCCGTGAAGTCCGCCCTCCAGGCGTCGACCGTGATGAAGATGACGTTGTGTGGGGCGTCGCGCGCGGTCATGAGCTCTCCCTCGGATCGGCCCTCCAGCGCGCGGCCCCGGCCTCGAAGCGGCGCGCGGCGTCCTCGTAGCCGGCCATGACGCCCAGATCGAGGATATCACCGTCGAGCATGACGCCAAAGAGCAGCCCGCGCCGCGCCAGCTCCCCCAGCACCTCCAGGTGCACCCCGTCGCGCGGCGAGGCGCCGTGGAGGGTCCGGTCCAGCGCGGCGGCGTAGCAGGGGCCGCGCAGCTCGGCGAAGGTCGTGTGCACCGCGCCGGGTTCGAGCGCCCCGGTCGCCTCCAGCGCCACGATCCGCCGCAGCGGCCCGGCCAGGGGCGCCGTGATGGCGCGGGCGGTCAGGCCAGAGCGGGCGGCGCTGGCCTCGGTGACCTCGGTGAGCCCGAAGACCACGGCGTCGCCCTCGGGGGCGTGGAGGGCGAGCTGGCTCAGGGCGCGCTGATCGGGCAGGTGCAGGTAGTCGGGGTAGAGGACAGCGAAAGCCTCGGGATCATTGAGCAATGCGAGCCCGCGCGCCACCGCGTCGAGGACGCCGAGCGGCTCGGGCTGGAGCGCGATGTGGATCTCCAGCGCCCCGAAGGGGCCAGACTCCAGCCACGCGCGCAGCGCCTCCTTCCGCGGGCTGATGACGACGGCCACGCGCTCGATCCCCGCCGCTTGCGCCTCCAGCAGCGCGCCGGCGATCGCGGGCAGCGCCCCCGCGTCGCCCTGGGCGTGGCTCGCGCCCAGCGGGAGCAGCTCCTTCGGGGTCGTCGCCGTCAGCGGGCGCAGCCGCGTGCCCAGGCCAGCGGCGGGGATGACGGCGCAGGTGATCATGGCGCGTCGATCCAGAGGCGGTGGCGGCCAGGGGGCAGCGCGACGAGGCCGCGCGCGTCGGGCCTCAGCACCTCGCCGGACTTGCTCGCGCGGCCGGCGGCGGCCGGCAGCTGGAGCTCGATGGCCTCGGCGTCGACCGCGTCGATCAAGACCTCGAAGCCCCCGCCGCGCGGTGTGACCTCGATCGAGGCGAGGCCGCCGAGGGTGGGCGCCGCGATCAACCGCAGCGGGCCTGCGAGCCAGCCGGGCAGGGGGGCGGCCAGGAAGCGCAGGCGTCGCCCCGGCTGGCCGTCGGCCTCGGGCAGCTCCGTGACGAGCGCGTGCCGGATGAGCTGGAGCGCGACCCCGATCCCGCCCACGCAAGGCTCGCTGCGGCCCAGCCGGCGCCCCGGCAGGTGGGCGTCGTGGCCCCAGGCGGCCGCCTCGCGCTGGATCGGGCTGACCTCCCGGAAGGTGCAGACCTCCGGGTCCATCGCGCTGGCGATCAGCCCGCAGAGCCCCGTCCAGAAGACCTCCCTTCGCCCCGCCCGCAGCGCGCGGATCAGGTAGCCGACGCAGTAATGGGCGTCGACGCCATGGCCCGGGTTGCCCCAGTCGTCAAAGCGCGGCAGCCCGAAGTAGAGCCGGTCGTCGCGCTCCATGAAGGCGTCGATGGCGTCAGCGCGGGGGTCGCCGGGGGAGAAGAAGTCCATCGGGTCGAGGATGCCCGCGGCCATGAGCTGGTAGTAGCTGCCCGCGTCGCCGCCCCCCGTGTCCAGAGGGTAGAAGTCCCCGTAATCGTTGGTGATCTTGACCGCGTCGAGGGCGCCCAGGATCGCGCGCCGGAAGTCGTCGACCTCCTCGCGCCAGGGCGAGCCTGGGCCCTCGGCCCTCGCCAGCGCCCGCAGGCCGACCCAGTTGGCGACGTTGCCGAAGAGGCTCTGGGTCGGGAAGCTCAGGTCGCCGCCGTAGCGAAAGGCCGGCAGCAGCCCCGGGAAGGTCCGCCAGCCGCCGGCCTCGATCGCTCCGGTGGCCTCGGCGGTCCGCGCCCGCTGCTCGACCACCCAGGCGCCCAGGGATCGCAGCAGCGCCCGCTGCTCCGCATCGAAGGCCTCGGCCCAGCCCACCCCGACCAGCGCGCAGAGCCGCTCGGCCTGCCAGGGCGTCAGCCCATTGCGAAGGTCGTGCAGGTAGTGATCCTTGGACAGGTGCTCGGCCTGGAGGTAGGTGGCCTTGAAGGACGTCAGCGCCTGCCTCCCCAGGCCCCACTGCGCCCAGGCGCAGAAGAGCCAGTCCTCCTCCAGCCCGAAGAAGTCCCGGTCGTAGACCGAGGGGGCGATCCCGTAGGGCACCCGCTCGTCCTCAAGGATGAAGAGCGACGACTGCACCAGGAGGCGCTTGACGAGCGCGCCCCACGCCGGGTCGGGCAGGTCGACCTCGATCGCGCCGTCGAGCGCGGCCCTCACAGCCCCTCGGAGGCGATCCAGGCCGGCCTCCATGCTCTCTTCTGGGGCCGGCAGCGCCTCGGGGGCCGGCAGCGCCGCGCCGCTCGTCAGCGGGAAGCGCAGGCCGCGCCGGACGCGCGCCCCCGGCGCCAGCACCTCGCGGGTCGTCAACACCCACTCCGAGCGCGGATCGGGCGGGATCGTCAGGCCCCAGGGGCCTTCGGCGGCCAGCGCCGCCGCCCCATCCTCCCAACGGAGCGTCAGCGTGCCGCCCCCCGAGGTGGCCAGCAGCCGCAGAGGGAGCGCCCAGAGGTAATCCCGCAGCGCAGCGCCGACCTCGATCGCGACCTTTGCCTCGTCCCCCGAGCGGTTCTCGACCTCGATCCACCACTGGAGCGTCGGCGCCCCGTCGGCGGGATCGACGAAGAGGGTCTGGCGGGCCCTCACCGGGCCGTGGTCGCGCTCGAAGGTCAGCGCGGGGGCGTCGGGCGCGAGGCTCCGGCGCGTCGGCCCGGTGGGGGGCGTCGACAGGCGCGCGCCGAGCGTCAGGCATTGCGCGTGGCCTACGCCGTGGGGCGCGCTGCCGCCCGGCTGGAGCTGGACGTGCCCGTCGGCGTCCACGCCGACGCGGGGCGCCGTGTGTGGGACGCCCAGCGACGCCGCCATCCTCAGCGGCGTGCAGTAACTGGCCGCCGTATCAAGAGAAAATATACCCCTTGCGATGAATTCGGGCGAGGGGTCGTCACGGCGCTCGGGGCGCTTGGGGGTCGCGGCGGGGGGGAGGGTGCGCCAGCCGGGTGCGTCGGGGAGGCGGTCGATGAGGGCGGCGCTGGAGATCGCCAGGAGGGCGCTTCGGGGCAGGGGCATGGAGAGTCGGAGGCCGTCGAGGGTGTCGGCCGCGGGCATCATGAGGGCGGCGCGCACGACCCCGGCGACGACGCCGGCGTCGTCGGTGTTGATGGCGCGGGCGTCGATCTCGACGGGGCGCCAGCCGCCCAGGCCGTCTGGCGCGCGGGCGGTGGCGGCGGCGATCCAGGCGCTCAGGTCCGCGGGGCGCCCGAAGCTCCCGAGGCGGACGAGATCGAGCGCGAGGCCGCGCGCGGGGGTGTCGTGGGGAAGCCGCAGCTCGATCTCGGGCAGGTCGCTCAGGTCGAGGCAGGTCCAGGGGTCGCCGTCCGTGGCCAGGGGCATGGCGGGCGAGTGGGCGCGGCCTTCGGCGTCGACGGCCAGGATTTCGAGGTCAGGCGAGGCGCTCGAGAGGATCGAGAGCGCGGCGATGCGCATGACGCCGGGGTGGCCTGGGGCGCCTGAGCCGGGGGCCTGTTCGACGATGAGGGCCTGGATGGCGGCGTCGACGGGCAGCTCGACGAGGGCCGAGGAGGCGCGGGCCAGCTCGGTCAGGGCGACCTCGGCGCCGTCGATCACGACGAGGACGCGGAAGGCGAGGGGCTCGTAGCCGGAGGGCCAGCGCAGGCGCAGGGCGGCGACCTGGACGGGCGACCTCCAGCGGACGCCGGCGCGGTGGAGGAGGGCGGGGTCGTCCTGGGAGCGGTACTCCTTGAAGGCCAGCTCGCGGTTGGGGGGCCAGCCGGCGCAGAAGAGGGCGGGGAGGTTGCAGCCGTAGCCGGCGTCGTCGGCGAAGAGCTGGGGGTCGCGGGGGAAGGGGTCGGTGTTCATGGCCTCAGTCGCAGCGCTCGGTGTAGAGCTTCCCCTTGCAGATCCGTCGGTTGGCCAGCGCGTCGAGCACGACCAGGCCGACGCAGGAGATCGAGGCGTCGTCGGGGCAGGGCGTGGGCGTCTGGCAGAGGCCATCGGCGCAGATTTGATCGGCGGGGCAGCGGGCGGGGCAGGCGCACTCGTCGGTGACGTTGACACAGGGGTCGACGAAGAAGGTGTCGCGGCAGACGCGCTTGTTGTCCAGCGGCTCCAGGCGGACATTGCCGAGGCAGAGGCGGTTGATGTCGTCGGCGCAGGCTTCGGCGACGAGGCACTCGCCGTCGACGCAGATCTGCTTGTCTTCGGCGTTGCAGACCGGGTTGCAGAGGCACTCGACGCAGACCTGGGTGGCCTCGGCGGTCCGTCCCGAGTCGGAGGTGCACTGGTTGTCCGTGTTCTTCTTGCAGGGCCGGCACAGGCGGTCGCCCTGGCAGCCGGGGTCGTCGGGCAGGCAATCGGCCTTGCAGAAGCCGCGGAAGCAGTGGCCCGAGGTGCAGGGGACGTTCTCGTCGCACTCGGTGATCTCGACGAGGCAGGAGGGCGCCGGCCATACGAGCGCGATCAGGCCGAGCAGGCCGAGCCACCTCGCGTTGACGCGTTGAAGGCCAAGATCATGATCCACGGCGCCTTTTTCTCCTTCGGGCCGCGCCAGGCGGCCTGCGCCAGGGTAGAGCAGGCGCGCGCCAAAAGTAAACTCTCGCGGCTGGACGAGCGCCCCACGCTCCTCGCACCGCCCCACGCTCCTCGCACCGCCCCCGTTGGGGGCGGGCTCGTCGGGTGGGGCTTGGATGCGCGGGGTGGGCTGCGCCCTGTCGGTCGCAGGCCGGCGGGCGGACGGGAGCGGATCGCAGGGGCGGCTCAGCGCGTCGAAGTGGGCCTGTGGATTGGGGTTTTCATGCCCCCTGGTGTCGACCTGGGTCGTGCGCTGGCCTGCGACCGACAGGGCGCAGCCCACCCTGAGCTTCTAGCCCCACCCGACGAGCCCGTCCCCAACGGGGGCGGTGCGAGGAGCGTGGGGCGATCGTCGAGCGTGGGGCGATCGTCGAGCGTGGAGCGCTCGTGGTGCGAACCTCGCGTGGCGCGGTGCGTGGGGCGCGGGCGCGGCGCCTTGACAGCGGGCTGTCGTGCGTAGGACACAGGCCGATGGGGAGGCCGGCCTCTTCAGGATCCTTCGAAACTCAGGTGGAGCGGCGTCGGGCCGCGGAGCGAGGCATGGGCGATCTTCACCCCTTGAGGGCCTCCTTGCTGGTCGGCGTCGGCGGCAGCCTCGGGGCGCTGGCGCGCTTCTATGTGGGCGTGGCCGCGAAGCGCTGGCTGGGCGAAGGCTGGCCCTTCGGGACGCTGATCGCGAACCTGCTGGGCTGCCTGATGCTGGGCCTGATGACCGGGATGGCGGCGCAGGGGGAGATCTCGGCGTCGACGCGCGCGGCCCTGATGGTCGGCTTCCTGGGCGCCTTTACGACCTTCTCGACCTTCTGCCTGGAGGCCACGGCGCTCTCGCGCGGCTCGGCGGCCTCCAGCGGGCTCTATGTGGCCGTCAGCGTCGTGGGCGGCGTGGCGCTGGTCTGGCTGGGCCATCGGCTCGGATCGTGATCGCGGGGCGCCTCGGGCTTGCATGTGGCGCGGGTTGGTCGGATCTTGAGCGGGGTGATTGCCTGAGGCCGCGATGTCTGAATCAGAGGGCTTGAAATCTTCAATGCAGGGCGATCCGGAGGCCGAGGGGTTGTCTCTGAGCCCCGAGGAGCGCCCGGCGGCCTTGGGCGCGGCGCTCACGCCGACGCTTTCGGCCGAGGATCTGGGCGTGGCGCTGCCCAGCGATGCGATGTGGACCCCTGAGGGGCAGGCGCGCTCAAGGGCGCTGTCCGCGGCCAGGCCCGCCGAGGCGTCGGGGTCGCGCGCGCTGACCGCGGCGAGGTCCGGCGCGGCGCCGCGCGCCGTGGCCATCGGCGGGGTCGGGTGCGGCGGGTGCGGCGCGGCGATCCCGCCGGGGATGACCTTCTGCCCTTCTTGCGGGGGCGCCGCGCGGTGGGCGACCCAGGCGCAGCAGCGCGGCCTGTTGATCGCGCGCTTTGGCGACGAGGCCAGGCGCGGGCGCTTCGTCCGCTGGGTGGTTCAGGCGCACCCGCACCTGGATCGGGCCGAGGTCATCGCGGCGTCGACGCGGGAGCCGGCCCTGTACCCGATCCGGGTCAGCGCGGATCAAGGGCATGCGCTGGAGCAGGGGCTTCGGTCGCTGGGGATCGACGCGCAGGTGCTGGAGCCGGGCCAGATCCCCGCGGCGTGGTTGCGCGAGGCGCTGTGGCCGTGGTGGTCGAGCCCCTTGGCGCGCTTCGTGGGCATCGGGGTCGCGGGCGCGATCATCCTGGTCTTCTTCGCGCTCGGGCCGCTCTTCCTGCTCGGGGGGGTCTTCGCGCTGGTCGTGGCGCTGGGGGTGGCGCTGCGGCAGATGGGGCGGCGCTCGGGGCTGTCGCCCGACTTCCTGCTCGACAGCATCGCGGGGCTCGACGCGGCGCTGGTCGCGTCGCTGCGCGGGCTCTTGAGCGACCTCCGCGACGAGGAGCTGCGCGACTGCCTGACGGTCTGCATCCTGGAGTACCGGGCGCTGAGCGATCACCTGCGGGACGTGGCGCCGTCGGTGGGCGGGCTGATGGGCGAGTCGCAGGAGATGTTGCGGCGGCTGATCGAGCAGTGGGCGGCGGCGGGGCAGCGCTTCCTGGCGCTGGAGCGCTACACGACGACGGTGGATCGCGCGCGGCTTGAGGCGACGGTGGCGCGCGGCCAGGCGCAGGTCGAGGGCGACGCGGCGCAGCGCGAGCGCCAGCAGAAGGTCGTCGATCAGGTGCGGACCCAGCTCCAGGCCGTTGACGCGCTCGAGCGCGACGCGGCCAGGCTCAAGGCGCAGCTCGTCCACCTGACCTCGACGGTCGAGGCCTTCAGGGCCAGGGCGCTGGCCGCGACGATGGGGGCCAGCGGCGGGGCTTCGAGCCTCGACGAGATCATCCAGGAGATCGACCAGGAGATGGACGTGCTGGAGGAGACCGTGCGAGAGGTCAAGGCGCTCTGAGCGGCCCGGATCTCATCGGAAACACTGGCCGAGGGCAGCGCAGCCGGAGTTGACCGCGCAGGTCATTGGAAGCACTGGCCGAGGGCGGCGCAGCCGGAGTTGACCGCGCAGTCGCGCAGGCCGTCCATGCGTCCGGGGTCGACGGCGGCCAGGTAGGAGCAGCCCTGCGGGCAGTCCTGGACCTCGGCGCCGCAGGCCTCCAGGGCGCCGCAGATCTCGCCGCACCCCTCGTAGTCGGGCAGGATGCACAAGAAGACCCCGTCGCCGACGCACTCCGAGGACTGGCTGATGCACTCGGCGCCGCCGGGCAGGTCGCTGCCGGGCAGGGCCTGGAAGATGCCGGCGCAGACGGCCGGGCAGGCCTCGGGGGGCAGGGCGCCGGGGCACTTGTCCAGCAGCGCGCGGCAGAAGGGCGCGCAGTCCGGGTTGATGACCTCGACGGGCGGGAAGCAGCGCTCGAAGAGGTCGCACCCGGCCGTGTCGACGCAGGTGTTGGCGATGACCTGCTTCTGGAGGTCCAAGGCCCGGCAGCCCTCAAGGCACTCGCTGGCGGTGGTGAAGACGGGGCCGGGGATGCCCCTGCACTCGCTGATGAGCTTGCCGCACATCCCGGCGCAGATGTCGTCGGGGCCGAGATCGACCTGACACTGGCCGACGTTGTCGAGCTGGCAGTCGTTGCGCGCCAGGCTGTAGTAGCAGCCCAGCTCGGACTGGCGGCTGTCGGGGCGCGCGTGGACGTAGCCGCTGCAGGTGCTGGTGCAGGTGGCCTCGTCGGGGCCGAAGAACTCGCTGGGGAAGGCGTCGCAGCCGTCGACGCGGGCGCACAGCTCCCGGCAGTCGCGGTCGTCGGCGAAGCCGCCGCCCTGGCAGCGCTCCAGCGCGTCGCACTCCGAGGCCATCGCGCAATGGGCCTCGGCCTGCACCTCGGGGTCTTCGATCGCCTCAAGGCACTCGGCGATGCAGCCGCCGTCGCCCTGGCCGCAGAGGGTCAGCTGGCCGCAGTAGCCCTCGCAGGTCTGCTGCAGGAAGGCCTCGTTGACATCGACGGGCTCCTCGGTGGGGAACTGATCGTTGTTGGTCGATGGCAAGTTGTTGATATCGTTGTTGATATCGTTGTTGTCTTCTTCCGCCGGGGCGACCTCGGGCGCTGGGTCGTCGCCGCAGGCGGCCAGCGGCGCCAGCGCCAGCGCAGCCAGCGCAACCAGCGCGCCGGGCGGCAGCGCGCGGCGTCGAGGCGCGCGGGCCTCCGGTGTTTGCGTCACGGTCGCGTCGGGCGGCAGCGCGCAAGAGAGCGGCGCGAGCGCCGGTCGTGGTGGGCTCCCCGCCAGCGCGGGCGGCCAGAGAGCCTTTGGGGCGTGCCGTCTCATTGTCCGTCCTCCGTGGCTTCGGGCAGGTCCAGCGAGCCAGTCTCGATGACGGCGCGGGCGGCCTCGCACGCGTCGTAGCGGATCGGGTCGTCCTCGGAGGGGTCGTCGTCGAGCGTCTCGATCCAGCAGATGAAGGCCAGGTGCTCGGCGTCGCTCAAGGGCTGGTTGGCCAGCGGCATCCGGGTGCCGGAGACGATCCCGAGCGTGCGAGAGAGCAGGTAGCTGCGCTCGGGCTCGCTGGGCCAGATCTGGACGCCCGGGGCCTCGTCGGCGCCCAGGACGCCGTTGCCGTTCGGGTCGCCCCTCCGGATGCGGTTGCCGATCCCGGCGACGACCTCGGGGCCGAGCACGGCGATGTTGCCGACCCTGACCTCGGGCGAGCCGCAGGCGACGAAGAGGGCCTGGTTGGGGGCCTCGATGATCACCTCCCCGGTGCCGCCCCCGTCGGTGATGGTGAAGGCGGCCCGGTGCGCCTCGCAGCCCTCGATGGGGGCGGCGAGCTGGATGATCCAGTCGCCGTCGACGATCGCGTGGGTGGCGATCCGCGCGGAGAAGCCGCGCGCGGGGCCGGAGTCGATGGTGAGGAGGTCGCCGGGCGGCTCGCACATGTCGTCGACGTTCTCGGGCTCCTCGGCCAGGTTGCAGGGCTTGCCGATGGCGTCGAGCAGGTTGCCCGGCGTGTGCAAGTCCGGGAACTCCTTGGTGTTGTGGCACACGCCCGAGTCCGGGCTGCACGTGCGCTTGAAGATCTGCGTGTGCATCGCGGTCATCGTCGGCATCTGCGCGCGGGCCTCGTCGACCAGGGTCTGCTCGACCTCCGGGGTCGGCTCTGGCGCGGGCTTCGCGGCCTCGTCCCCGCAGCCCGCGCCGGCCAGCAGCGCCAGAGCGGTCATGGACGCGATCGTCATCCTTCGCATGGCGCTACCCCTTGTACATGGTGGTGACGGGGGCCTCATCGAAGAAGCGGCCCGGATCGACGCCGACGGCGTCAGCCAGCGTGGACAGGATCCCCTGGGAGTGGAAGACCTCCTCGCGGTTCAGGGCGGCCATCGTCGTCGGGTCGGTGCGCCCGAACATCTTGCCGCCCGGGATGGCCCCGCCGAGGAAGGGGATCGCCTGGTGTCGGCTGCCGTTGAGCCCCTGGTGATCGGAGCCCTGGGCGCTGTTGTAGCCCGTCAGCCGCTCGGTGTTGTCCCGCGAGAACTCGCTGAGCACCGTCACGATCGTGTGGTCCCAGAAGGTCCCCCCCTCCGGGTGCGGCAGCCTCGGCAGCACGTGGATGAGCGCCGCGAGCTGTCGGCCCAGATCCTGGGCCAGGGGCGGGAAGTCCACCATCTCGTTGCTGTGCGTGTCGTAGCCGCCAACCCCGACGGCCACCGCCGGGCTGCCGAGCTGGAGCATGCGCACCGCCAGCGCCACCTGCGCCCCCCACGGCCCCGCCCCGAAGGCCTCCCGCATCATCTGGTTCGTCCCCAGCTCCCGATCCACCGCGCCGTCCTCCAGGAGGTTGAGCATCGGCAGCCCCAGGATGTCCCGGAAGCGACCCTTGTTCGCCTTGCTGTCGAGGTAGAGCGACACCCGCGCGGCGTTGTCCAGCGCGAGCCTCTGGCTGAAGCGCTGGTCGAGCTTCTGGCCGAGCTGCTGGCTCCAGTCCGCCTGAGGGATCTGGAAGGACCTGATCCCCCGGCGCTGGAAGTCCTGCGGGCCGTTGAAGAAGAGCGCACGGAAGAGGCCGTCCTGGCCCGTGGCCTCCCCGTAGAGCCGCGCGCCGCCCCCGATGACCACCGGCGGGAAGGCCTCGAAGCGCTTCTGCCCTTCGTACATCGGGTGGAACTTGGAGATCTGGGCCAGAAAGCCCATCCGGCCGTCAAAGCGCCCCGTCGTCATGCGCTGCCTGGCCGTCTGGTGGTTCGCGTCGCTGGTCTCCTCGAAGGGCTGGTGGTCGACCGTCCCGAGCACCGTCACCTTGTCCGAGACCGCCGGCAGCGGCCTGAGCACCTCCCCTTGCCCCCAGCTCGGCAGCGCGATCGGCGCGTTGTCCAGCACCGCGCCCACGTCCCACTCCGTGCCCCGCGCCCCCGGCTGCGTCGGGCGGCCCTCGCCGTCCACGTGCGGGTTCCACTGCAAGGACAGGTTGGCGTTGAAGATCGCGGGGCTCCGCATGCCCCCGTCCGCGTACAGGATCAGCATGTGCTTCGCTGAAGCGTGGTGCTCCGAGATCGCCGCCCAGCTCGCGCGCGGGGTCCAGATCCACGGCGCCGCCGTGCCCGCCGCCGCCACGCCGATGCCCGCCGCCGCCGCCTTGATGAACCCTCGCCGGTTCAAGCCTTTGCGGCCCATGTCTTTGTTATTGCTCATGATTTTCAATCTCCGTCTGAGGCCCCCGCGCGTCGGCGCGATCCGGGCCGCGGTGCGTCAGTAATGGAGGAACTCGGCCCCGGCCACCAGCGTCGTGCAGAGCTGCGCGGGGATCGTGCGGGGATCGCACTGGCCCGCGTCCAGGCAGGGCTGCGTCAGCGCGATGAACTCATCGATCTCGTCTTCATCGGGCTCCCTGCTGTAGAAGGCGCGCACCTGGTGCGTGTAGAGCGCCCGCCGGCTGGCCTCCGAGCCGTCCGAGTTGAAGTCCTCGCCGAAGGCCCCGCCCGGCACGATCCCGGTCGACTCAGGCAGGTTGCACAGGAACTGGAGCACCGCCTCCTGATCCAGCGCGTGGATCACGCCCGTGCCCGTAAAGCGGTAGGCCTCCAGTCGATCCGGGCAGCCGCCCAGCGCCCGCGCCACCGCCGTGTAGGTCATGTCCGGCTCTCCCGTCTCGACGTTGCCGATCGGGTAGGCGTGCGGCGCGAAGGTCTCCCGGTTGAGCGTCGGGTTGAAGCCACCGCGAACGTAGGGGAAGCGGTGATCGCAGCGCCCGAAGTCCCGCTGGACCGTCTGCATGATCGAGTCGAGCCAGGGCTCCACCTCCATCAGCTTGACCCGGCTGAAGCGCCAGGGCGCCGCCTGCCCCGTCGCCTCGTCCACCTCACCCTCAGGAGCCTCCGTCCGCTGCAGATACAGGCTGCTGGTCAGGATCTCCCGCTCCAGCGCCCGCACGCTCAGCTGCCCCTCGCCCTCGAAGAAGTCCAGCAGCGCCGATCGCACCTCCGGCAGCGCCCGCGAGGCCTCCCAGCCCAGCAGCCGGTTCATCGCCTCGACCACCGCGTGCTCGCGATAGAAGGGCAGGCTCGTGATCACATAGCCCGGCGTGCGCAGCACCTCCCACTCCTCCTCCGTCAGATCCTCGGCGCGGATAAAGTTCACAAAGTCGTTCTGGTTCGCGGGGTTGCGCAGCGGCAGCGTCACCGTGTGGTCGCCGTAGAGCCCGCTGTGGCACAAAAGCTCGTCCAGCGGCGCCTGGCAGAAGACCGGGTAGACCCGCGTCTCGAGGTACTCAAAGTAATAGTCCGTGTCGAACTCCTGCAGCGGTATCCACATCATCCACAGGCCCACCATGTCCTCGCGCTCGACCCGGTGCGCGTCGCGCCCCAGGAAGACCTGGAAGGCCTTGGCCACCCTCGACTCGCCGAAGAAGCGCCCGCTCCAGGCCGGCCCGCTGACCGCCTCGATCCCGAAGCTCTCGTAATCGATGTCGCCCTGGTAGAGCTGCCCCACGAGCGCGTCGAGCTTCTCGATGTGGCGGTAGTGGGTGAAGAAGTCGTTGTACTCGAAATGGTCCGCCCAGCGGCGTTGGGCCAGATCGATGTAGGCCGGCTGGTCCATGAAGTAATCGACCATCTGCGCGGGCGTCTTGCCCAGGCAGTGCGCCTGCACCTCCGACCAGCTCGGGGTCCGGCCCCTGAGATCGATGGACAGCCGCCGACAGATCGCCGCCGAGGTGGCGAAGCGCGGCTCCAGGCCCTGCCCCTGGACTCGCTCGCACAGGGCAGCGTCGGCGACGTTGTCGAAGTCAAGCTGCTCGCAGATCGCCTGCTCGCGCACCTCGGGCTCGTCCTCGACGACAGGCGCTGGCGCCTGTTCTTCTTGCGCGCACCCCGCTCCGAAGGTCACCAGGAGCGCCGTCAGGGCCATCCTGCGCCCCGAGGACGCCGCGTAGGCCCGCTGTCCTGTTTCTTTCATGGTTGTCACCCGCGTTGCGCTGCGGCGCCAGGCGCCGCCTTGTCCTTGAGAGAGGGACGAGCCTCCAGGCGTCAATGTTAAGGCGGCGAGCCGCCCACGCCCGATTTTTCACCGCGCGGTCCCTTGAGGCAAGATCGCCGACTCCGTGCCGAGCGCCCCCTGGCCAGATCGGGGCGTTTCTGGAGGTGTTCTGCGCAGATGGGCGTCCTGGGGTCGGGGCTGCGGGAGCCCCTGGCGGGCTCAATGGCCGGTGGCCCCATCGTGAACCATAGAGGAAGGCGTCGAGGGCGTCGAGGCGGCGGTGCTGGGGGGCATGAAGGGGGCGGTCAGGATGCAGGCGAGGCCAGCGGCGGCGCAGAAGAGGCCGCCGGTGTAGCCGGCGAAGAGGGGCAGGAACATGAGGGCGGGGCCGGGCAGGGGCGCGTCGATGGCGAAGCCCCACAGGAGCCAGAAGAGGGGCGCGACGGCGGCGTGGAGCAGGGCGGCGTAGGTGGCGTGGAAGAGGCGTGCGGGGGTCTTGATCTCGGGGTCGACCTTGCGCAGGAGGGAGGCCTGGAGGGCGAAGGAGGCGGCCAGGCCGAGGGCGAAGCAGAGGCCGATCTCGACGGCGATCTGCCCGTAGGAGGCGATGGCGGAGAAGGAGAAGGGCCTGCCGAGGGCGCCGAGGTAGAGGGCCGCGGTGGTGAGGCCGGCGACGGGGGCGACGGCGATGGGGGCCATCTTGAAGCCGCGCAGGCCGCCGATGACGAGGAGGACGAGCAGGGGGACGACGATCAGGGCGACGAGGGGCGTGCGCGCGACGCGGTGGTCGCGGTGGATCTCGCCCAGGGTGCGCTCGCGGGCCTCGATCAGGGTTTCCAGGGAGGCGCTCTGGTCGACGACGGTCGCGGCGGAGACGTCGTTGCCGACGACCTCGCCGCTCCAGCGCACGCTGGTCCAGGCGGCGTGGACGTCCTCAAGCCAGCGGCGCTCGTAGGCGGCGCGGTGGTCGCGCCACTCGGCGCGGCGGGCGTCGAGGTGTGCGGCGTCGAAGAGGGTCGGGTCGAGGGCGGCCTCGACGGGTGGGAGGGAGAGGTCGCGGGGCAGCTCGATCCCGAGCAGGAGGGCGATGGTGGGGGCGATCTGGCCGAGGTCGCCGACGTCGCCGGAGGCGGGTCCGGGCTTGATCCCCTTGCCGGCCATCAGCAGCGGGACGAGCCGGACGACGGGCTCGCCGCCGCCGTGGCCGCCGTCGTCCATGTGTCCGTGGTCGGCGGTGATGATGAGGGTCTGGCGCTGGAGGTCGATCTCCTTGAAGAGTTTCTTCAAGCGGGCGTCGAGGGCCTGGGCGACCTGGGCGTACTGTGGGGAGGCGCCGCCGTGGTCGTGGCCGACGCGATCCATCTCGATGAGGTGGATGACGAGGAGGTCGGAGGGCAGGGCGAGCATCTGGTGGATGAGGGCGTCGACCTCCTGGGGTTGGTCCCAGGCGTGGGTGGTGCGCCAGGGGTTGAAGTCGTCGGCGTAGTTCTGGCCCCAGAAGTCGAGGTTGCCGGCGCCGCGGACCTTGAGGCCGGCGTCGCGGGCGCGGCGCATGAAGGTGTCGACGCGGACGGGGCTGGCGAAGCCGTTGGTGCGGATGCCGGTGCGCCAGGGTTCGGCGCCGGAGGCCATGGAGGCGTAGGAGGGGCGCGAGAGGCTGGGGATGGGGGCCTGCGCGCTCAGGAAGGGCCATCGCAGGCCGAGGTCGGCCAGAGCGGGCATCTGCCGGGCGGTGTCGTCGCGCAGGCCGTCGAGGACGACGAGGACGACGCGGTCCGGGCGGTCGGCGGGGCGAGCGCGGGGAGGTGTGACGGGGTGACGATCGGGGTGGAGGGCGCCGAGGGGCTGGTCGGTGTTGGCGGCGCGGACGTACTTGAGGATCATCAGGCCCTGGAGCGCGGCCAGCGCGACGAGCGCGAGGCCGATCAGGGCGCGTGCGAGCTTCTGGGAGGTGTGGGTGGGCATGGGCGTGCGCGGGGCTCCTGGGTCACCGGATCGGGTGTGCTTCGAGGTGGGGGGCGGGCTCGCCGCGGGTGACGACGTAGAGGCCGCGGCCTTCGGTGGCGATGCTGGTCCAGCTCAGGAGGGCCTTGTCGAAGGATCTGGACCAGAGCCGTGCGCCGGTGCGGGTGTCGACGATCATGGCGAAGCGGGTGCCGGCGAAGAAGGTTGCGCCGAGGTCGGTGAGCTCGTGCTGGAGGCGAAAGAACTCGCGGGAGGGGGTTTGCAGGGACCAGGCGGGTGAGAAGTCTCGGGGGTCGCGGGCCTGGATTTCGAGCATCTGCATGGCGACGCCGTCGCGGTGGCCCTGGGAGATGACGATGGAGCCGGGCGAGAGGTTGGAGATGTGGTTGGGTCGGACGCCGTGGGCGGCGCGCAGGTCGCCGGGGCGGACGGAGGCCAGCTCTTCGATGCCCTGGAGGTCGGCTTCGAGGGCCTCGTCGCTGGGCTCGGGCTTGCCGTCGAGGGCCTTGAAGAG
The DNA here is from genome assembly GCA_005804885.1 of Pseudomonadota bacterium. Taxonomy (GTDB): domain Bacteria; phylum Myxococcota_A; class Bradymonadia; order Bradymonadales; genus SYOX01. The sequence goes on from SYOX01000333.1 coordinate 67,094, forward strand.
GATCTGTCCGGTGGCGGGGTCGACGCCCCAGAGGGCGCCGCGTTCGAGGTGGCCGACGACGGCGCCGCCGATGACGTGGATGTTGTAGGTCTGGGTCTTGATGGGCAGGCGCCAGATGGCCTCCATGGCGGCGAAGGGCGGTCGGGGCTGGTCGCCGCCTTCGACGTCGAGCTTGACGGCGGCGAGCTGGATGGCGTTGATCTGGCCGACGGCGTCTATCTGGCCGACGGCGTCTATCGTGCCGACGGCGTCTATCGTGCCGACGGCGTCTATCTGGCCGACGGCGCCGCTGGCGGCGGTGTCCAGGACGACGAGGGCCAGCGCGCCGAGCCCTGGGGCGCGGGTCAGGCCGACGAGGCGGTGGTCGGGGACGCTGAGGCCGCGTTGCCATTGGCCGTCGTGGGCGTCGAGGGTGACGAGGGTGTCGCGGTTGAGGCTGGTCAGGACGGCGCCGTGGCCGATGAAGGTCTCGTTGATGCTGCGGCCGCCGGGGTCGAAGGTCCAGGCGATCTGGCCGGTGTCGGCCTCCAGGCCGATCATCTGCTGGTTGTTCTGGTAGACGATCCGGTCGCCGTCGAGGTGGACCTTGTCGTAGACGAAGCCCGAGGGCACGGGGATGATCCGCTCCCACCGGAGGGCGCCGCCCTCGGGGTCGTGGCAGCGCAGGGCTCGGGAGGCTTGCTCGGCGTCCATGCCCGTGGACCAGGCGAAGAGCAGCACGCAGCCCTCGGTGACCTGGACGCTCCAGCCGTCGTAGCCCTCGGGCAGCTCGGCGCTCCAGCCCCCGTCGATGGGGTCGCCGACGCGCTCGGCCAGGGACATGTCGGGCGAGAGGCCCCGGCAGGCGGTCAGCGCGGCGAGCGAGGCTGCGGCGGCGATGATCGTCCAGAGCGGGCGTGCTGGTGGGGTCATGGGCTCTCCCTGTCGCCTCGGTATCGAGGGGCTGCCAGCGGGCGTGAACCCGGAGCCGGGGGTCGCGCATTCCTGGCGGCGCCCTTGCCCAAGGGGTGCGCGATTCGTTATCCTCCACCCGAGCGGGGGATGTCCAACCCGAGGTTCATGATTTCAGGTCGCACCCGGTGAGACGAGATATGGAAGTGTGGCGCCCATCTGTCTTTTTGCTCGCGTCGCTTATCGCGCTGTCTGCGATCTCCTGCGCCGAGGAGCTCTTGCCGACCGAGCCGGAGGGGGCCTACCTGATCTGGAGGCAGGCGCTGCTCGAAGGGAACGCCGACGTGGCCTACGACCACCTCGACGAGCAGACCCGCGCGGTCTTCGAGGAGCGGGTCGAGGTGCTCAACGTCATGTCCGAGGACATCCTGCGCTACCTGCCGCGGACCGATCAGCGGCTCGCCCGGCAGCAGACCGGCGCGGTGTTGCTCAAGGAGAAGGGGATCGAGGACGGCCGGGGGCTCTTCAAGGTGCTCTTCAAGCCCGAGGCGATGAAGGTCACCCCCGAGATCGAGGTCGGCACCGAGGTCAGCTCCGTGGAGATCAACGAGACCGGCGACGAGGCCGCGATCGTGGTCTACGCCGGCCAGCAGTTCTTGCTGCGCAAGGAGGAGGACGGGATCTGGCGCATCACCTCATGGCGCACCCTGAGCCTTGAGCGGACACAATGGATACTTGACAACCGCGACGCTCTGGAGCAGACCGTGCAGGATCTCATCAATGAAGAAAAAGAAGAGATGGATGCGGTCATCAAATATCTGCTCGACGAAGAGGCAAGGCGACGAAAGGCCGCCGAAGAGCAGAAGAAGTAGCGCCGCCCGCTCTCTCGCCCGACCAGGGGCAGCGGAAGTATGAGCAGCGAGTCGTCAGATCCCACCCACGAGCCTCCAGCGCCCAGTGGACTCCCAGAGCCGGTCGCCGTAGGTCAGCGGGTCGGGGACAGGTACGTCATCCAGGCGCTGATCGGCAGCGGCGGCATGGGGCTGGTCTACCGCGCGATCGAGGACGAGATCGAGCGCGAGGTGGCGCTCAAATTCATCATGGTCGACGCCAACTTGCCCCAGGTCGAGCGCGAGGCCTACTTCGAGCGCTTCCGCCACGAGGCCCAGGCGCTCGGCTCCCTGCCGCCGCACCCCAACCGGGTCGTCCTCTACCAGTACGGCCAGGAGCAGGGCACGCCCTACATGGCGATGGAGCTGGTTCGCGGCGAGAGCCTCACGGAGGTGATGCGCCGGGGCCTGAGCGCCGACAGGATCGTCTCGACCACCCGCCAGCTGGCCGACGCCCTGGTCGACGTCCACGCCAGCGGCATCGTCCACCGGGATCTCAAGCCCGAGAACCTCATCATCACCCGCAGCCTGCTGGGCGACGAGCAGCTCAAGCTGATCGACTTCGGGATCGCACGCTCGCCCGTCAAGGTCGAGCAGGGCGAGGAAGAGGGCGAGGAGCGCGAGATCCTCGGGACGGTCCTCTTCATGGCCCCCGAGCTGCTGCTGGACGGCGTCCAGGACGCGCGCACCGACATCTACGCCATCGGCGTCGTCCTCTTCGAGCTGGTCACCGGCCAGGGGCCCTTCGATCACCTCACCGACGCGGACGACGACGTCGAGGTGATCATGCGCCACCACGTCGACAGCCCCCCCGGCCCGATCGTCCCCCGCTCCGGCGTCGGCGAGCTGCCCGTGGGCTTCGAAGGGCTCATCCTGCGCTGCCTGGCCAAGAAGCCCGAGGACCGCTTCTCGGACGCCAGCGAGCTGCGCCGCGCGCTGGACCTCATCGCCCGCCCGCGCCCGCGCTTTGGCACGGGCCAGCAGCGCATCATGAGCCGCGAGGACGCCGACACCGTCGCCGACGAGATCGACGACACCTCGATGGCCGACATCCGCATGGTCCCCTCCGAGGACGTCGGCTTCCCCGTCGTCGCCACCGCCATCTGCGGCCTGCAGGACCTCGTGGCGGCGGCCGACCTCAGCGGCGAGGTCCGGATCTGGGACTACAAGAGCGGCACCGAGATCCACTACATCCCCTCGCCGGACGGCCGCGAGCCGACCACCGCGGCGCTGACCCGGCTGGCCTTCTCGCCCGACGGCAGCCTGCTGGCCATCGGCGACCGGATCGGCCAGCTCTGGCTCGTCGACGTGGATCTGCACACCCGCGACCGCATCCAGCTCTCGCGCGGCGGCCCCCTGGCGCTGGCCTTTGACCGCGCCACCACCCTGATGGTCGTGGCCACCACCGCCGGCACCCTGGAGCTCTGGGACGTGCCCAACCGCAAGCAGCTCGCCGTCCTGATCGTCGACCTGCCCAGGGGCAAGTCCGACGAGGGAAAGGAGGGCGACGCGCCCCACTGGCGGCTCAAGAGCCTGGCGCTGAGCCCCCACAGGCACTTCCTGGCCGCCGGCACCGACACCGGCGTGGTCTACGTCTGGAACTTCAAGGACCGCACCCGCACCGGCCCCATGGCGCCCCGCCCCCCTGTCCCCGGACAGCCCCCCGTCGAGCCCGCGGCCTGCGCCTACTTGTGCTTCTCTCCCGACGACGCCCGCGTCGCGGCGCTGCGGGACACCGGCGAGATCGAGATCTGGGACCCCGTCGAGCGGACGATCATCAAGAGCCTGCAGCTCTCGGAGCAGGGCGTCCCGCGCCGGATGACCTTCAGCCCCGACGGCACCCAGCTCCTGGTCACCTTCGACTCCGGCGCGATCGTGCTGGTCGACGTCGAGGGCGGAGAGGTGCTCGAGACCATCCGCATCCCCCGCGGCACGGCGACCAACCTGAGCTTCACCCGCGACGACGTGCCCATGGCCAGCATCGGCAGCGGCTCGACGGTCCAGGTCTGGGACCTGATGCGCCTGGGCCGGGTGCGCACCCTGGGGCCCTACCCGACCCGGCTGCTCGACGTGACGATCGCGCCCTTCGGCGACACCTGCCTGACGCTGGCCGCCGGCGGCCAGATCGACCGCTGGGATCTGTGCACGGGCCGCCACCTCGGCCGCCAGCGCGTGCCGGCCCACACCGTCAAGGAGCTGCACAAGGCCCCCGAGATCGACCGCGTGCTGATGTGCGGACCCCGCGAGGGGCTGCTGGCCTTCGAGGGCGTGGCGACCAACTCCAACGCGCCGCTCCACCAGGTCGAGCTGCCCATCCCCGACCCCGACCCCGACGAGCGCATGGTGACCTACACCATCAGCCCCGACGCGCGGCTCGTGGCGCTGGGCTACACCTCCGGCGAGGCGCGGATCTACGGCTACAAGGAGCCCAGCGAGCCGGCGATCATCGAGAGCGCCGCCGGGGCGATCACGACGCTGGCCTTCGCGCCCGACAACCAGGTCCTGGCCGTGGCCGACGAGGGCGGCTGCGTGCGCCTGTGGGACGTCGTGGCCGGGCAGGTCGAGTGGGAGGAGCACTCCGGGCGCCTGCCGATCCGGATGGTGGCCTTCGCCCCCTCCGGGCGGCTGCTGTCGATCCCGCGCGGCAACAACATCGAGATCTGGAACCTCCAGACGCGCCGCCGCGTCGCCCGCCTGGTCGGCCACGACGGGCCGATCCGCACCCTCGTCCACGGCCTCGGCGGCCGCATCCTGCTCTCGGCCTCCAACGACGGCACCGCCCGCCTGTGGGACGTGGCCCAGCAGCGGGTGCTGCGCGTCCTGGACGACCACCCCGGCCCCGTCACCGCCGCCACCCTCGATCCCAGGATGCGCTTCTTGATGACCACCTCCGGCCCCTACCTGTCGGTCTGGCGGGTCAGCGACGCGGAGCTCCTGGCGCGCTTTGCCTACTGCGGCAAGCAGAGCGTCGGGGAGGCCGAGGACACCATCGATCGGCACGACTGGATCGCCTTCACCCCCGAAGGCCGCTTCACGGCCAGCACCTTGAGCCCGCCCAACATCCTCATGACTCGACCGGGCAGCCGCGTCCGGCTCGACGAGGCGGATCGAGAGGGCCTTTTTGACCCCCGCGCCGTCGCCGCTCGCCTGCTCGACACCTGATCGCCCCGCTCAAACCCCGACCGCCCCGCGCCCCGTGAGCCTCGATCGCGCCGCGATCAGGGCTCCTGCTCGGGGTGGTCGACGAAGCGATCCAGGCGCGTGTCCTTGAAGGGCTCCTTGTCGATGGCCTTCTCCAGGGCGGCCTCGCGGGTGATGATCCCGCGCTTGATCAGCGTCATGAGCGACTCGTCCATCTGGATCATGCCGACCTTGCGGCCGGTCTGCATCAGGCTGGGGATGTGGTGCGTCTTGCCCTCGCGGATGAGGTTGGCCATGGCGCGCGAGGAGAAGAGGATCTCCAGGGCGGCGACACGACCGCCGCCGACCCGGCGCAGGAGCTGCTGGCTGACGACGCCGCGCAGCGTGCCGGCCAGGACGCCCCGGACCTGATCCTGCTCCTCGACCGGGAAGGCGTTGATGATGCGGTCGACGGTCTTGGCCGCCGAGTTGGTGTGCAAGGTCCCGTAGACGAGCATGCCCTTCTCGGCGGCCTGCAGCGCCAGCAACATCGTCTCCCTGTCGCGCATCTCGCCGACGAGGATCAGATCCGGGTCCTCGCGGATGGCGGCCTTGAGCGCCTCGTTGAACTCGCTGGTGTGGGTGCCGACCTCCCGCTGGTGGACGAGGCAGCGCCGGCGTGGGTGGACGAACTCGATCGGGTCCTCGATCGTGATGAGGTGATCGGCCTTGCGGCGGTTGATCAGGTCGATGAGCGCGGCCAGGGTCGTGGACTTGCCCGAGCCCGTCGGCCCGGTGATCAAGACCAGGCCGCTGTCCAGGCCGGCGAGCTGGGAGACCTGCGGCGGGATGCCGAGCTGCTCCAAGGTCATGATATTGCTCGGGATCAGCCGAAAGACCGCGCCGCCGCCGCGGTGCTGCTGCATCATGTTGACCCGGAAGCGGGCCAGGCCCGGGATCTCGTAGGCGAAGTCGACGTCCCCGGTGCGCTCGAAGGCCTCCCACAGCGGGCCCGGCGTGATGGGGCGCATCAGCCGCTCCCAGTCGAGCTGTCGCATGGGGCGGTAGCGCATCGGCGACATGTTGCCGCCCTGTCGGTACAGCGGGCTGTTGCCGACGTGCAGGTGGAAGTCGCTGGCGCCCTTGTCGATCATCAGGCGCAGGAAGAAGTCGACCCGGTTGCGGCCGCCGACGATCTCCTGGGCGTCCACGGCCGCGCGCCCCCATTGCGCCGGCAGCAGCGGCCTCGACTCCTCCTCGGCAGAGGCGTCGGGCGCGACCGCGGCGGAGAGCCGCGCGATCTGGCGCTCCATCTCCTCGATCTTCTTCTGGAGCGCCGCGACGACCCTGAGCGGGACGCCCTCGCCCTGCTGCGCCGCGGCCTCGTCTCCCGATCGGCGGCGCTCGGGTCTGTCGCGGCGCTCGTCGCGCTGCTCGCCAGTCGGGGCCCTCTGCTGCCGCTCAGGAGGATCGGCGGGCCGCTCGCGTCGGGCCTCCTCGCGGCGCTCTCGCCCGTGGTCCTCGCGGCGAGCCTGCTCGCCGGAGGGGGGGCGTCGAGGGGCGACCTGCTGCTCGCGGGCCTGCCGCGCGTTCACCTTGACCTCCAGGGCGCGCCGCTCGGCGTCTTTGGCCTCCTTCTCCTTGCGGCGGGCTTCCCGCTGGCGGCTCTGGCGGGCGTCGGCCTCCAGGTCCAGCGTGGGGTAATGGGTCATCTCGATGCCGAGCGGATCGCTCAGATCCATCGGCAGATCCTCGCCGATCTCATCCAGATCGATCGCGAAGTCCTCGTCGGGCTGCGAAGAGCGCGCGGCGGCGGGAGCGCCGGGGTCCGGAGAGAAGTCGTCGAAGAAGTCGAGGCCGGAGGCTTCTTGAAACTGGACTTGCCGGTTGGGGTTGTTGGGGTCCGCTGAGGCGTCCAGCTCGGTCAGCTCAATGGCCTGGGATCGGCGCGTGCGGTCCTCGGGGGGCCTGGCGGCGGGATGGTCGCCGGTCATGGCCTTCTTCCAGGCATTGTTGCTCGATCGCCAGGCCTGGTTGTCGGCCTGGCGGGAGCGGCCGAGCCCGGCGGGCGGGTTGGAGTCGTTGTTGGTCATCGTCGTGCCCCGTCTCAGGCTTCGGCGGGGTTCCCCGCCACGTCTTCAAAGAGCTTCTTGTCGCTCGCCCTCGCCATGGCGGCGTCGGCGGTGATCCGGCCGGCCCGCACGAGGTTCACCAGGGCGTCGTCGAAGGTCTGCATCCCGTGGGCCTGTCCGGTCTGCATGGCGCTCTGGATCATGGTCGTCTTGCCTTCGCGGATGAGGCTGGAGACCTGGGAGGTGACCATGATGACCTCGAAGGCCGCCGCCATCGAGGCGCCGTCGGCCGTCGGCACGAGGCGCTGGGCGACGACGGCCTTGAGCGACTCGGACAGCGCCAGGCGGACCTGGTTCTGCTCGTCCTGGCTGAAGGAGCCCACGACGCGGTCGATGGCCGTCTCGGCGCGCACGCAGTTGAGCGTGCCGATGACGAGGTGGCCGGTCTCGGAGGCCTCCATGGCCAGCGCCACCGTCTCGGCGTCGTTCATCTCTCCGACGACGATGACGTCGGGGTCCTGGCGCAGCGCCCCGCGCAGCGCGCGGGCGTAGGAGCGGGTGTGGGTGGACAGCTCGCGCTGGTTGACGAGGCTGCGCCGCGAGGCGTGGACGTACTCGATGGGGTCCTCGATCGTGACGATGTGGCTCTCGCGGGTCTCGTTGATGAGGTTGATCAGCGCCGTCAGCGTCGTCGTCTTGCCCGAGCCGCTGGCGCCGCAGACCAGCAACAGGCCCTGGTGCCAGTACTGGACGTCGGCCAGGCGCGGGGGCAGGCCGATGCTCTGGATCGTCGGCAGATCGTCGGGGATGACCCGGAAGACGGCGTTGAGGCCGTGGTAATCGGAGAAGATGTTGGCGCGGAAGCGCCCGGCCCCCTCGACGGTGTAGGAGAGGTTGAGCTGGCCGGTCCTGGCCACGATCGCGGCCTGCTCGTCGGTCAGCAGGTCGCGGATCAGCCGCGCGGCGGCCTCGGCGGGCAGGATCTTGTCGCCGTCCAGGGGCGACAGGCGCCCCGTGCGCCGGATCATGACCTGTTGCTCGGCGGCGACGTGCAGATCCGAGGCGCCCTCCTTGCGGGCTCTGGACAGCCACGCGTTGATGCCCCGGAGCGCGACCTCCGGCCCGCTGGCCCGCAGCCCCTCGCGCAGCTCGCGCTCGCCCTCCAGGCCGGTCCCCAGCGCCTTGGCCATGGCGCTGGCCGTCGACAGCGCCTCGGCCCGCACCCTCGGGTCGCTGTCGTCCTGGGCGACCTTGCGCAAGATCCCCAGGATGCGCTCGGTGGCCAGCGGGCGCAGCCCGTTGATGATCTCCAGGCGCAGATCCGCGGCCTCCTCGTCCTGCTTGACCTGCGAACCGCGCTGGCCGGCCTTGAGCATGATCATCAGCGGACCGAGGGCCTGCAGGCTCTGGCTGGTGTCGCCGCGCGCGTGCATCGTGATCGCCGTCGTCGCCAGCGCGCCGATGGCCGTCCACACCGTGTCGGCGTCCTTGAGCAGCGCCGCCAGCGGCTCGACCGCCGCCGGCTCCCCGAGCGTCCCGAGCGTCTCGGCCGCCGTCGCCTGCACCCACCACTCCCTGGCCCCCAGCGCCTTGATCAGCGGTCGGGCCATCCTGCGATCCTCGCCCAGCGTCGAGGCCATCGTGATGGCCAGCATCGCCACCTCCGGGTCCTCGTCGTCCATCAGCCCCAGCAGGGGCTCGATGAGCCGCTCGCCCAGCTCTCCGAGCGTCTGCAGCGCCCGCTCGCGCACCATCGGCGCCATCGTCCGCGAGGCCGCCACGAAGCGCCGGATCACCGCGTCCGGGTCCCGCAGCCGCCTGAGCACGTTGACCGCCGTGGTCCGCAACACCGCGTTGGTGCTGCCGAGCAGCGGCAGGATCGTGTCCGTGACCTCGGCCGATCCGCGCCGGGCCAGCTCGCCGATCGCCTCGGCCAGCAGCTTCTGGTTGCTGTAGGTCTCTCGCCCGACCGCGTCGATGAAGATCGGCAGATCCTCGGGCTGGCCCCGCTCGGCCATCACCTGCCAGGCCACCTGCCGGACCTGCTCGTCGGGGTGGTCCAGCGCGCGCTCCACGAGCGCCTTGACCGCGGCGGGGTCGGCCGTGCCCTCCTGCGACCCCCGCGCCACGCTCTCCATGATCTTCAGCGCCCGATGGGCGTCGCCGCCCTCAAGCCAGCGCTCGGCCAGCCCCAGCCCTCGCCGGTCCAGCGGCGCGGCCAGCACGAAGGCCTCGGCCGCCTTGCGGCTGTTCATGTCTTTGCTGTCCAGGTGGCGGATGGCCCTGTCCAGCGCGTCGTCCGACAGCACCCGCGTCAGCGCCAGCGCGATGGCCCCGACCGTGTTGCCCGGCTTGTCCCGCGACACCTTGACGAAGGCGTCGATCGTCGCCCCCGAGGCCCCCAGCGCCTTGATCCGCCGGATCGAGGCCCGCCGCACGCTCGGGTCGTCGACGTAGAGCAGCTCGATGAGCGCCTCACAGTCCCGCGTGCCGCTGACGCCTTCCTCGATCAGCGCCTCGCGCTCGGACTCCGAAGCCCAGTCCCGTCCCTTGAGGCGAGCCAGGGGCTCCTTCTTGCCAAACTGAAACAGTGCCACGGCAATCTCGGGGCTGGTGAATACGGGAAGTCCTTCCAGCCTTGACTATACAATCGACGATCCCGCCGAGGCAACGCCGAGGGATCATTGACGCTTCGGGGGTGCGGTCGGATAGGATGGCGCCGCGATCAGGTGCGATCGAGCGGGGAGGGGAGAGGGCAGATGATGGACAGAGCGATCTTCGCGCGGATCACGATGGCGGCGGCGTGCCTGGGTTTTGTGATGGCGCTGGCCGGGCCGGCGCAGGCCCAGCGGGTCGGCTACAGGCTCCAGAACCGGGTGGCCGTGGGCGTCAAGCCCTCGATCATCCTGGAGGCCGGCGAGGACATGCAGAAGATCGAGCTGGTGCTCACGCGCCAGGACGGCCAGTCGCAGCGCTTCGAGCGCAAGAACCTCAAGGCGGGCCAGGAGATCGAGTTCAGCTTCATCCAGGCCGAGGGGACCTCCAAGTACACCGCCGCGATCAAGATGTGGACGAAGGCCGGGCAGAGCGCGACGACCTTTGACTTTGACGCCGTGGTGGCGCGGCGCGTCACGGTCAAGGTGCTCAAGGACAAGACCGACGTCGACGCGCGCAGGGTCACCCTCCAGTCCGACGGGCTGATGACCAGCGCCGAGCTGGAGGTCTCCGGCGAGGCCGGCCTGATCGCCAGCCGCAAGATCGATCTGTCGTCGGTGGCCGCCGGGGTGCCCTTCGAGGTGACCTGGGAGGGCGAGGGCGCCGCGAGCCGGATCAACATCAAGGTCCACGATCCGGCGGGCTTCTGGGTGGGGCTGGAGTTGATCCCCTTCAGCGTCGACATCCCCCACGAGGAGGTCGTCTTTGACAGCGGCAAGTCGACCTTCGCCGAGGCCGAGGCCCGCAAGCTCGACGCGACCCTCAAGCTCCTGATGGCGGAGATCGAGAAGTACGGCTCGGATCTGGAGATCAACCTCTACGTCGCCGGCTACACCGACACGGTCGGCGGCGCCGACGCCAACGTCGCGCTCTCCTTTGCCCGCGCCCGGGCCATCAGCGCCTGGTTCCGCCAGAAGGGCCTCCACATCCCGATCTACTTCCAGGGCTTCGGGGAGGGCGTCCTGGCCGTCCAGACCGCCGACGAGGTCGATGAGGCCCGCAACCGCCGCGCCCTCTACATCCTCGGCAGCCAGTCACCGCCGACCTCCGGCCAGATCCCGCGCGCCGACTGGCGGCACCTCCCCTGATGCCCGTCGATCCGTGCCGCTCGCCGCACACGATCTATCTGCCTGGATATGGCTTTATCCATCCGTAGCGTTTTCAAGGCGCTTCGTGCGCCGCCCCCTCCAGGCAGGCGCACGCCAACTCCCCGCTGACTTTTTGTCGGACATCGATGAACACGGGCTCCGTGGGTTGGAGGTCGCCCTCTGGGCGCGCGGCGAGGTCGAGGCTTGGATCGCTGGCACGACCCCTGCGAAAGAGGTCAGGCGTCGGGACGGGCGAGGGTGTGGCAAGCACCTGACGGAGTTAAGGTTTTGTCGCGGGGGCCTCTTCGTCGGGGTAGAACTTCTTTTCACCGCACCCTCGCCCGGCGCCCAATTTTCTGCCTGTAGCGCAGCCTGGGTCAGCGCGCGAGCATGGGGCGCTTGAGGTCGCAGGTTCGAATCCTGCCAGGCAGATCTTCAACTCCGGTGTCGTTACGATCGACGGCAAGGCCGGAGCTTGTGAGAGCGTAGCTTAACCGGACAAAGCGCCGGCCTCCGAAGCCGGAGAGTAGAGGTTCGACCCCTCTCGTTCTTACCTCGCCGCTTCCACCGCCCCAGGTGGGATCGGCGCCCTCGGGGATATGGTCCAAGCGGATAGGATGCTGGCCTCTCAAGCCGGCGGTGTGGGTTCAACTCCCGCTGTCCCTATGGTGCGAGTGCCGAAGGAGATCCGTCGCGAAGCCGCCGCGATCTCCACATGGGAGCGTAGCTCAACGGATAGAGCGCCAGGCTACGAACCTGGTCACTGGGGGTTCGAATCCCTCCGTTCCCTCTACAGCCATCGAGATCGAAGGTTCCTGATCCGTCCTGGGGTGTCCTGCTTGGACACCCTCCACTTGGGACCTCCACTTGGGGCTTCGAATCGATGAGAGACACAAAGAGGGGCTGCGGATGATCCGCAGCCCCTCTTTGTCTTCGGCCCCTCCTTCCGCGCCGTACCCGTTCAGTGGGCCTTGAGCAGGGGATCGAAGGAGAGCATGATGGGGTCATGAGTATCGACGTGACCCTTCTTGTTGAGACGATCTCGACCTTGGAGGCCAGGGTCAACCTGCTGGAGGCCGAGGTCGCTGCGCCCAGGGCTCGACTGTCGACGGACTCCACCAACAGCCACAAGCCTCCTTCGATCGCGTCGATGATGTCGGTCGTGCAGTCGCTCAGAGCCCAGGGCCGAGATGGTTTCGCCTTCTTGCGCGACCTCCTCACACCCGGCCTCCAAACCCCTTCGCTCCTGCCGACCCCCTCATAGAGGCCCACTGAGCGGCTGCGCGGACGTTGCATGCACGGACAGGAGTCTGCAGATGGCAAGTGTCGATGTTTCTTCGGAGATCGTGATCGACTGCCCTCGCGATCGGGTGGCCAGTTACTCCAGCGATCCTGACAACGTGCCCGCGTGGTACGTCAACATCAAGTCGGTCGAATGGAAGACGGCACGGCCGGCAGCGGTCGGGTCACAGATCGCCTTCGTGGCCCAGTTCCTTGGACGTCGTCTGGAGTACACCTACGAAATCGTCGAGCTCGTTCCCACGGAACGTCTTGTCATGCGGACCTCCGAAGGCCCCTTTCCGATGGAGACGAGTTACACGTGGGAGGCCATCGACGAGTCGACGACGCGGATGACGCTGCGAAATCGTGGGCTTCCGCAAGGATTCTCGGCTCTGGTTTCGCCGCTCATGTCGGTCATGATGCGACGAGCCAACCGCAAGGATCTGGAACTCCTCAAGCGACTGCTTGAGGGTGACTCGACGTCGTGACGACGGCACATCACAAGGCGACGCAGGCGGACGACCGCTGCGCGGCCGCCGCTGATCACCAAGGCGCTCCGCCGCCGCGACCGCCTCGAAGGTCATGCGACGCTGGGGCAGTGCCACCACAGCACCAGCGGGTTGAAAAGAGCAAGGGGCGTCAGTGGGGTTGTGAAGGTCGATCATGCTGGACATCAGGGACTCCGGGGCAAGGGTCGTTCGTGAAAACAATCCCCCTTTTTCGATCGGGTTCCCTGACTCAACCCCCACCAACACGATCTCCTTCTCTGTTCACGGCCTGCTCCACACCTGAGTCACCCTCCACCCGTCAGAGTTTCTGGAACTGCGCCCGTCAGACCAATCGGAACCTACAGGAAGCATCAGTCGGCGACCACTCGCTCGGAGCCCACGTCCTGAGAGCCCTCTTGCTAGATATGCCCTTCAGGTTATATTGATGCTGCTCGCGGACGAGTGGCGGAGAGTCGAAGGTGCAGCAACCATCAAAGGCAGACCGGCTCCGAGAGTTCCTGCGGCGTATTGAGGAGGCCGCCCCGGTTCACAGCGACGCAGAAGCGATGGAACTTATCGCGCGCCTGCTCAACGCGGTGGAGGACGAGATGACGACGATCCCGTATGACCCGTCGAACTGGGCATCGGACGGCCGGATGTACCCGCCTCAGGCCGACTCTCGGCGCCCAGTCCCGGGCCGAGATGACCTCGTGCGCTTCGAAGCGTCGGCCACAACACATTCGTCAGAAGCAACGGCGCGATCGAGATCCAGCGGACCGGTGGCGCTTTGGAGATATCCAAGCCCGGCGCTGACGGAAGAGGCGTTTGGACATGAACCCGATCGAGCAACTCCACACCGAACTTCAGCGCGTTATCCCGGATCTCACATGTGAGCTGGATCCTGCTGCCTCACCGACGGGCAGCTGGTGGCTGGACGCAAGGCGCGGACACGCCCACGTCGTCATTGAGTGGAAGCCGGACATGGGGTTCGGGGTGACGGCTACCCCGGAACCAGGCCTGGGCGAAGGTAGCCACGAGGTCTACTCGAGCCTGGAGACTGTCGCCCGCCGCGTCGGTAATCTGCTGGCTCACGGTGGGCAGACCACCTCCCTGGAGTCCCTGGATCTTCCCGCCTTGCGACTGCTCATGAAGATGACCCAACAGGACGTCGCGCGAGAGATGCAGGTCCGACAAGCCGCGGTCTCCAAGCTCGAGAGCCGCACGAACATGCATATCGCCACGCTGGACAACTACGTCGAGGCACTCGGAGGCGAGTTGGAGATCTGGGCAAACTTCCCGGACAGGCGAGTGCGTATCTCGCCGGGGTCGAAGAAGCGCCCGGCTGGGTAGTGGAACGTGGTCTGCAGCCAACAAGTCACTGGACACGGACTCGACCTTGCCGGCCAACTCCCACCCGTTCCGCCGTCGCCACCGCCTCGGAGGTCTACCCGTCAGAGTTTCTGGAACTGCGCCTGTCAGACTTATTGGAACCTGCGGGCTTGTTGCTCCGGCCGCGTGCCCTGCCGCGAGGCCGTTGCTGCCGTTCGGTTTGGCGGCTGGCTGCCCGCGCCAACAGCTTCGACTTCACGCGACCGCCCAGACGGCTCCACAGCCATTCGCGCAAGAACACGTCGTAGGCCCAACTCCAGGCGAGGTAGACCCAGATGAGCGGGACCTCGAGCTCGACGAAGAGGCCCATGATCAGTGCGCCCGTCCAGCCTTTGGTAAAGACGTGCAGACAGAGCTCTGAGAGGTGGTCTTCGGCGTCGATGATTTTCTCGCTGACGGTGCCGTGTTTGTGGCGAGCGAGGTAGCGGGCCACCTGGATACCCCGAAGCACCACCACGCTGGCGCTGAGAAAGCCAACGTCGACGGGGGACATGTCGACGAGGATCTGCCCGAGGAAGAACAACGAGGCGATGAGCAGCACCACCGCGAGGATGACCAACAAGATGCCGCCCGCTTCACCGTCGATGCCACCCAAGTTCGATGCACCCTCAAGGATCCCCCACGTCACCGCCAGGAGGGAGACATCTTCGACCGTCACCGCCTTGAACATGGCGATGAAGCCCCACACGCCGAGGGACAAGCCCACAAAGGTCTTCGCCATCACCTCCTTGGTGCCGCTCGTCGGCCGCAAGTGCAGATAGACCCCGAGCCACACGACCCAGGCCACCAGGCTGTCGAGGAGCACGCCGACGACGCTGGCCCCCGCGTCCCAGCGGTTGAAGACGACGCCGACGACCATGCCGACATGCATCACGGTCGTCGTGACCGCTGCGGTCAACCGATCGCGTCGGACGACGTCCTCGGCGATGTGCTCGGTGTGTGTGTGTTCGTTCATGGCTGTCCATCGGTGGAGGTCGGTGGGGACCAGAGGGATGATTCAAGCCCATCGAATTCCCGTGGGCTGGCGTGGGTGACCGGGCGTCAACGGGCCGCCAGCAGCGCCGCGACGCAGCGATCGGGATCTCTGAGCGGCTGGTCGTGGTCGCCCGGCCAGATCTCCAGCTGGATCAAGGGGTTGGACGCCGCCAGAGAGCGCAGCAGCTCCAGGTCCGTGACCGGATCGCGATCCCCCGCGATCAAGCGCACAGGGACGGAGATCTCCGACAGCCACGCGCTGGCGTGCCCCTGCAGGACCACCCGCTTGAGCGTGCCCGAGTAGGACGCCCAGGTGTGCTGGACGCCGTCGCGGGCGATCGGCGCAGGCAGATCGGGGCGCAAGAGCTGCGCCAGCACCCCCGCCGCCTCCCGGTGCTCGCACATCCAGCGGCAGGTCGCCCTGGCCATCGGCGTCTCCAGCGCGAACATCTCGACCCTCTTGCCGATGGCCCCGATCCGCGCCTTCGCGTGCGCCGCGTCCCGGTAGACCGGCGGGCAGAAGGCCACCACGCCCGAGACAAGCTCCGGCCGCATCACCGCCAGACCCAGCGCCACCACGCACCCCGTCGAGTGCCCCGCGATCAAGGCCGGCCCGCCAGGGGCCAGCGCCTCGATCACCTCGGCCACCGCCCCGACGTGCTCCTCGACGCTGTACTGCGCCCCCGCCGGCCTCGGCGATCGCCCGAAGCCCAGCAGATCCGGCACCAGCAGCCGCCCTCCCTGACCCAGCGCGTCAAAGCGCGCCCCGAAGTAGCGCCCCGAGCCCGCCAGGCCGTGCAGCAGCACCACGGCCGGCCCCGAGCCCCCCACGACCCGCACACTCAACGCCAACACCCGCTCCTCCCCCGAGGGCATCGACCACCGCACCCCTCGCCGCGACCACAGCACCCAACCCGTCAACGCCCCGACGAGGATCGCAAAGGCCAGCGCCGCCCAACCCATCATCACCACCCCCTTGTGTCGATCTCGCCCTCAAGGTGACGCGAGGCGCGGCCCGGGGCAAGGCTCCCTCCGGTTTGTCTCCGAACCCCAACGCGGTCGGCATCATCAGGGCCAAGGCGCGCGGCCAGGCGCCTTCTTGTTTGTCTCCACACAACGGGCGTGCTCTACTGGACCCGGTGGCGATCTCAAAAGGAGGTGTGAGCATGGGTCTGTTCAAAGGATTGTCGTGCCTGGTTCTGGTGGTCTTCGCGGTCGGGTGCGGGGGCAGCGACAATGGCAGCGAGGCCGACAGGCTCGGCGTCGGCGCGTCTTGTGCCGCCAACGACGACTGCACCGAGGAGGGGCAGAGCTGCCTGACCCAGTTCAAGGGCGGCTACTGCGGCGTCCAGGGCTGCGAGGACGACGCGGGCTGCCCCGCCGGCTCGGCCTGCGTCACCCACGACGACGGCCAGAACTACTGCTTCCTCGTCTGCGGCAACAAGGACGACTGCAACACCAACCGCGAGGCCGCCGACGAGGCCAACTGCTCCTCCAGCATCACCTTCATCGACGACGCCAAGGGCCGCAAGGCCTGCGTCCCACCCTCCGGCGGGTGAGCGCGGGCCGAGGCCGCTATCGTCAAATTCATAACAAGTACGGCATGTTCGACGAGATCCTCGGCGGTCGATCGCCGAAGAGTTCCGGCGAGGGCGGCGATCAACCGCAGTTGGCGCCCTCGTCGATGAGGCCGTCGCAGTCGTCGTCGAGCCCGTTGCAGATCTCCGGCGCGTCGGGGTGGATGGCCGGGTTGCGGTCGTTGCAGTCGCCGCCGCAAGGCGTGTGGCCGTCGCCGTCGCGGTCAAAGCCCTCGTCGATGATGCCGTCGCAGTCGTTGTCGCGCCCGTCGCAGATCTCAAGCTCGGCCTGACAGCCGACGTCGGGGCAGCCCTCGTCGACGAGGCTGTCGCAGTCGTTGTCGAGGGCGTCGCCGCAGATCTCCGGCTCGGGCATGCAGCCGCAGCCCTCGTCGATGAGGCCGTCGCAGTCGTTGTCGAGGCCGTCGTCGCAGATCTCGGGGTCGACGCCAGGATCGCAGTCGTAGCAGCCCTCGTCGGTCAGGCCGTCGCAGTCGTTGTCGAGCCCGTCGCAGATCTCGGAGGAGGGCTCGCAGTCGCGGCAGCCTTCATCGACGACGCCGTCGCAGTCGTCGTCGCGACCATTGCAGAGCTCGGGGGCGGGGAAGCAGGTGGGGCAGTCCTCGTCCAGCAGGCCGTCGCAGTCGTTGTCCAGGCCGTCGCAGATCTCGGGCGAGGGCGTGCAGCCCTCGCAGTCCTCATCGACGAGGCCGTCGCAGTCGTCGTCGCGGCCATTGCAGCGCTCGGGGGCTGGGAAGCAGGTGGGGCAGCCCTCGTCGATCTGGCCGTCGCAGTCGTCGTCGACCCCGGTGCAAGCCTCGGGGCGCGGGGCGCACTCGACGCAGTCCTCGTCGATGACGCCGTCGCAGTCGTCGTCGACCCCGTTGCAGAGCTCGGGGGCGGGGAAGCAGGTGGGGCAGCCCTCGTCGGTGAGGCCGTCGCAGTCGTCGTCGATCCCGTTGCAGGTCTCGGCGCCGCACTCGACGCAGCCCTCGTCGATCTGGCCGTCGCAGTCGTCGTCGATCCCATTGCAGAGCTCGGGGTTCGGGGTGCAGACGGGGCAGCCCTCGTCGATGAGGTCGTCGCAGTCGTTGTCGATCCCGTCGCAGACCTCCAGGCCGCAGTCGCCACAACCCTCGTCGATCAACGAGTTGCAGTCGTTGTCGAGGCCGTCGCCGCAGATCTCGGCCCCGTCGCAGATGGGGCAGCCTTCGTCGATGAGGTCGTCGCAGTCGTTGTCGATGCCGTCGCAGATCTCGGGGTCGCAGTCGTCGCAGCCCTCGTCGACGAGCGCGTCGCAGTCGTTGTCGACCCCGTCGCAGATCTCGGCGGAGGGGTTGCAGTCCGGCAGGCAGATCTCGTCGATCTGGCCGTCGCAGTTGTTGTCGATCCCGTCGCATTGCTCGGGGCAGTCGGGGCAGAGGGCGGCGCAGTCGGGGTCGAGCAGCGTGTTGCAGATGCCGCAGCCGAAGTTGTAGCAGTTGAAGTCCGGCTCGCAGGGCGCGTTGGTCACCAGGCTGAAGCCGCCGCAGCAGCCGTAGCAGTCGCAGCCGGGCGAGGGCTGGCACTCGTGGTCATTGCCGCTGCCGCTGTCGCCGTCGAAGAAGCACTCGACCAGGCAGCGGGGGTTGTTGGAGCCGAGGCAGGCGTTGTCGCCGGGCAGGCAGGTGGGGCGGTTGCCAAAGACGTCGGCGGCCTCGGAGGTGTCGCACGGGCTGGCGCAGCCGGGGTCGTTTTGATCGATGAGGCTGTCGCCGTCGTTGTCGATGCCGTCGTTGCACTCGGTGCCCTGGGCGTTGGGGTCGTCGGCGAAGTCGGCCCACAGGGCGTCGCGGCTGCGCGGCGGGTCGCCGGAGCCCGGCAGCCCCTCGCAGGCGTCGCCGCTCCCGTCCTGGTCGAGGTCGACCTGATCAAAGTTGGCCGCCTCGGGGCAGTTGTCGCAGGCGTCGCCGCGCCCGTCGCCGTCGCCGTCGCGCTGATCGGCGTTGGGGGCGAGGCGGCAGTTGTCGCTCAGGTCGCCGATGAGATCCCCGTCGGTGTCAGTGTCGTCATCCAGGCCCGAGCAGGCGTCGCCGATGCTGTTGGCGTCGGCGTCGGTCTGATCGGCGTTGGCGATGGTGGGGCAGTTGTCGCACGCGTCGCCGATCCTGTCGCCGTCGGCGTCGGCTTGATCGGGATCGGGGATCAGCCGGCAGCCGTCGATCAGATCGGGGACGCCGTCGCTGTCGGTGTCGCGCAAGGGATCGGGGTTGGCCTCGACGCAGGCGTCGCCGAGCCCGTCGTTGTTGGCGTCGGCCTGATCGGCGTTGGCGATGGAGGTGCAGTTGTCGCACACGTCCCCGACGCGATCCCGGTCGACGTCGGCCTGATCGGCGTTGGCGACGGAGGGGCAGCTGTCCAGGCCGTCGGGGACGCCGTCCTCGTCGGCATCCAGGCGCGGATCGCCGCCCGAGCAGGCGTCGCCGACCCCGTCCTCGTCCGCGTCGGTCTGGTCAAAGTTGGCCACCGACGGGCAGTTGTCGCACGCGTCCCCGAGCCTGTCGGCGTCCTGATCGGCCTGGTTGGGGTTGACCACGCCCAGGCAGTTGTCGCTCAGGTCCGACACCCCGTCGCCGTCCTCATCGTCGAAGCCTTCGAGGTCCTGGCAGGCGTCGCCGACGCCGTCCTCATCGGCGTCGGCCTGATCAAAGTTGGCCACCGACGGGCAGTTGTCGCACGCCGAGCCGCGCCGATCCCTGTCCGGGTCCTCCTGGGCGGGGTTGGCCACGTCGGGGCAGCTGTCCGCGTCGTCCTCGATCCCGTCCCCGTCCCTGTCCGGCGGCGCCTGACAGGCGTCGCCGATGCCGTCGCCGTCGCTGTCGCGCTGGCTGACGTTGGCCACGTCCGGGCAGCTGTCGCACACGTCCCCGACGCCATCGGCGTCGGCATCGGCCTGATCGGCGTTGGCCGCGTCGGGGCAGTTGTCCGCCGCGTCGTCGACCTCGTCCGCGTCCGCGTCGCCCTCCACGGGCTGATCCTGGCAGGCGTCGCCGACGCCGTCGCCGTCGCTGTCGCGCTGGTTGAGGTTGGCGACCAAGAGGCAGCTGTCGCACACGTCACCGACCGTATCGGCGTCCGCGTCGGCCTGATCGGCGTTGGCCGCGTCAGGGCAGTTGTCCGCATCGTTGAGCACCCCGTCCCGATCCCGATCGATCGACTCCGGCTCGGCCTCCGGCGACCCCTCTCCCGCGTCCCCCTCGCCTGCGTCCGGGCAGTCGCCATTGCACGGGTCCTGATCGGCGGACGACTGACCGGGCGCGTCCGTCTCTCCGCAGCCCACCCCCTGCACACAGAGCAGCGCGATGATGGAGAGCCTGCCCACGAAAACGGCTGATCGATGAAGGTGGGTCATTTGTGAAAACTCCAGGTTGAGTGCGGGCTTGGATAGCCTGGCGGGCTTGCCGCCAACGTAAAAAACCTCAAGCACACCCGAACACCACCTCCCAAGGTACTGCCCCTCCCTGATCCCGGCAACCGCCAAAGCCCTTATCCTGAAAGAAGACAGACCGCTGGTGCAAAATCGCCGCCTCGATCGGCCCCTCGGCGCATCTTGGGTGGATGGTCTGGCTCACCTCGCCTCATCGACCAAGACCGAGCAAAGGCTGCTTTGACACCGGGTGCCGCCATGCCTAATCTGCTGTTCGGGTCTTTGGAGGTTTGAACATGTTCGGGCGAAAGAGAGGGAGTATGCGGTTGTCTGGAGTCAAGGCGGGCGTCTGGGGCGTAGGGTTGGGCCTTTTGGTGGGGCTGACGGCTTGCTCGGATGAGCCGAAGCCGGCGCCGGTGGTCGAGGATGAGCCGGAGGCCCCGAGCGACGCCTTGACCTACCACAAGGATGTCCGGCCGCTGGTGGAGGCCAACTGCATCTCCTGCCACGACGGCAAGAGCGTGGCGCCGGCCGCGCTGGACTTCACCGACGTCGAGAAGGTCAAGCAGCTCGCCCCGCTGATCGTCGCCTCCATCGAGAACCGCACCATGCCCCCCTGGCAGGCCGACACCAGCGAGGGCTGCGGCGACTTTCGCGACGACATCAGCCTGTCGCAGGTCGAGATCGACACCTTCAGCGGCTGGATGGACGGCGGCACCCAGCTCGGCGATCCGACCGAGTTCGTCGCCCCCGAGCCGCGCCGCTCCGAGCTGGGCATCGAGCGCCTTGCCGACACCCCCCCCACCATGGAGATCAAGGCCGGCGCGCGCTACACCCCCGATCAGGCCGTCGACGACGACTTCCGATGCTTCGTCGTCGACCCCGGGCTCGAAGAGGACCGCTTCCTCTTTGGCTGGAACGTCAAGCCCGACAACCGCGCCGTCCTCCACCACCTGATCGCCTTCACCGCCCCCGGCACGCCCGACAACCTCGCCATGATCGAGAACCTGGAGGCCGAGGACGAGGCGCCTGGCTACAAGTGCTTCGGCGGCATCCGCCTCGATGGCCAGGGCGTCGCCGCCGCCTGGGCGCCCGGCGCCGACACCGTCGCGCTGCCCGAGGGCACCGCCATGCGCCTGCCCGCCGGCACCCTCTTCGTCGTCCAGATGCACTACAACCTCGCGGAAGGCGGCATGGGCGACGATCAGTCCGCCATCGACCTGTGGATGCTCCCCAAGGGCGAGGAGCCCGAGATCGAAGGGCAGAACATCTTCATCGGCAACCTGCCCTTCATCATCCCCCCGCGCGTCAACGGCATCGAGGCCGAGACCTGCGACACCATCTACGCGCTGACCGGCCCCGGCATGGCCCCCCCCCCCGAGGGAGGCACCAACGTGGACACCATCCGCTCCGCTGCGGATCTGGAGGACGTCGGCAAGAGCGGCTGCGTCCAGCAGGACTTCTACTACCAGACCGACGGCCCGCTGCGCATCTGGTCGGTCGCCCCTCACATGCACCTGACCGGCCAGCACATCAGCATCGAGGTGCTGCCCACCGAGACCTCCGGCTCGCCCGCCAACCCCACGACCACCATCAAGGAGGGCGGCGCCTGCCTGATCGACATGCCGCGCTGGGACTTCAACTGGCAGCGGGGCTACTGGTTCAAGGAGCCCGTCGCGCTGCCCACCAGCGGCGTCGTCCGCCTGACCTGCCGCTACGACAACTCCGGCTCCGACGAGCAGATCGGCCTCGGCGAGGGCTCCGGCGACGAGATGTGCCTCGGCCTGCTCTTCATCAGCGAGTAGCCTCCCTGGCGCTCGACGCCCCAGCCCGCCACCCCCCCTTCGATCCTCCTCTCCGCGAAGCCCCTCAGGTCGCCGGCTTGTCCCAGGCGACAGCGCCGACCATGATCCGCCGGGCGACGGCGTAGCCCAGAAAGCCAGCAGGCCCGAACATCAGCGTGCCCACCAGGCACGGGCCCGCCGCCCACCAGGTGATCCCAAGCCGGCGGGCGTCGCGGTAGAGCCACATGCCCACCACCATGTCGAAGCACAGGTAGTGCACCCAGGCCAGCAGCAGCACCGTGTCGCTCTGGAAGGCCTGGCGCAGCCCCGCCAGCGACGAGAGGTCGCCGCCGCCGCCCATGGCCATCGACCCCACCAGCAGCGCGACGTAGAGCGCGGCGTGGAGCGCCGGGATGAGCGGCGTGGACGCCATGCGCTCGGTGATCCTGGCCCGGGGGGCGAACACCAGCAGCAGCCACACCGGCACCACCGACACGTTCGCGATCAGGTACGCCATCTCACCCACGACAACCTCCGCTTGCTCTCGCCTCGCGCCGGACCCTGAAGCCCGCCCGAATCAGCCCGACCCTGCGATGATGACGCCGCGCCCTCAAGGATGCACGCCCTTCGCCCCTGATGGGCCGCTCGACGCAGGCACGCCGCAGGGCGTGCCGCCGCGAGAATCATCCATGAAATCATGAGTTTTCGTCGGCCTTGAGGTGCTGACGCCGGGCAGCCCGTCGGAGACATCAACGCCGCTCTGACCATCGCCTGCGGCATGACCTGCGGGCGGCTCCTGGCGCGTCGGGCAGCAGGGCGGCGACGCCCTGGACCCGATCGACGCGAGGCGCTGCGGCTTCAAGGCGCGATCAGGGAGGGGGCCTTACGGGGACTGGCACAGGATGGGGCCGAAGGGCAGCCCCTGCTCGACGGCGAAGCCGATCATCAGCGCGTCCCGGTGCGTCGTGCCCAGCATCATGTGGATCTCCTCGGAGACGCCCGCGATCGCCGTCGGCGAGCCTGGACCTGTCTCATAGCCCGCCGCCGCCACGACCGCCCTGCCGTTGAGCGGGTTCATCACGATCATCCGGGTGCCCGGCGCCGGCCGCGTCTTCCAGTTCATCGTGATGTACCACATCTCCTCCAGCACCGGCACCGGCTTGCCCGTCGAGCCCTGACCCCACCGCGAGCCGCCCTCCCCGGAGGGCGCCCAGGGCTCTTCGAGCAGCATCTCCAGCCCGAACTCCTCCTGAGCGCGCGCGTAGTGCGCCTCGATGTTCTGATCGCCGCTCCTGGGCCACGCCCTGTCATCGAACGCGTCCTCGACCGTGACCAGGTGGGCCTCCTTGACCACCGGGCCGACCGCGGGCAACCCGAGGTGCCGGACGCTCTCCCCGTTCTTGTCCTTGACCTCAGTGCAGTCGATCCCCTCGGCGCACTCCTTCCAGCGCATCGGCAGCGCCTCGGTCCTCATCGCGCAGGCGTCCCTGGGCATGAAGTCCAGGCGCGCGGCCAGCTTGTAAGGCCCCGCCTTGGCCGTCCCAGCCGAGTCCACGAAGGTGTCTGCCGCCAGGAAGTAGCGCCCTGGGTCGATCACCGAGCGGATCGAGCGGTTGCCGCGAACCTGGCAGGACCGCTCGTCCAACGACGTCATCAGGACAAGGTCGATGTCCACCCCGTCGTCCGGCGAGTCGTCCAGATCCACCACCAGGATGCTGCGCTGGGGCACCTCGAAGCTGTAGATCACCTCCGAGCCCGAGTGGTCCTTCCCTGGAGTGCACCCGTAGGCGTTCAGGTCGCTCTCCCGGATGAGCCTCGTATCTCGTTGATCTTCAAATGGAAACTCGTCGATCTCGATGGGGCCGCACGCACGCCCTGGCACGCAGGGCGTCCGGATCGGGTTGCGGGCCAGCGTGCGCGCCTCGACGCGGATCGAGGCGGTTGGAGGGTAGGTGACCTCCTTGTGCGTCCCGCAGGACAGGAGGGTGGCCCCCAACAGCGCGGCGATCGCCGCTGTGTCTCTCCTCATCCCTGGCTCCTCTCAAGCTTCAACGCCACGCGAGAGGCGTGGGGTCTGGCGGCGCCCTCCACGGATCTCCTGCAGGATCTCGTCTGAACGCCAGAAGTGCAAGCCTTTTGGCCTGGGAGGCCAGCGCGGGCCGTCGACTTTGACCTGTTCGGGGTCAGGATCAGGGCAGAAAGCGGGCGCGTTCTTGAGGCGAGGGCAGGGTGCAGGCGTCGACCTGACCGAAGATCCGGTAGCGGACGGCGGCCACGGCCCGGTAGAGCAGATCCCCGATCGGGGCCGGGATCCAGCGCAGCCAGTAGCCGGCCCGCCAGGGCCAGGGGAGGTGCGCGGCGGCCATCAAGACGGCCTTGGAGCGCAGGTGTACGCGCCCGCCGTCGATGAAGACCGCCGTGTCGATGTCCGCCGGGATCTCGGGGTGCGCGGCCCGCAGCGCCGCCGCCGTGTCGCCCTGGAGGGGCGCGAACATGAAGACCCCGCTTCGGTCGATCTTCAACAGGATCTGGACGACCCTGTGGCAGACGCCGCAGACCCCGTCGTACAAGATGATCTGATCGGCGGCCTTGGAGTTCTTCACGCTCTCCCCCTCTCGCATACGCGCTCGATGGCCGCCACCAGGTCGTCGGGGACCTCCTCCTGGAGGAAGTGGCCCGCCTGGGTGCGGGTCATGGGCGCCTCCGGGAAGGCCGCCTCGTGCCGCCCCGCGATCTGACCCAGGATCGGATCGCGCTCGCCCCAGACCAGCTCCATCGGCCCCGCAAAGCCCTTGAGCCAGCCCTCGCCGGCCCTGATAGGCCCCATGCTGGGGTGATCGAGGCTGTCCGGGACCATGCGCGCCAGCGCCAGCGGGCCGCTCCGATCCTTGAGGCGCCGCAGCGGCCACCGATAGGCTTTGGACACCTCGCCCCGGATCGAGCCCCTGTCGCCCTGGGCGCTCCACAGCGCGGCCTGCGGCAGCCCCAGCCCCCGAAAGACGAGGTCGCTGATCAGCGGCGCGCGGGCAAAGCGATGGAAGGCCGTCCCCCGCGGCCTGGAGGGCGCCAGCACCGACGTGTTGCCCAGCACGACCCCGCAGATCCGATCGGGGAAGCGCGCCCCGAGCCCCGTGATCATCGGCCCGCCCCAGTCCTGCCCCGCCAGCGTGATCGCGTCGACCTCAAGGGCCTCCAACAGCACCGCCAGCGAATCGACGTGCCGCGCCAGCCCGTGATCCGCGATGGACGGGAGCTTTGACGAGAGCCCGAAGCCGAGCAGATCCGGCGCCACACACCGGTAGCCCCGCGCGCTGAGCGGCCCGATCACCTTGCGCCACAGGAAGGACCACGTCGGGTTGCCGTGCTGCATCCAGACGACCCGACCGTCCCGTGGCCCGCAGTCGATCAGGTGCATCATACGCCCGGCCTCGATCCCCTCCTCGAAGCGCCACGCGCGGCGCTCGAAGGGCAGCATCGGCGCGATGAAGTCCGGCAAGGCTGGCGGATCGATGAAGGTCATGGGCTCTCGCTCTCGGTCTTGGGCGCGGGTCGCTGCGGTGAGATCCAAAGGTCCGATGGGGCGCCGCGCCGCTGTCGGCCATCGTCAGGGCCGTCGGCGATGATCATGGCAAGGTGCGGACGATCCGCAGGCCGGTGTCGGAGCTTCGGAAGGTGGTCAGCAAGTCGTCTCGGAAGGCAGCCCGGGAGTTCTGGGCGAGGCTGAGGAAGCTGCCGCCGCGGACGATGCGGTTGGTGGTGAAGGGCGAGGGCTTGTCCTGGATGAGGGGATCGACGACGAACTGGCGGTTGAAGTAGTCGAAGTTCTCCCAGTCGAAGACCCATTCGAAGACATTGCCGCTCATGTCGAAGAGCCCCCAGGCGTTCGGGAGCAGCAGGCCGACGTTTTGGGTGTCCTGGGCGTTTTCGTTGTACCAGCCGATGAGGTTGAGGTTGGGGTCGTCCCCGAGCGGGACGGTGAGGTCGCCGTTGTGGAAGGCGAGGCGGCTCCCTGCGCGGTAGGCAAACTCCCACTCGGCCTCGGTGGGCAGCCGCCAGCCCTGGCAGTCCAGGTCGACGGCGACCTCGTCGGGGCAGTTGAAGGTCGTCTGGGAGGGGGCGCCGGTGCATTGGGACAGGTCGTAGCAGGGCGTCAGGCCGTCTGCGACGGATTGGGCATTGCAGAAGGCCAGCGCCATGGGGAAGCTGACGGACTCGACAGGGCGGTTGTCGCCGACGCCCTCGGAGGGGTTGACGCCGAGGGCGTCGAGCCATTGGCGCTGGGTCACCTCGCGGCGCCCCATGAGGAAGGCGCGGGAGATGACGACGGTGTGCTGGGGGTTCTCGGTGTCGCGGCGGCCCAGCTCGCTGCCGGGCGAGCCCATGATGAAGACGCCGGGCAGGACGGCGGTGAGGCCGTCGGGGATGAGGATGGCGCCGAGGCCCTCCAGGTTGACCTCGGGCAAGGCGGACTGGCTGTCGTAGAGCGGCTCGACGAAGAAGGCCTCGAACTCGTCGGTGTCCATGAAGGGGAGCTGGGCGCCGGCGAGGTTGCAGCGGTCGCAGGTGGCGTTGAAGACGCCGTTGCCGCCCCATTGGGTGTCCATGAAGTTGACGTCGCGGGCGTCGAGGTTGGAGAAGCTGACGCGGATCATGGAGGCGTTGGCGAAGTTGGCGCTGTCGATCAGCGCGCCGCTGAAGTTTGATCCGAGGACGCCTCCGAGGGTCGCGCCAGCGAAGTTGGCGCCGCGGACATCGGCGCCGAAGAAGCTCGAGTTGCTCAAGTCTGCGCCCTGGAGGTTGGCCATGCGCAGGTCGGCGTTTTCGAGGTTGGCGTCGGCGCACTGGACGCCGGGGCGGATCTGGCAGGCGGCGCCGCTGTAGAGGTGGCCGAGGCAGGTGTTGCCGCTCTCGTCCGAGTTGCTCCGGTCTGGGCAGGTGGTGCCGTCCCAGCGCGCGCGATCGAGGGTCGAGCCGGCGGTCTTGGAGCGCGAGAGGTTGGCGAAGCTCAGGTCGGCGTCCGAGAAGTTGACGCCGCGCAGGTCGGCACCGACGAGGGAGGCGGTGGTCAGATCGGCGCCTTGGAAGTCGGCAAAGCCGTTGTTGGGATCGCCGAAGTCTGCCGAGACGAAGGTGGCGCTGCGCAGGTCGGCGCCGATGAAGCTGGCGGCGGTCATGTCGGTGTTGTTGAACAGGGCGCCGACGAGCTCGGCGCCGTCGAAGATGACGCCGCGGAGCTCGCCGTCGATGTCGCGCTGGCCGCTGAAGGCCACGCCGACGAAGCGGGCGCCGGTGGCGTCGGCGCCGAGCATCTGGGTGCGGACGATGGTGGTGCCGTTGAAGTTGGCCTCGATCAGGACGGCGTCGCGGAAGTTGGCCTGCTCGATGATGGCGCTGTTGAGCAGGGCTCGCCGCATCGAGGCGCGGGTGGCGTCGGTGGAGAGCATGATGGCGTTGAGCAGCACGGCGCCGTCGAGGGTGGCGTCGCGCAGGGAGGCGGCGCTGAGGTTGGCCAGGATCATCGTCACGCCCGACAGGTTGGCCCCCGACAGGTCGGCGCCGCCCAGCGA
The DNA here is from genome assembly GCA_005804885.1 of Pseudomonadota bacterium. Lineage (GTDB taxonomy): Bacteria > Myxococcota_A > Bradymonadia > Bradymonadales > SYOX01. The sequence continues at coordinate 94,337 of SYOX01000333.1, forward strand.
GGTGTAGTTCAGGTCGGCGCCGCGCAGGTCGGCGCCGCGCAGGTCGGCGCCGGTGAGGATGGCCTGGGTGAGGATCGCGCCGGTGAAGAGGGGCTGGATCTGCGGGTTGGGCGCGCCTGGGCCCTGGCACACGACGGGGCCGTCGGCGTCCGAGAAGCGCGCCTGGGTCAAGTTGGCCGAGGCCAGGGTTGCGAAGCGCAGGCTGGTGTCCAGAAGGCTGGCGCTGGCGAGGCTTGCGCCGAAGAGGTTGGCGCCGTCCATGCGCGCGCAGGTCAGGTTGGCGGCCGTCAGGTCGGCGTTGGTCAGGTTGGTCCCCGACAGATCCAGGCCCCGCAGATCCTGGCCGCTCAGGTCGACGCCCGAGAAGTTGGCGCCGATCAAGGAGATACCGCTCAGATCCTGAGCCGAGAGCGCCACGCCGCGCAGGTCGAGGCCGGCGGCGGACAGCTCCACGAGGTTGATCTGGAGCGCGACGCTGGGGTTGTCCTCGTCGGCGTTGAGCGCCACGACGGCCTGAGCGGAGGAGAAGCCCTGGCGCTCGACGAAGACGACGTAGGAGCCCGAGGGCAGATCCTGGAAGGCCACCGGGGCGTCGTGGCCGACCCCCTCATCGCTGACCTCGCGCCCCTGTCCTACGACGCGTACCCGCGCGGTGCGCTGGGCCTGGGGGATCCAGTCCGGCGAGATGCTCACCGTGATCGTCAGTTGGCCCGTGATCCGCGCCAGCACGGCGCCGTCAAAGTCTTCGAGGGGCTGTCCGCCGACCTCGAAGCGCTCTCTGTTGCGGTTCCAGATCACGTCCACGGTCACCGGCTGGGGCCCGTAGCCCTCCCGCGTCATCTCCAGGCGGTAGTTGACCCGCGAGGCCAGAAAGCCAAAGCCCCCTTGCGCGTCGGTCAGCCCCGTGGCCACCGGGACGCCGTTCTGAAGCAGGCGCACGAGGATCCCCGAGGGCTCCGCGCCGTCGTCCAGGCGAGCGCGGCCCACGAGCACCACGGCCGTCTCGGGCCGCTCGGATTGCTCCGACAGCGCGATGTCCCCCATGTCCAGCGTCTCGTTGGCGTCCAGGCGCACCACCGCGGCGTGGGGGACGTGCCCGTCGACCGCGATCTGGATCCCATAGAGCCCCGGCTGGAGCTGGGCGAAGGCGAAGGCGTCCACATTGCGCGTCGGCGGCGGCGCTGGCCCCTGCTCGCCGACGAGCTCGATGCGCACGCCCACCTGGGCGAAGTCGAGGTTCTCGACCGAGCTCGTCAAGCGACCGCGCAGCCCCGCGTTGAGCAGCGGGCGGAGCGCCACCGGGCCGAAGCCCTCCAGCGCCCGCCCCGCCGCCTCGAAGCGCTCGCGCGCCTCGCTCCAGACCACATCGAGCGACTCGACCCCGTAATCCTCGCGCACGAAGCGCAGCGTGTGGTCCAGGCGAGCGGCCGACAGCACGAAGTCGCCGCTCTGATCCGTCACCGACGCCCCCACGAGGCTCTGCCCGACGAAGGCCTGCACCACGATCCCGGCGTGGCTCGACCGCCCCTGGAGCTGCGCCTGACCCCGCATGACCGCGGCCTGCTCAGGGGCCTCGAACTCGGGCACCAGCGCGATGGGCGCCAGGGCGTTGTCCCCCGACTCCAGCACGATCGCCCGCGAGACGGGCAGGTGGCCGTCGACCTCGATCTCAAGGATGTGCAACCCCGGCTGGACGAGGACAAACTGGAAGCCCCCCCTGGCCTGCGCGCCGATCTGCCGCTGGCCGCCGTCGCTGATGAGCCGGATCGTGGCGATGGCCGAGAAGTCCAGGCCCTCGATGCTGCTGGTCACCGACCCGCTCAAGGTCGCGCTGGTGTCTGGCTGGAGCGTGGCCAGCGGCGCCAGCGGGTCCACGGGCGCGCCCTGGACCTCGAAGCGCTCCTCCTCCTCGTCCCAGAGCACCTCCACAGGCGGCGGCGACACGAAGTGCTCGGCCGAAAACCGCAGCGTGTAACTCAGGCGCGCAGCCAGAAAGCCAAAGCCCCCCTCGTCGTTCGTAATGGCCGAGCCCACCAGCGCGCCCCCGACCCTCGCCTCCACCACGATCCCCCCGTGGCGACCTCGCCCTGCAAGGCGCGCCCCTCCAGACAGCGGCACCCCCTGAGGCTCCTCCTGCCCGTTCTCCAGCCTCAGCTCGACGGGCCCCTCAAGCTCGGCGGCCTCGCCCGAGGCCAGCGCCACCGGGGTCGTGACCGTGATGTGCCCCTGAGCGCTGACCTCCAACAGGTAGAGGCCGGGCTGGACGGCGTCGAAGATGAACCCTCCGTCCTGCCGCACCAGGGCCAGCAGCACCTCGTGCTGGCCCACCAGCCGCGCCACGGCGATCCCCGGCAGGCCCGTCGGCGTGCGCACCAACCCTTGAAGCGAGGCGCTCCGATCGGCCTCCAGCAGCGTCGGCGTCTGCTCGGCCGGCGCCGCCCCGATCTCAAAGCGCCCCTCGGCGCCATCCCAGGTCGCCCGGACGGCGGCGGCCTCGAAGGCCTCCTTGGAGAAGCTCAGGTCATGATCCAGCGCCGCCGTCGTCAACGCGAAGGACCCGTCGGCCCCCGTCAGCGCCGATCCGACGGGCGTGCCGTCCACGCTGGCCTGGACCACCACGCCCCCGTGGTCGGCGCGCCCCTCCAGACGGGCCACCCCGCGCAGGATCCGCGATCGATCCAGCGCCAGCGCGATCTCCGCCAACGTGTTCTCGCCCACATTCAGGGACAAGGCGGCCGAGTATGGGGCGTGCCCCGCTGCGGCGATCTCCATCTGCCACGCGCCTGGCTGAAGCGCGTCAAAGCGGAAGCCCCCCTGGCTGTCGATCGACGCGGTGACCACGCCGCTGACCCCGCTCAGCCTCACCGCCCCCACCCAGCTCAAATCCGCGACCGGCGAGGAGAGCTGGCCGGTCAGCGCGGCGTTGAGGTTGGGCCGCAGCTCGATCCCGTCAAAGGCGCTCAAGGGCTCCCCATCCACCTCGAAGCGGGCCTCGTCCGCGTCCCAGCTCGCCGCCAGCGTCTCGGGCAGATACGCGCGCCTGGAGAAGCGCAGGCGGATGTCGGTCTCGACCGCGACCAGCGCCCAGGCGCCGCCCTCGTCGGTGCGAGACTCGGCCACCAGAGCGTCGCCGATGAAGGCCTGCACGATGATGTCGCCGTGATCGCCCTGACCCTGGAGGCGCGCAGAGCCCACCATCGTCGCCGGCGCCAGCTCCAGCGCCACCACCTCGACCTCAAAGACCTCGACGTTGACCGGCGCCTCGAAGGTGCCCGTGAAGGGCTTGAAGCCTGGCCACAGCACCTGCAGCGTGAAGCGGCCCCCCTCGGCCAGCGCGCTGTCAAAAACAAAGCCCCCTTGCTCGTCGATCGAGACGGGCTCCTGTCGGCCCGTGATGAACACGCGGGCCTGCCCAGTGTCGGGATCGCCCGCCGCCGAGAAGTCCACCCGGCCGATCACGGTCGTGCCCGAAACCTCCGGATCGCAGGCATTGCCGAGGCCGTCGACGTTGGCGTCACCCTGGGCCGCGTTGGCGATCAGCGGGCAGTTGTCCAGGGCGTCTGGCATCGCGTCGTTGTCGTCGTCGCCGTCACACGCGTCGCCGTCGCCGTCGCCGTCGTTGTCCGCCTGATCGACGTCCTCGATCTCCGGGCATCGGTCCTCGGCGTCGGGGACGCCGTCCCTGTCCCGATCGGCCTCCAGGTCCGTGAGGCAGCGCCCCCCCTGGCAGATCTGCCCCAGGTCGCAGTCCCCAGTCTTGAGGCACTCCAGCGCGAAGCACGCCCCGCTGTCCACGTCGCACGCCTGCCCCGTCGGACAATCCGCGTCCAACGTGCAAGGGCATTGAGGCCCCTGACACCCTCCCTCGTCGGCCTCGCATTGCCCCGCGTCATTGCAAACCTGCCCCACCGCGCAATCCGAGTTGAGCCGACACCCCACCTGCGGGAGCTCCTCCGGCTCACCCCCGCAGCTCGACAGGGCCATGACAACCCCGCCGATCGCCAACATCCTCTTGACAGTGAACCGTCCCACGGCGCTCCTTTTGACTGCGATCTGCGCTCCAGCAGCGCCATATCCCACGCTGCCCGCAAACTTGGCGATCTTATGCCGCACTGGCAAGCAACATCCTTCAATCCCACAGGCGTCTTCGTCTACGGCACCCTCCGCAGCGGCTTCGCCCCACACCGGGCGCTGGCCCTCGGCCTCATCAGCGCCCGACCGGCCATCCTCCGGGGCTACGACATGCTCCACCTGCCTGAAGGCTACCCCGCCCTCTTCCAGGCCGACCACGACCGCCCCATCCACGGCGAGCTGCTCACCTTCGACGACCTCGACGGCGCCCTGGCCCGCTTCGACGATTACGAAGGCTGCCGCCCTGGCGACCCGACAAGCCTCTATCGGCGCTTCGTCGTTTCGGTACACCCCGTTGAACAAAAAGAAGACCTCGTTGGAGGAGACCCCGTCGAGGAGCAATCCGATCCCGTCGAGAGACCCCATCGAGGAACAACTGACCCCGTCGAGGAACCAGAAGACCCCGTCGAGGAACCAGAAGACCCCGTCGAGGAACCAGAAGACCCCGTTGGGGAACCAGAAGACCCCGTCGAGGAACAATCAGACCCCGTCGAGGAACCAGAAGACCCCGTCGGGGGACAAGGCAGCCTCACCGATCCGCCCTCTCCTGTCCTGGCCTGGTGCTATGTCTACGCGGCCCAAGGCCGCGCCGATGCGCTGTTGCGAGGGGCTGTCGAGGTTTTTGATGGAGACTGGGCATTATTCATCGGTAATCTTGATGAATGAGGCGGGTGAGGGCTTGGCCTTGGGGGAGAGTTGACGCTCGGAGAGGGCTTTCATCATGGCGCGGGCGAGGTTGCCCCACATGATGTCGTGGAAGCGGGGCTTGAAGTGGATGAAGTCGGGGCGCGCGACGCCCTTCTTGCTCCACTGGAGGACGGAGCCGCGGCCTCTCATGGCGGCGTAGAAGTCCCAGAAGGCCAGCTTGAGCTCCTGGGCGGCCTGGCGCTTCTCCTGGGTGCGCTGTTCCATGCGGGGGTGTCCTTCGAGGAAGCCGTGGAGCTTGCGGGTGGCAAAGTCGGGCGGCGAGAGGATGAGGATGGGGACGTCGGGGCCGAGGGCGCGGCGGGTGCGATCAATGGCGGTGCGCATCCAGCCCGGGTGTCCCTGGGGCGACCACATGTTGCTGCCGGTGTGGAAGATGACCAGGTCGCAGGCCCGCTTGTGCATGCTGTCGATGAAGACGGCCTCGTCCATCCGGGAGAGGCGAAAGACGCTCAGGGCGCTGACGCCGAGGCCGTCGACGACGACGCCGGGCTGGTCGTTTTCGAAAGCGGCGCCGAAGAAGCGGACGACGCCGCCCGCGACGGCGAGCCGGAGGGCGAGGGTCCTGGGTGGGGGAGATCGACGGCGGCCGGGTCACGTCGCCGGAGCGCTCGTCGGGCCCGAGCAGCCGAGCAGGAGCAGGAGCGGCGCAAGGTGACGGAGCATGGCGGGCTTCTCGGGGTCGAGCTGCTCTCGTCGGGAAGGGCAAGTGCTTGGGTTGGTCAGGTTCGCTGTGCTAGAACGTGTTCATACAGCATCTACCTCCTCCACCGCATGATCGTCTGTCGACGGTCATCGGGCAAACGAGCTTGAGAATATGGGATCGATGGACGAAGAAAATCGCTCCGAGCAGATCGAGCGGCTCCAGCAGCAGGTCGAGTCGATCGGGATCGAGCTGGAGACGACCAACCTGGAGCTTCAGGCTCAGGGGGAGCGCTGGCGCCTGCTGGTCGAGAACGCGCCGCTGGGCATCCTGTCGATGGACCTCACGGGCCAGATCATCGACTTGAACCCGGCGCTGCTCAAGATCCTCGGCTCTCCTTCGGCGGAGGCCACCCGGGCGATCAACATGTTGACCTTTCCGCCGCTGATCGCCTCGGGGGCCTCGGCCAACATCCGCCGGTGCATCGAGGAAGGCCAGACGATCACCTGCGAGCACCCCTACCAGACGAAGTGGGGCAAGAGCACCCTGGTGCGCTACTACCTCACGCCCATCCTCAACGCGGCCGGAGAGGTCATCGGCGCCCAGGCGCTCGTCGAGGATCGCGCCGAGGCCATCCGCGCCGAGGCGGCCGAGGCGCTGGCTCGGCGGATGGAGACGGTCGGGACCATGGCCGCAGGGGTGGCGCACGACACCAACGTGCTCTTCGGCGCCATTCTGGGCCACGCCACGGCGGCCAAGGAGCGCCTGGACCCGTTGGACCCCAACCACATGGATCTCAAGGGGATTCTCGACGCCTGTCGGCAGGGTCGAGGGCTGGCGCTCAAGCTGGCCAGCCTCGCCCGGCGCCCCTCGCCTGAGCTCGTCGAGGTCGATCTGGCCCCGCTGATCGAGGCGTTGGTCGAGGAGTTCAGGTCCACGGCGCCCCGAGGCGTCGAGGTGTCTTTTGAGGTGCGCGGCCCGCTGCCGAGGGTCGAGGCCGACGCGGCCCAGCTGGGCCGCGCGATCCTGGAGGTGTGTCGGAACGCGCTGGTCGCTGCCGAGGGCGAGGGTCGAATCGGGGTGGTGCTTGAGGCTGTCAGGTCGGGGCAGGAGCCGCAGAAGGTCCAGATCCGCATCAGCGACGACGGCCCCGGGATGCCGCCGGAGATCCTTGAGCACGCCTTCGAACCCTTCTTCACCACCCATCCCCAGGGCAGCGTCGCCGGCGGGCTGGGGCTGGCGATCGTCTACGGTTGCCTGCGCACGCACGGAGGCGACGTGTGCATCGAGAGCACCCCGGGTCAGGGCACCACGCTCACCCTGGAGCTGCCTGCCAAGGCCTGATACGCCCCCTTGATCCCAGGGCAGGTTTGCTCAGTGAAGCCTGAAGTCCTGCCGCGCTCGCTGATCGCCCCACGCTCCTCGCACCGCCCCCCACAAGGGGGGACGGGCTCGTCGGGTGGGGCTTGGAGGCGCGGGCGGGCTACGCCCCTTGGGCGCAGGCCGGCGGGCGGACGACAGCGGATCGCCGGGGAGGATCAGCGCGTCGAAGTGGGCCTGTGGATTGGGGTTTTCACGCCCCCTGGTGTCGACATCGGTCGCGCGCAGGCCTGCGACTGACAGGGCGCAGCCCACCCTGAGTTTCTAGAACGCTGATTGGTTTGGTCGATGTCGTGGTAGAGGGCATCGGCCATCAGCACCACACCTGAATTTGGGCTGCTCTCGGTCGAATGAGAGTCAAAACGCCCTACTTCGTCACTGCCGATCCCGATAGGGACGGGATCC